>JAKLKD010000339.1 GCA_023150845.1 Myxococcota bacterium | reverse complement strand
ACGCGGCGGCCCCGACCGCCCAATCGCTGCGCTCCTGCGAGCACGAGGCGACAAAACGGGACCTGCTGGGCGCGCCGCCCACGATCCTGCCCGCGGCGTCGCGGCGCGTCCGCACAACCCGAAGAGGTGTCGCGGGAAACGAAGAAAAGCCATCCCACCGCGAACGGCGGGATGGCTCTCGGCCCGAAGGCTGTGACTCACACCTTGGGGGCTCGCTGCGGACGTCGCGGCGAGGTCAAGGCGTGGAGCCGTCAGCGGGGATCAGTCGGTGCGGCTGTAGGGGAGCAGCGCGAGGTGCCGAGCGCGCTTGATAGCGAGCGTCAGCTGGCGCTGCTGCTTGGCGGAGAGCCCTGTGAGCCGACGAGGGAGGATCTTCCCGCCTTCGGTCAAGAACTTCTTGAGGGTGTCAGAGTCTTTGTAGTCGATCGAGTCGAGCTTGCCGATACGGGACGTACGGCGGGGGCGAGCCATGATGTTCATACCTCCACAACCCAACCTCCTTAGCGCAGGAGGCAGAGTCGGGCAAGGGTGGGGAGCGAGATAGAGCGGAGGAGCGGGGGTCAGCCCGCCTCAAGGGTGTCGCGCAGGCTGTTTAGCGCGCGGCGCCATGTGTCGTCGAGGGCTTGGCGAGACTCTTCGTTCTCGAGGAGCTCACCTTGGCTGTGAACGAGGCTCAGGCGGGTCTCCGCGCCGTCAACAGCGAGGTTGAAGACGATCCGAGAGCCGCGGGTGGGCGCCGGGCTCCGGGCGTCCCAGGCGATCTCGATGCGGGAGGTGGGCCGGTAGATGTGTAAGATCCCGACCTCCTCCACGGGCTCGCCGTCGTCGCCTTCGGTGGTGAGGGTCACCCGGCCGCCGCTGCGGGCGTCGAACCGAGCCTCGTCGGCGTACCAGGACGTCCAGCCCTCCGCCGTCGTGATCATCCGCCAGACCGCGCGGATCGGCGCGGCGATGTTGACTTGCCGCCGGATGGACGACATGAGGCGCTCCTACGAGGCGTGAAGGGTCACGCGCGGCACACCACTACCCTGTCCGTCGGCGTGCGGCTATCCTGCGGGTGATGGCGACCCCTTGGAGACATGCGGCCCTCGTGGCCCTCATCGGCCTCGGCTGCCGCGACAAAGGCGACGACAGCCCGGTGACGGACTCGACGCCGATCGTGACGCCGATGGGGCGCTGGGAGGGCGTGACGCCCGGCGGTGGGCTCGGCGCGAGCCTCGCGTCGGGCGCGGGCGCTCGCTACGCAGGCGCGCCTTGGGCCGACGGCGGCGCCGTGTGGCGGCTCGCGCCGGAGGATCAGCTCACCGCGGTGCCCGGATTGGCCAGCGGCGCGTTTGGCCGGGGGCTCGCCGTCCATGACGGGGTGCTCGTCGTCGGCGCGCCCCTCGCCGAGGACGGCGCGGGCCTCCTCTGGCGTGACGGCGTGGAGGAGCCAGGCGCCGCCGGGCAGCTCCTCGGGGCCTTGGTGCGCTCGACCCCCCTCGGCCTCGTCGTGAGCAGCCAGGGCGGGGCGCGGCTTGAGGCTGAGGTCTTCGACGTCGGCGCGCGGATCACCGACGCCGCTGCGCTGGACGGGCGGCTCCTGCTCGGCGCCCCCGCCGCGACGGACGCCGTCTACGACGCCCAAGACGGCCTGTGGATCCCGCGCCTGAGCCCCCAAGACGAGGCGGGCGCCGCGCTCTGCGTCGCGGACCTCGACGGGGACGGCGCGGATGAACTCGCCGTCGGGGCGCCGGGGATGAACGCCGTGGTCGTGCTTGAGGCCTCGGCGTCGAGCCTCGCCGAGGGGCGGCTCATCCAGGGCGCGGGCGGGCGCTTCGGCCAGGCCCTCGCCTGCGGGGCGGGCCTGCTCGTGATCGGCGCGCCCCTTGACAGCGACGGCCTGCGGGGCGCGGTGTTCGCCGTCGAGGCGGGCTCTGAGACCTTGCTCACGCTGGGTGTCGGCGAGACCGACGGGGCGGAGCTCGGCGCGGAGGTGCTCGTTGAGGCCGACGGCGCGGTGTTCGCGGGGGCGCCGGGCCACAACGGCGGCGCCGGGCTCGTCGTGCAGCTCCGCTGAGCCGGGGGGTCAGCCTCGGGAGGGGATGCCGATCGGCGCCCCGCCAAAGAGCTCGTTAAACCCGGGGATGTCCGCGGTGAGCAGCTCGGGGGCGCCGACGTCACGCAGCTCGACGGCGTAACGCGCCGGGGCGGCGGCGGGGGCGTAAGACAAGGCCGCGATGTGGGTGGAGGTCCCGCAGGCCGGACAGACGAGCGCCGTCCCCTCCCCGGCTCTCCAGCGCCCCAAGGCCGCGGCGAGCTCCCGGGCGAGGCCGCCCCCACAGGCCGGGCAACGCGCCGCGTAGCCCCCTTGGCGGTTGCCGTACACCGTCGGTGAGGGCGGTCGGTCGATGCGCCAGGCGACAAATCCCCCGGAGACCAGACGCGCCGCGCCTTCGCCGGGCGCGCCGTCGGCGGCGAAGATCCCCGCGCTGATGATCCTCCGGAGCCCCGCGTCGAGGGCCGCCTCGTCGACGCGCCGCTCGGGGTCCGATGGGACGAGGTAGAGGTTCAGGCGGTGGGTCGGACGACGGGAGGAGATGGCGCGCTCCGCGCCCCCGCGCCGTGGCGGGGGTAGACTCTCTTTATGCGTCACGACCCCTTCGTGCTCGACGGCCCGCCCCAGATCGCCCCCGTGGACGGTGAGCTGCCGCCGCCGCTGCGCCTCGTCGAGGACGACGACGACCTGCTCTACGCGCCGCCGAAGCCGCGCTGGCTGCGTGTGGGCGGGGCGCTCTTGGCGATCTTCTTCGGCATCGCCAGCACCTTGTCCACCTTCGCGACCTTAGGCCGCTACTCCCCGCTCCACGACGCGGGCGACTGGGCGCTCTTCCACCGCCTCACGAAGGCGCCGGGGCGCTGAGCCGGGCTTTTAGCGGGCCAAGAAGTAGTCGGGGATCTTCACCTCGACGGGGCCCTGGACCTTCGCCTGGCAGGCGAGCCTGTGGCCCTTTCGCGCGGCCTCGGCGCCGAGGGTGATCTCCTCGTTCATCTGGATGGGGCTCAGGTGCTCGGCCCCAGCGACGACGAAGACCCGGCAGGTCCCGCAGGATCCGCAGCCCCCGCAGAAGTGGTCAAGATCGACCTTCATCGCCCGGGAGGCGGAGAGGATCGTCGTTCCATAGAGCACCTCCCCGGCGTGTTTTCCTTGGAACGAGACCGTGAGCAGGTCCCCCTCCTTGTACTTCGAGCGAGGCCCGAAGATCCGCGCCTTGGCGCGATCCCGCACGTCGCGGGCGACCTCACGCAGCCTCTGGCGCACGAGCTCGACGGGGGTCTTCTTGGGGAGTGCCACATGCGCAGCATAGGGCATAATCGTGGCCCGTGTCACCTTGAGCGCGCGACGTTATTGGACGACCAACATCCCAAGTGAAGCGGCATGAACCTCTCGACCCACCATCCCCCGAACACACTCAACGAGCTCGAAGACGGCGCGCTCGTCGAGGCCACGCTGCGCGGGGACTATGGCGCCTTTGAGCAGCTCTTCCTGCGGCACTCCGATCGTGTCTACAGCGTCGCCATGGGCATCTTGCGCGATGAGGCCGAGGCCCAGGACGCCGTGCAGGAGACCTTCCTCTCGGCGTTTCGGAAGCTGTCGAGCTTCCGCCAGGAGTCGCCATTTCGTGCCTGGCTCCTGCGGATCACGACGAACACCTGCCTGATGCGCCTGCGCACCCGGCGGCGCCGCCCCGAGGTGCCGCTGGAGGTGCGCACGCCGAGCTTCTCCGACGACGGGCACTTTGAGCGCGCCGTCGTGGACTGGTCCCCGCTCGCCGAGAAGGCCCTGGAGGATCACGAGCTCGGGGAGCGCCTGCGCGCCGCCGTCGAGGAGCTGCCCGAGAAGTACCGGGTGGTCCTCATGCTCGCTGACTACGAGCACCTCTCTATGCAGGAGATCGCCGAGCTCCTGCACCTCACCGTGCCCGCGGTGAAGACGCGCCTGCACAGGGCGAGGCTCGGCGTTCGTGAGGCCGTGACCGACTATCTCGGCGGGAGAACCTGATGTCCAAGTCCTGCTCCAGCGTGACCTTGTCGCTTCGATGTCGAGAGATCTCCAGCTCGATGCTCGACTATCTGGACGGATCCCTCCCCCCTGAGGAGGCGGCGATGATCGAGGAGCACATGCGGCTGTGCCCCGACTGCGCCTGCTTCAAGGCGACTTATGTCGCCACCACGGACCTCGCCTCGAAGGCCTTCTCCCGCGCGCTCACCGAGACCCAGCGCGCCTTGCTCTGCACGAAGCTGCGAGACGCCCTGCGCTCCGCCTGACCGCACGCAGCTTACGCGCGAGTGGTGATCCATCCGCGGTCGTGAGCGCTCTATGCTGGACATCAGCGGAGGTGCGGCTTGATCGAGAGACCAAGGTTCAGCCCGCGCCCTCCGCCGTCTCCTTGGGGCTGGGGGATCAGCACGGCGACGGCGCTCGCGGTCCACGGCCTGTTCTTTCTGCTGCCTGGGCTCTCGACGGCGCCCACCACCCCCGAGACGCCCAAAGAACAGGTCACCCTGACCTTGGTGAGCCTGGAGCCTGCGTTGACCGCGCGCACCGCGGGCGCCGATCTGGACGCGCTTGAGGAGGAGACGCCGACGCCTCTCGACGCCGTGGAGCCGCCTGAGGAGGCCGAGGTGACGCCAGAGGAGGAGGCGCCGACGCCCCCGAAGCCGCGGCGCCTCGTCGAGCTCAACGAGGGCCCGGAGATCCCCGATCCGCTCCGCGCCGACCACTTCGCCCAGCGCGCCCAGCACGCCGACGCCGACACCCGTGCCGCGGACGAGCTGCCCGCGACGATCCAAGACGCCGCGAACTCGCCCGGCCTCGTCGCCCAGACCGGCGCCCGCGCCCAGCGTGTGAACACCGCCCGCGAGGAGCCCCGTGAGCGCCGGGGCGAAGACATCGCCGACGCCGGGGAGCAGGAGGATCGCCGGAGCCCCGCCGCCGCCCGCGGCGCGGAGACGGACGGCCTCGCTATGGTTGAGGTGGAGGCGCCTCCTGATGAGACCCTTGAGGAGCGCGCCCGTGAGCGGACCGCGACGGACGCCGACGACGCCGTCGCCGAGCTCCTCCCGATGCCCGCTCGCCCCGCCGAGGCCGACCAGGAGGCGCCGCCCACCGCGCCGGACGGCGAGCGGCCTCCGGGTGAGCGCGCCCAGGCCCCTGCCCCGC
>JAKLKD010000015.1 GCA_023150845.1 Myxococcota bacterium | reverse complement strand
CGGCGCCTCGCGCGCCCCCCTTGACTCCCACCAACACGCTGTTGTACAAGAGGCGCGGGAGGCTCAGTCCGCGCTTCCTTCTCCCCTTTCTGGTCTTAGCGCGGACGCTCTCCTCCCACCCCTTCTCTCGCCCGCGAGGCTGTCGTGACCCTCCGCGCGTCCCTCGCCGCCCGTCATGGCCTCGTGCTTCTGCCCGAGGAGGGCGAGGCCCCCGGCGAACGGCCCACCGAGGCCGCCGTGGGCGCCTTGGCGGACGAGGTCGCCCAGCTCGGCTACGTCCTCAGCAACGGCCTGGTGAGGCGCCTGCGCGGCGGCTCGGCCCAAGCGCTCACCGAGCTCTACGAGTGGCTGCCCAAGGCCCTCGCCGAGCACCGGGGCGCGGGCGTCAAACACAAGCCGCAGTACCGGCGCTTCCCCGACGGTGTGCCCGACGACACCTACGCCCTCTGGGTCAAGCGGCTCCTGGTTCATTACCTCCAGCGTGAGGACCTGCCCTGCGTCAACTGCGGCGCCGTGGCCACGACCCACGTCCTGCGCCCCTGCCGGCACATCGTCTGCACCAACTGCTTCACGCCTGGGGAGACGGACGGCTGCCCGATCTGTGGGGTGAAGCTCGACCGGGACTCCCCCTACTACGTCGCGGAGGAGGCCCCCCGACCCCTGAGCCAGGCGGAGCGCTGGGTCAAGCTCCAGGTGCTCTTCCCCGCGGAGAAGGACTCGACGGCCCGTACGCTGCTGGAGCGCCTCTGCGCCCGGGCCCAGGTCATGACCCCCGACGACGTCACCACGCTCAAGCTCCTCGTCAGCGAGCTGGGGCTCACGCTCTTGGGCTGGCTGCCGGAGACGATCCCGGTCAAGGAGAACCTCGCCATCGTGCTCGGCGGGCTCTTGCGGGCCCACCCCAACGACCCGGCGCTGCACAACGCGCTGGGCGCCCGGCTCACGACGGCCACGGACCTGCTGCGGGTGATCGCCGCCTACTCCGGCGCCGACGTGAGCCTCCAGGCCAAGGGGAAGGCCGCCCCCATGCGGCGCGGCGACCGGCGCTGGGACACCAAGACCCAGGCCAAGATCCCGGCGATGACCCAGCGGCTCGTCACCTCGCCGCGCTCGCATGTCGCCAAGATGAGCCGCCCCCTGCGCCGGGCGCTCTTGGCCCTGCTCAACGGGCTGCCCGAGGCCACCCTCGCCGAAGACCTCCAGCGCCATGAGAGCCTCTGGCGCGCGGTCGGCGAGCGCCTCCACCCCTATGAGTACGCCGAGCGCTTCCCGGTCATCGCCCGGGCCTTCGTGACCCTCCGCGGCACGACGGGGGAGCTCGCCGACTCCTTGCTGCAGGGCGCGGAGGATGTGCGCCGCGACAACAAGGGCCGCCCGGCGCTGCGCACCTTCCGCGGGGAGGCCGAGCGCCTGCTGCGGGCGAAGGACGTCGCCGGGCTCACCGCCCACCTCCGCGCCCGGCCCGGAGAACTGGCCCGGCGCCTCGACCTGCTCCTGCGCCTCGACCCCACGAGCCGCGCCCCCGACGAGGCCCTCCTCGCCGTGGCGAGGCGGCTGCCGACGCCGATGCTGCTCACGCTCACGACGGCCCTCGCCCACCGCCACGAGCCCGGGCCGGATCGGGTGTTTTTCCCCGCCACGCCGCTGTTCATCGCGCCCTCAGCCAAGGACACCCGGCCGCTCCTCGACGCCACACGCACGGGCCCGCTCATCGAGGGCCTGGAGCGGGTCTTGCTCGACCGCTTGGCCCGGCTCAGCCCGGTGCAGGACGCCGTGCTGGATGAGTCCTTGGCCCAGATCGTCGCGCCCTTCAACGAGCGCACGGCGAGCGTCTCGGCGGTGAACCTGCCCCGGGGGTCGAGCCTGCCCTTGCCCGAAGGCTCCTTGGCGCGCCTGTTCATGCACTGGTGCCAGCAGCCCAACGACTCCGATTACTCCGACCTCGACCTCAGCGTCGGCTTCTACGGCGAGGACTGGTCCTATAAGGACGTCTGCTCCTACTACAAGCTCAAGCTGGCGCTGGGTGGGGTCACCGTCGCCCGGTCGTCGGGGGACTTCACCTCGGCTCCCCACCCCGACGGGGCCTCGGAGTTTGTGGACCTGCTGGTGCACAACGCCCGCGCCCAGGGCCTGCGCTACGCCGTGATGGTGGTGAACGCCTACTTCGGCCCGCCCTTCTCGAAGCTCGCCCGGGCCTTCGCCGGGCTCATGGTGCGGGAGGACGACGGGAGCGCCGTCTTTGACCCCCGGACCGTACACCTGCGCTTCGCCTTGGACGGCCCCAACGGCGTCTTTATGCCTTTGCTCGTCGATCTGGCGACGCGGCGGGTGCATTGGCTCGACGTCTCCCGCAAAGGCCAGCTCGCGATGAACAACGTCGCGACCTCCAGCCGGGACATCCAGGCCGTCTGCCCGCGGCTCCTGCGCTACTACGCCCGGGGGGACCGCCCGACCATGCTGCGGATCGGAGCGCTGCACGCCGCGGCCCGGGCCCAGCGGGTGCTCACCCGAGGCGACTGGGCGGTCAGCGAGCTGACCCGGCGCCCCTGCGAGGACCGCCACGGCCTCTTCCGCCGCATCCTCGACGCCCAGGCCGACACCCTGCACGAGGCCCTGCCGCCCCTGCAGGGCCCCGTCTTCGCCGCGCTCACCGAGGGGGACCTCAGCCTGCCGGAGGGCTCCGAGGTCTACGCGCTCTTCCGGGGGTCCGTCGCCGCGCCCTTGGCCGCCGCCGACCTGCTCTCCGCCCCGCCGGGCTAGACGGGTTATGAGGGTCCACCCTCACCCTGGAGCCCGACGATGCCCGAGAAGCGCCTCTCCCACCTCAGCCCTGAAGTCCGCGCCCAGCTCAAGGCGGTGTTTCAGGAGTTTGACCTCGACGGCGACGGCTTCATCAGCGCGGACGAGCTGCGCGCGGCGATGGTGCGTTTTGATGAGCACCTCACCGACGGCGAGGCCAAGGCCCTGGTGGAGAAGCACGACCGCGGCGGCGACGGGCGGCTGAACGTGGACGAGTTCTTGCGGGCCTTGGACGCGGCCGCCCTGGGCTGAGCCTCCCCGGCCTGCGCTGGCGCAGGTTCTGTCGTGGTGCGCGGCGCCTGACCCGACGGCGAGGGGCATAGTCCCTTTGGAGGTGCCCTATCGTCGTTGACCCCCGCCGAGGCGCCATCGGCATCTGGCGCGCGGCGCTCCTGTACTTCCTCTGCTATGTGCCGTTCACCGCGCTCACGAAGGCCTTGTCCTCGGGGCTCGTGCCGGGGCAGCCCGCCGTCGATGGGGCGGCGATCTTGCCCGCGTCGACGGTGGCCTCGGTCGTCGTCACCTTCGTGTTCTTGTTCAGCTCGGGCTGGTGGCGGGACGCGGGGCGGGTGCAGCTCGGCGGCCTGAGCCTCCCGGCGCCGAGCCGCTGGACGGCGCTCTCCGGGGCCTGCACCGCCCTCATCCTCGTCACGGCGACCTTGGCCTACACCTTCGAGGGCGTGTCCATCGTCTTCGCCATGCTCTTGATGCGCGGCGGGGTGCTCGCCATCGCCCCGGTCGTGGACCTCTTGAGCCACAAGCGCCCGCGCCCGGCGGCCTGGGTCGCCTTGGCCTTGTGTGGTGTGGCCTTGATCGTGGCGAGCTCCGAGGTGGACGGCTTCGGGCTCTCCCCCGCCGCGGCCCTGGACATCGGGCTCTACCTCGCGGCGTACTTCGTGCGCCTGCGGCTCATCGACCGCCTTGGCAAAGCGTCGGACCCCGCCGTCACCCGGCGCTACTTCGCCGAGGAGCAGCTCGTGGTCGCGCCCTTCACCATGGTGATGTTGGGGCTCTTGGCGCTGTGGGGCGAGGGCTCCTTGATGGGCCACCTGCGGGAGGGCTTCACCGGCGGCGTCACCGGCCTCGCCTTGGGCCTCGCCCTGCTCGTGGGGGTGTTCAGCCAAGGCACGGGCATCTTCGGCACCCTCATCTTCTTGGACCCCCGGGAGTCAAGCTTCGCCGTGCCGGTGAACCGCTCGGCGAGCGTGCTCGCGGGGGTGGTCGCCACGACAATCTTGGCCTTGACCCTCGGCGCGGACTACCCCTCGGCGCGGGAGCTCATCGGCGCCGGGCTCGTGGTGCTCGCCGTCGCCATCCTGAGCCGACATTAGCGCCTCACCGGATCGCCGGTCAGTTTGAGGCCCAGCACCGGGCTAATGCTGCGCGCATGACCCAACCTCATGACGCCCTCTTTAAGCTGACGTTCAGCGAGCCCGCCGAGCTCGCGGCGATGCTGCGGGACCTGCTCCCGCCCGCCGTGCTCAAGCTGCTCGACCTCGACGGCCTCGTCGCCGTGCCCCCGGAGCGCCACAGCGCCGAGCTGCGCGCCCGCACGCCGGACCTGCACTTCCAGGCGCCGTGGCGGCCCGGGGGCTACGCCCACCTCACCGTGCTCATCGAGCACCAGTCGAGCCCCGACCCCCAGATGCCGTACCGGGCGCTGCGCGCGGCGATGCGGGTGTGGGACCAGGCCGAGGGGCCGCGCCTGCCCGTGGTGTTGACCCTCGTGGTCACCCACGGCGAGCGGCCCTGGACGGCGCCGAGGCGCCTCTCCGAGCTCTACGACGCCCCAGCCGAGGCCGTCCTTGGGCTCAAGCCTTACCTCCCTGAGCTGGAGCTGTGGTTTGAGGATCTCAGCGTCACCCCCGACGACCAGCTCCCCGGCCAAGGGGGAGGCCGCCTGGCGCTCTTGCTGCTGCGCCACGCCCACGAGGGGCAGACCATGCCGCTGCTCAACGCGCACCTGCCCCTCTACGAGCGGGCGCTGCGTGAGCGCGGCGACCACTGGGCCGCGGCCGTGTTAAAATACGCCATCTACCTCAACCAGTCGCGGGTCACCCCCGCGGAGACGGAGCAGGCCGTGGCACTCCTTCAGCCCCCTGAGCGTGAGCAGGTCGTGAGCTGGATGCAGCGTGAGCGTGAGGAGGGGCGGCAAGAGGGAAGACAAGAGGGAAGACAAGAGGGAAGACAAGAGGGGCGGCAAGAGGGGCGGCAAGAGGGGCGGCAAGAGGGGCGGCAAGAGGGGCGGTACGAAGGGATTCGAGAGCTCATCCGCCGGTTCCTCGTCCAGCGCTTCGGCCCTCTGCGCCCTGAGCACGAACAAGCCCTCGCCGCGGCAACGCCCGACCGTCTCGACCGATGGGCAGACACGCTCCTCAGCGCGCCGACCGTTGACGCCCTCCTCGGGTCGCCCCCGAAGGGCGAAGGCGATGCATGAGCTGGATCGATGATGTCGCCGACGAGCGTGAGCAGGTCGTGAGCTGGATGCAGCGTGAGCGTGAGGAGGGACGGCAAGAAGAACGGAGAAACAGCCTCTCGATGATGCAAACGTTTATCCGCCGCGCCGTCCTTCATCGCTTCGGGCCCCTAAGCCCCGAGCATGAGCTCGCCCTCGCGGAGGCCAGCTCCGAACGCCTCGCTCACTGGGTGGAGCTGCTCTTCACCGTCCCCACCGCCGAGGCCCTCTTCGAGGCGCCCCCAGACAAGCGCGACGCATGAGCTGGATCGATGATGTCGCCGACGAGCCTGAGCTGGTCGTAAGCTGGATGCACCGTGAGCGTGAGGAGGGGAGGCGAGAGGGGCGGCAAGAGGCCTGGCAAGAGGGCTGGCAAGAGGGCTGGCAGGAAGCAGCGAGAGACCTCCTCCGCCGTCTCCTCCTCCAGCGTTTCGGCCCCCTACGCGCCGAGCATGACCTCGCCCTCGCGGAGGCCAGCGCCGAGCGCCTCGATCGGTGGGTGGACCTGATCTTCACCGCCCCCACCGCCGAGGCCTTCTTTGCGGCGCCTCCGGACGATGAGGGCGGCGCCTAGGCCCGCCCGGCGTCTTAGGGCCCGGCCTCGATGGTGCAGATCGCGTCGGGGTGCTTGATGCGCAAGATCAGCGCCTCCAGCACCCGGAAGGGGTGGTTCATGCGCTCGGCGCCCAGGTAGGCCGTGGTCATGTCGATGGACACGGCGAGGTCGAGGTTCTCTTGGCCCTTCGAGACGAGCACGGCGGCGTTGCCGCGCAGCACGTTGGACTGGAAGACCTCCCCCTCGATCACCCGGCGCACGTTGTCGAGCTCCATGGTGCGGGAGTCCTCCCAGAGCCGGTGCAGGTTCGCGTAGAGCCGCGGCGAGCAGACCAAGGCGTAGGGCCCGTAGTGCCCGGCCTCAAAGAGCTTCTCCGCGGCGTTCACGACGTCCCGGAACGCCGCCCCGGCCCGGCCCCAGCCGTCGGTGAGCGGCGCCACCTGGCGCTGGGGGTGGTTCATCAGGCCCTCGTAGCCCAGCTTCTCGTCGCCGTAGAAGATGAGCTGGTCCTCACGCTCAGCGCACCACGACGCCGCGCCCGCCGCCGCGGAGACGTCCAGGGGCATGTTGAGCTGCCGGGCCATCTCCAGGTCGCGCCAATGGAGCACGAAGTCCTTGTAGAGGATGGGGATGGTGCGGAAGCGGCGCTGGTCGGTGAAGATGCGCGTCGGCGAGGACTCGCCGAGCAGGTCGAGCTGGCCGCTGTCCGTGCCGGTGAACTCGTCATAAGCGATGGCCTGCACGCCCGGGCCCATGGGGCCGTAGAGCTCGATGAACCGGCGGCCGATGAGGCGACGTTTGGCGGCCTCGATGACCGCGTCGTGCACCCGGCGGAACTCGGCCTCGTTGAGCGGGTTGTCGTTGTGGTTCGAGAACTGGTTCATGGGGTGACCCTCTCAGCGGATGAGGCTGCCGATGGTGAACTGAGGCTTCGCCGGAGACGCCGAGACGGGCCCTCCGACGCTCGGGTTGCTGCTCGCCCCGGGGCCGTGATCCCCTGAGGCCGAGGTGTTGAGCCGCCGTCCTTCGGCGTCAACGGGCGCGTGGACCTTCTCCATCCACATCTTGTGGTCGGCGTCGAGCTTGAGGAGTTCCTTCACGCAGACGGCGATGTGCTCCTTCTCCTCATACGCGAGGTGCAGGAGTAGGCCCTTGACCTCGGGCGACTGGGCCTGCTCGGCCATCGCCAGGTACTCGTTGACCGTCTCACACTCCCGGGCCATGACGTGGCGGAGGAGGTCCGCGTCGCTGGGCATCACGGCCCCTCATGGAAGCGGGCGCCCTCGGCCGCCATCTTCCGGTAGGTCGCCGACGGCGCGTAGCGGGCGCCGTACCGCGCCGCCATCGTGTCCATCTCGGCGACGAGCTGGGGCAGGCCCTGCCGGTCGGCCCAGGAGAGCGGCCCGCCGGTGTTCGGGGCGAAGCCGAGGCCCAAGATCGCGCCAACGTCGGCGTCGATGGCCTTGCGCAGGACGCCGTCGTCGAGCACCCGCCCCAGCTCGGCGAGCTGCGCGAGCATCAGGCGGCGCTGGAGGTGGGCCACGCCGGTCTCCGCCGGGGTCTCGGCCTTGACCAGGTCCTTGAGCCCGGGCCAGATGCGCCGGGGGTGCTCGTAGTCGTAGAAGCCCGCCCCGGCGGCTTTGCCCGTGCGCCCGGCGGCGACGACCGCCCGCACGAGCTCCAGGCCCGCGAGGTCGAGCTTCTCACCCAGGACCGCCTCCCGGGTGGTGAAGGCGTGCATGCCCAAGGTCAGGGTGACCTCGTCAAACACCTTGAGAGGCGACATCACCATGCCCAGGCTGCGGGCGGCCCACTCGACGAGCACCGGGTCGTGGCCCTCGGCGACGAGCTGGCAGCCCTCCAGCAAGTACGCCGCGAACAGCCGCGTCGTGAAGAAGCCGTAGCCGTCGTTCACGACCACGCAGGTCTTACCGATGGCCCGGCCGAAGCTCAGGCAGCGGGCGAGGGTGTCCTCGCTGGTGAAGCCCGGCTGGATGACCTCCAAGAGCGGCATCTTCTCGACGGGGGAGAAGAAGTGCAGGCCGATGAAGCGGTCCTTGTTCACCGCGGCTTCAGCGAGGCGGGTGATGGGGATCGCTGAGGTGTTCGACGCGAAGACGGCGCCTTCAGCGAGCAGGGGCTCGACCTCACGGATGACCTGATGTTTGACCTTGAGGTTCTCGACGACGGCCTCGATCACGAGGTCCGCGCCGCGCAGGGGCTCAAGATCGAGGGTGAAGGTCACCCGGCCCACGAGCTCGGCGCGCTCCTGGGCGCTGAGGTGCCGGAGCTTCCCGGCCTGCTCCTCGACCCGGGCCCGGGCGGCCTGGAGCGCCTCCTCGCGGATGTCGCGCACCACGACCTCAAGCCCGGCCTTCGTGGCCAAGAACGCGAGCCCACCGCCCATCATGCCCGCGCCCAAGATCGCCACCTTGGTGAACCGGGCGTCCGCGGTCTGGGGCAGGCCCTCCTGTTTGTCGGCGGCGTTCTTGCCGAACCAGAGCGTGCGGATCATGTCCTTCGCCTGGTCTGACGTGGCGAGCTTGGCGAAGGCCCGGCTCTCGATCTCTAGGCCACGCTCAAAGGAGAGGCGGGTGCCCTCAAACACGCAGCGCAGCGCCGCTTCAGCCGCGGGGTAACAGCCCGCGGTCTTGGAGAACAAGAACGCCGCGGCGCCTACGGCCAAGGTGCGCGCGGCCTCGGTGCCGGGCTGGACCCCGCCGGGCAGCGGAGTTCTTGTATCCCAGGGCTGCTTGGGCGAGGGGTTGGCGGCGATCCAGGCCCGGGCGGCGGCGAACAAGGCGTCGCGGTCGGGGGCCAAGGCGTCGATGAGCCCGGCCTTCACGGCCTTGGGCGCCCGCACGGGCTGGGCCTGGGCGATGTGCTGCACGGCCTCCTGGAGCCCCAAGAGGTACGGGAGCCGCTGGGTGCCCCCGGCGCCGGGGATGAGGCCGAGGTTGACCTCGGGGAGCCCGACGAGCACCTTGGGGCTGTCCAAAGCGATGCGGTGGTGGCAGGCCAAGGCCAGCTCATAGCCCCCGCCCAAGGCCGAGCCGGTGAGCGCGGCGACGACGGGCTTCCCGGAGGTCTCGATGCGCCGGTAGCCCGCGTTGAGCTGGCCGACGACGGCGAGGATCTCTTTGGGATCCCGAGAGGCGTAGACCACGTCGATGTCCGCGCCGACGCAGAAGTCTTTGTGGCCCGAGGCCAAGATCACGCCCTTGAGGCCCTTGGCGCCAAAGGCGGCGTCGAGGCCCGCGGCGAGGGCGGCCCCGAAGGCGGGGTTGATCTTGTTCACCTTGCCCGGCAGGGCCAAGGTGACGACGGCGACGCCGTCCTCGGGGTCGAAGGTGACGGTGACGCCGGGGGCGCTGACGGGGAGGGTCTCGGTGGCCATGGTCACACCCGCTCGATGATGGTGGCGACGCCCATGCCGCCGCCGATGCACAGCGTGATGAGCGCGGTGGAGAGGCCCCGGTCCTCCAGGGCGTCGAGCGCCGTGCCCAAGAGCATCGCCCCGGTGGCGCCCAAGGGGTGCCCCAAGGCGATGGCGCCGCCGTTGACGTTCACCCGGCTGTCGTCGAGGCCAAAGTGCTGCATGAAGGCCAAGGGCACGGCGGCGAAGGCCTCGTTCACCTCAAAGAGGTCGATGTCGCCGATGGACATCCCGGCCTTCTTGAGCGCGCGCTCCGTGGCGGGCATGGGCCCGGCGAGCATGAGCACGGGCTCGTCACCCACCGTGGCGACGGCGCGGATCCGGGCCCGCGGCTTGAGCCCGTGGCGCTCCCCGGCCTCCCGGTGCCCGATGAGCGCGACGGCCGCCCCATCGACGATGCCCGAGGAGTTGCCCGCGTGGTGAATGTGGTTCACGCGCTCAACCTGGGGGTAGACCTTACGGGTGAGGGCGTCGAGGCCGAACTGCTCGCCCATCATCGCGAAGGACGGGTTGAGCTTGGCGAGCTTCTCGGCGGTGGTCTCTGGCCGGGGGAGCTCGTCCGTGGCGAGCACCACGAGGCCGTTCTGATCGATCACCGGGAGGATCGAGCGGGAGAAGGCCCCGGCGGCCATGGCGGCGGCGGCGCGGCGCTGGCTCTCGGCGGCGAAGCGGTCGGCGTCCTCCCGGGTGATGCCCCGCAGGGTGGCCAGCAGGTCGGCGGAGATGCCCTGGGGCACGATGCCGACCTCCAGCACGAGGTCCGAGTCAAAGAGCGCGCCGCCGTCGGAGCCCATGGGCACCCGGGACATGCTCTCCACGCCGCCCGCCAACACGAGGTCGTGCAGGCCCGAGCCCACCATCGCCGCCGCGTGGTTGATGGCCTCCAAGCCCGAGCCGCAGAAGCGGTTCAGCGTGACGCCGGGCAGGTGCTGCCCGAAGCCCGAGAGCAGGGCCGCGGTGCGGGCGATACACGCGCCCTGGTCGCTCACCTGGGTGACGCAGCCGATGACGAGGTCGTCCACGGCGTCAGCGGCGAGGCCCGTCCGGGCCTTCAGCCCGTCGAGCGCGCCGGAGAGCAGGCGCACGGGCCGGGTGGTGTAGAGGCTGCCGTTGTCTTTGCCGCGCCCTCGGGGGGTGCGGACGCTGTCGTAGACCCAGACGTCAGGGGCTTGAGCGGGCATCGTGGCTCCGAGGAGAGGGCGCAGTGGGCGCTTTAACCCGATTCTACAGGAGTCGGTTCTTCATCGACGGCTACACGGCGACGCCAAGCGGAGATAGGCTTCTTCGCTACAACCCTGGCGGCTGAATCATGTCTACGCGGATTGAGCCCATCGCTGAAGACGCCCACTCGACCGGCGCGACGCGCGAGGCGGCGCTCGTCGAGGAGCCCACGGCCCCCGACTTCGGCTGGGCGCTCGCGCAGGATGACGCCGAGCACCAGCGCCTCGCCCAGGTCGCGCGGCGCTGCCAAGAGCTGAACCCCCTCGCCGCCGCCGAGCTGCCCTTGGAGACGCTGCACGCGCCGATCACCGGGGAGCAGCTCGTCACGGCGTTTTACCGCGGCGCGGCGCGCTGGCGGGCCGAACGTTTCACCCGGGGCTCCCCCGAGGCCCAGCGCCTCGCCGTGGGCCTCGCCGAGCTCCTCGCCGGGGCGCGGGAGTCCTTACGGTTCCCGACCATCCTCGCCCAGTGGCTCCGGGAGCTGCGCCTGGCCTGCCCGCCGCCGAGCCCGCCCGGAGACGCCGCCCGCGCCACGGCCATCGGCCTCGCCCGGCAGGCGATCCAGCTCGCCCAAGACGCCCGCTGGGCCGAGGCCCAGGCCCTCGCCGACCGCGCCGCCGCCCTCCACCCACGCCTGCCCCGGGCCCGGGTGGTGCAGATCGTCACGGCCTTGGCCTTGGGCGGGATGTCCTTGGCCGACGGCGCGCTGAACCTCCAGGCCCTCGCCGTCCGGGGCAACGAGGAGGCCTCGGCGGTGTGGCGCCTCGCCGGGGAGCTCCTGCGGGTCGCTCGGCTCCACAGCCTCGCGGAGCGCCTCGCCGTCGACGCCCGACGCGCCGAAGCGGGCGTGGCGATCTTGGATGAGCCGGGCGCTCCAGCCGACAAAGCGCCAGCTTCGAGCGGCATGGTCACGCAGATCGCCCCCTCGGACCAGCTCTTGCGCACAACTTTTGGTGAATTGGGTTAAACACAAAAAAACTCGAACCCTCGGCGCGCGCCCGAACGCGCCCACACGGCCCGCAAGACGCTGAGCGCTGCACGATGACCCATGGCCCCCCGATTGAGCTGCTGTTCTACGCGCTACGCGGTGGAGAGACCTTTGGAATCGGCGTCCACGGCCCCCGCTTCTGGGCCTCCCTGGTGCTCAAAGGGCGTCGTGTCCACCACGCTGAGGGCATCCCCGGTCTGCTCGGCCCCTTAGAGGCGGAGCTCCCGAACCCCGCGCGGCTCCAGGGCCACCTCACGAACGACATCGCCTTGGCGATGGAGTCCGGCTTCGCCCTGGACGCCGTGCTCGACGCGGCGTGTATGGGCGTGGGCCTGTTCTTGGCGAGCCTCGTCGGCCGCGACGACGTGAACGCCCACCTCCAGCCCAGCCGTGTTCCCCCAGCGGGCTCCTTCCCCCTGCCCGAGCCGATGCTGCGCATCTTCGCCCGAGGCCTCGCCGAGCTGCGCAGCGCCGATCAGGTCTCCGCCGAGCTGCAGCCGCTCCTCGGCAACATCGTCCGGGCGGCCCCGGGGGCGGCACCGCCGGAGCTTGACCCCGTCGTGTTGCGCACCTTACGCCTCGTGCGCCCGAACATGACGCTCAACGACCTCGTCCTCGCCAGCGGCCGCCACCAGCGGGAGCGCACGGCCCACGCGCTCCAGGCCATCGACCTGCTCGTGCAGACCGGCCTGCTCGCCATCGACCGCCCCGACCGCGCGCCCCGGGTGACCTTCTCCAGCTACGCCGACGAGCCCTCGGCGCCGACCATCGAGGACCGCCCCTTCATCGAGATCCTCGACGCCGACTCCAACCCCCAAGAGATCGGCGACGAGCACGCCCCGCTGCCGCCCAAGCCGCCGACCCCTTCGCCGGGCCCGGCGCGGCCGCCGCCGCCTCGAAAGGTCGAGCCCCTGCCCGCCGAGGAGGCCGCCGTCCTCGACCTCGCCGCGCGCTGCTCCGAGCTCAACCCCCTCGTGGTGCTCAAGCTCAACGGCGAGGCCCTGAACGACATCTTCACCCTCCAGGGCATCCAGGCCGCGTTCTCCCGCCAGGCCGCCATCTTCCGCCCTGAAGCCTTCACCCGGGCGTCTCTCGACACCCTGGAGGCGGTCTCCGCTCTGGACGAGATCTTCCGCTCCAGCCGCGAGGCGCTCTACGACCCGGCCATCGTCGCCTTGTGGCTGCGTGAGCTGCGGGCCTTCGCGGAGCTGCCCCCCGAGGCCAACGAGGACGACGCCCGCCGCGCCCGGGAGCTCTTTGAGCGCGCCCAGGCCCTCGCCTATCGCCGGGTGTGGACCGAGGCCCAGCACGCCGCGATGCTCGCCGCCCGCCTCGACCCCCGCCAGGCGCGTTACCGCATCCTCGACATCTTCTGCCGGGTCGCCGCGCGCCAGATCAGCCCCGTAGACGGCGTGATGAACCTCGACGCGCTGTTCTTGACCGAGCCCAAGGAGCAGGCCCTGGCCCAGGTGACCGCCGGGCGCCTGCTCAAGGCCGCGGGCCGCCGCAGCCAGGCGATGAGCCGCTTCAAGACCGCGCTGCAGCTCGACCCCGACCGCGCCGACGCCAAGAGTGAGCTGGAGAGCACCCAGCCCTAAAGGGCGGGCTCAGCCCTCTTCGCCCAAGAGCGGGGCGAGGTAGGGCCACCAGTCGTCGCAGCCCATGTCCGGCGCCTCGTTCTGCTCGTCGCGCCAGCCCGCGCCCGCGTCGGCGCGGATGGCGAGGAGCCCCGAGCGTAAGGGGCCCGCCTGGGTCTCGCCGATGTAGTCCCACCAGAAGGCGCCGCGCCAGGAGCGGCCGCGGAAGGCCGCGTCGATGGCGTCGGGCAGACTGCGCGCCCCGGCGAAGTCCTGGACGTAGAACAGGCACAGCCCGCCCGGCGCGAGCTGCTCGACGACGGCGTTGAGCACGTCCACGAGCAGCGAGGCGCTCTCGGCGATGGTGTGAAGGGGCGCCGTCGTGAGGCCGTCCCAAGGCACGAGCAGGGGGAAGACGAAGCTCACGCGGTCGAAGCGGCCCAAGGCGGAGAGCTCCCGGGCGTCGCCGGTCACGGGGCTCATGCGCACGCCGCTGAGCGCCGCCGTGCGGTAGACGGCGTCGGCCCCCCGGGGGTTCACGTCCAGCGCCAAGGTCTCTTCAGCCCAGCGCGCCGCGCGCACGGCCACGGCGCCGCCGCCGGAGCCGAGGTCGAGGTGCCGGGCGACGGGCTCCGAGGGCAAGGCGCGGCGCAGCGCCAAGGAGGTGCTGTCGGGCATGAACACGCCGGTCTGCCCCTGAAAGGCGCGCTCCGGGCGGTCGGTCCAGACGAGGTCACACTCCAGGGGCAAGACGAGGCCCGTCGAGACCGTGCCCTCGGCGTTGTCCTCCAGGATGCCCGCGCGCCAGGCCCGGGCGTCGAAGGCCTCGTGGGCGCTCGCCGTCGGCACCCGCCCGCCGCGCACGAGCAGCTCGATCTGAGCGCCGAGCAGGCCATCGGCGAGGTTCTTGCGCTGCCACCAGAGGCCGTCCAAGGCGGGCCCGCTCCAGGCGAGCACGCCGAGGGCGTTGGCCACGGCGCGGGGGCGGAAGGCGGAGCCCCGGAGGGCCTCGCCGACGCGGCGGGTGTCGGTCATCCAGGTCGGTGGCGGCGGGTGGTGGTCCATACCCCAACAAACACCCAACGCCGGGTGGACGCAAGAGGGGTGACGCCGCCTCCCGCGGCGCGCCAGGGCCCCGGCGCCAGAGGCGGCGGCGGTGTACACTCCGGGGGCGTGCCGCCGACGTCCCTCTCGCCGCTGTACCTGCCCTCGCTCCTGCCGATCTTCGTCGCGGCCGGGGCGCTCGCGGCCCTGTCGTGGCGCGGTGGGCGGCCAGGGCTCGCGGCGTACAACCTCTCGCTGATCGCCTGGGCGGCGAGCCTCTTGCTCTCGGCGCACCCCGACACGCGGCCCTTCGGGGAGCGCCTGCTCATGCTCGGCTTCTTCGTCGCCGCGGGCTTCAACCACGCCGTCGCCGAGGACCAGAGCTGGCGCACGCCCGCCGTCCCCGGCCTCTACGTCGGCGCGGCGGTGATGACGGCGCTGGGCGCCTTGCCCCAAGGCCTGTTCTTGCGGGAGGGCGGCACCGTGGCCGGGCCCTACTGGACGCCGATGTTTGGCCTCGCCACCTGGGCCTCGGCGCTGCCGATCCTCTACCTGCTCGACAGGATCCGCCTCACGACCGACCGCGGCGAGCGCCAGCGCCTCGCGTACCTCACCCTCTCCGGCTTCTTGGGCACCGTCTCCGGCGGCGTGAACGTGCTGCTCACGATGACCGGGCGCCACGACCCCTTGGGGCTCTACGGGGTGCTCCTGAGCCTCGCGCTCCTGAGCTACGTCGTCACGACGCCGAAGCTGCCCAAGCTCGGCCACGTCGTCGAGGCGAGCCTGCGGTACTCCGCCATGGCCGCCCTGCTCTCAACGCTGTTCATGGCGCTGGTGCTCCTCGGCCTACGCGCCGGGGCCGGGGGCGCCTTGTGGTCCTGGCGGGCGCTGTTCTTGGGCTTCCTCATCCTGCTCACCGCCCAGCCGGCCCTGTCTTGGGCCCGGGCGCGCCTCGCGGCGAGCCTCTTCGCCGGGCGCCAAGACGTCCATGGGCTCACCGAGGCCCTGGTGAAGAGTGAGGCCCGGGCCGAGCACAGCGCCCGCCTCGCCGAGCTGGGCACCCTCGCCGCCGCCGTGGCCCACGAGGTCCGAAACCCCCTCGGCGTCATCTCCGCCTGCGCGACGGTGCTGGAGCGCCAAGGCGCCGACCCCGACACCGTCGCCGAGCTGCGCGCCCAGGTGGACCGCGCCGCGCGCTTCGCCGAGGAGCTCCTGGAGGTCGGGCGCCCCTCCCCGCTCACCCTGCGGCCCATCGGCCTGCACGACGCCGCCGAGGTCGCCGCCAGCGAGGTGCGCCGGGCCCTGGGCCTGCCGCTTGAGCTCCAGGTCGAGGGCGCCCAAGAGGTGCGCGGTGACCACGCCCAGCTCGTGCGGCTCCTGAGCGCGCTCTTGGAGAACGCCGTCTTGGCGGGGGCGAAGACCGCCCGGGTTCGGCTCCAGGCCGAGGGCGCCCAGGCCGTGCTCGACCTCGAAGACGACGGCCCCGGCGTGCCCGAGGCCCTCGCGGCGACGCTCTTTGAGCCCTTCGTCTCGGGGCGCTCCCGCAGCTCACCCCGCCCTGGCACCGGCCTCGGCCTCGCCATCGCCCGGGGCGCCGCCGAGCGCCACCGCGGCGCGCTCACCCTGGAGGGCCGCTCCGAAGCCCTCGGGGGCGCCTGGTTTCGCCTCCGCCTCCCCTTCGACCCCGAGGCCCGATGACCTCCCCACCCCGCCTGACCTCCGCCCGGCCCCGGGGCCGCGAGCGCTGGACCTTTGAGCCCGAGGCCCTGGACCACGACGCCGTGGACTTCCCCGACGAGCGGGCGCCGATGCGTATCCCCGTCCCGGTGCTCCTCCAGATGTTGCCCGACCTCCACCCCAACGGTGAGGGCTGGGCCCTGGAGCGCCGCGAGGGGCGCCTCGTGCGCGCCGAGGGTGGGCTCGGCGAGGCGCTCGACTCCTTCGTGATCCACCCGGCACCCGCGCCGCGCTGAGGGGCGTCAACGGCTGGGGCCGGTCGGGGCTCTACGCCGCCGCGCGCGGTATGATCGGCCGATGGCCAGCAACCACACCTATGACCCCGACGATGAGGGGCGCGCGGACGACGGAGCCAGCGGCCCACGCTCGAAGGGCGACGAGGCGAGCCGCTACGTCCTCGGCGAGACCTTAGGCGAGGGGGGCATGGGCGTCGTCCGGCGGGGGCTCGACACCCGCCTGGGCCGCGAGGTGGCGATCAAGGTGCTCACCCACGCCCACGCCGCCGCGCAGGCGCGCTTCGTGGCCGAGGCCAAGGTCACCGCGGCGCTGGAGCACCCCAACGTCGTGCCCGTCCACGACATCGGGGTCGATGAAGAAGGGCGGCCCTTCCTCGTCATGAAGTGGGTGCGGGGCCGCTCGCTCTCCGCGCTCTCCGACCAGCTCCACCCCCGCGACGCCTTGGAGCTCTTCAGGAAGGTCTGCGACGCCGTCGCCTTCGCCCACTCCCGGGGCGTGCTGCACCGCGACATCAAGCCTGAGAACGTCATGATCGGCGAGTTCGGCGAGGTGACGCTCCTGGACTGGGGCCTCGCCTACAGCATGGGCCGCGCCCCCGAGGGCGGCAGCCAGGTGGCGGGCACCCCAGCCTACATGGCCCCAGAGCAGGTGGCCGGGGCCCTGGACAGCTTGGACGCTCGCACCGACGTCTATGGCCTCGGCGCCGTGCTCTACGAGCTCATGGTGCGCGCGCCGCCCTTCGCCGGGCCCACGAAGGAGGTGCTGGCCCAGGTGCGCCAAGGTGCGCTTCAGCCGCCGCGACGGCGGCGCCCCACCGTCTCTCGGGAGCTTGAGGCGATCATCCTCCGCGCCATGAGCCCGCGGCCCGAGGACCGCTACCCGAGCGTGCTCGCCCTGCGCGCCGACATCGACGCCGTGCTCGACCACCGCCCCCTCGTCGGCCTGCGCTCCACCTGGGCGGAGCGCCTCACGAAGTGGGCCACCCGGCACCGCGGCGCCGTGCGCGCCGCCGGGGCCGTCGGCGCCGCGGCCTTGCTCGTCCTGTTGCTGGGGGTGGGGCAGTACACACGCGCCGTCGGCGAGGCCCGCGACGACGCCGTCGCCGAGGCGGAGCGGGCGAGGCAAGCCGAGCTTGAGGCCCTCCGCGGCCTGCTTCGTGCCCAGGTGGGACGCGCCGACGCCCTGGTCCTCCAAGGGGAGCACGCCGAGGCCGCCCGCGCCTTGGCGGACGCTGAGCGGGCCCTGGCCGAGACGAGCCCGTCCAACCGCGCCCGGGTGGACCGGCGCGCGCTGGACCTCGCGCGCTCGGCGCACACCCTCGACGGCCCCCTGCCCGTCGCGACCTGCCGACCCCACGGCAACGCCGCGGTCCTCGCCTTGGGCCTGGGCCCCGACCACCAGCGCGCCCTGAGCTTTGGCGCCGACGGCCGCCTCGTGGCCTGGGATCTCGCCGACTGCGAGGAGCGCGGCGCCTTGGCGCTGAGCCTGCCCGCCTTCGCCGCGGCCGCCCGCGCCGACGCCGAGGGCGACCAGGTGATCGTCGCCGTCGAGGGGGGCGTGATGCTCGGCCGCCTCGGTGAGGGCTGGTCCGCGCTCATCCCCAGCGCCACGCGGCCCTGGCGCGTGGGGTTCAACGACGCGGGGCCCTGGGTCGCCGACGGGGTGGGCGGCGCCTTCCAGGTCGTCAACGGCGCGCTTGAGCCCCTGCCAGAGCCAGGCGTGGCGCGCTGGACGCCTGGGCCCTCCCCCGCCGTCGCCCTCGCCGTCACGACGGGGTCCGACCCCCACGCGGGAGGGGTGTGGGTGGACGGCGTCGAGAAGCTCCGCAGCATGGGCGCGAACGACGTCGCGGTCACCGACGACCGCTCCGTCGCGCTCGTCGCCAGCTCAGCGCTCGTGGAGGCGCTGAGCGTAGACACACAGGCGGCGTTGTGGACGCTGCGGGGCGACCCCACCCGCCTCGTCGGGGTCGCTCCCGGCGGGCGCCTGGGCTGGCGGCTGGGCTTCGACGGCGCGCTGACGGTGTTCAACCTTCGGGACGGCGTCGGTGAGCACCACTTCGTCGGCCCAGCGCAGGTGAACACCGTGGCCACGAGCGAGGACGCCCGGATCATCGCCCTGGGCGGGACCTCGGGGGAGGTCCACGTCTTCTTGCGCCCCATCCGAGGCGGGCGGCGGGTGCCGCTCACCGAGGTGACGAGCCAAGGGGTCGCGGTCTCCCCGGACGGGGAGCGGGTCGCCGTCACCGACGACGACGGCGTGGTGACCCTCGCCGACCTGCCCACGGGGGCGGCGCTCTGGCGCTGGCAGGGCGCGACGGATCAGGCGGCGCGTCAGGTGAAGTTCTCCCCAGACGGCCGCCGCCTCGCCGTCGCGAAGCGTGAGGAGGGCATCATCCTGCTCACGGCCGCGACGGGGCAGGCCGAGCGTGTGGTGCCGATGCCGCACAAGGTGGTCGCCGTCGACTGGTCGGGCCCAGACCGGCTCGTGACCGTCACCGGAGACGGCGCGTTGTGGGTGATCAACCCCGACGACGGCGCGACCCGGCGGCTCGGCGTGCACCTCAAGGGCGCGAGCTGGGACACGACGATCCTCAGCCCCGCGCGGGTGGTCATCGCCGGGCACCTCGACTCCGACGGCGAGCGCCTCGTCATCGACCTCGACACCGGCGCCGTGGTGCAACGCCTCAGCGGCGGCGCCCCGGCCTACCACCACGCCGTCTCCCCCGACGGTCGCACCCTGGCGGTCGGCAACCAACGCGGTGAGGTCGAGCTCTGGGACCTCCAGCGCGGCGTGCTCACCAGCACCCTGCAAGCGGACAGCGGGCCGACCATGGCCGTCGCCTTCTCCCCCGACGGCGCGCTCTTGGCGACGGCGGGCTTCTCCGAGCGCGTGATGCTCTGGGACCCCTCGACGGGGGAGCGTCTGCGCGCGGAGGCCCAGCACATCGGCCCCGCGCTCAACCTCTGCTTCACCCCCGATGGCGCCGCTTTGCTCTCGACAGGGGCGGACGGCGGGATCGCGGTCTTGCCCCTCACGATGCACACCCGCTGGGCGGAGGCCGTCGCCGACCTGAGACAGGGGGTGATCGCCCGCGCCCGCGCCCTCGCGCGGCTCGGCTGGTGGGAGCGCCTGCACGCCGCCCAAGACGCCGCGGTCGCCGCTGGCGCTGAGGACGACCTCCGGGCGCGCGCCCGCGCGAGGTGGATGGTGAGCCGTGACGACGCCGCGATTGGCGCGCTCCTGCGTTGAAAACGCGATAAATGGCCGCCGAGCGACCCCCCACCGCCTCGGAGAGACCATGCCCACCTGTCTACCCCAGGAAGACAAGTCCCCCGCGCGTCGCGCAAGGCGCCTCAAGCGGCGCCAGGCCAAGGTGCGCTACAACTATGAGCACGTCGCTGGGCTCGGCATCTCCCACGACGTCCCCATCGATCACGCGCCGAGCTGGGCCTGGTGGAAGAAGGTGCTCGCCACGGCGGAGCTGCTCGTCGGCAACCTCAAGGCCCTGAGCGTCCGGGAGGGCACCACCCCGAACCCCACCCTGGAGCGTATGTCGGCGATCACGAGCCTGCGGGTGACCGTCGAGGAGGACGGGGTAGACGACAGGATCGAGGTGGAGCCCGACCACGAGGACGACCACCTCCTCGACCGCCCCCCCCAGGGCTTCTTCCCCCGGCGTGACGAGGCCCAGCAGAGCGCCGCCCAGCAGAGCGCCGCCCAAGCGTCCGAGCCCGTGGAGCGTGTGGGCCTCTTCGGCCAAGGGGCGCGTGCGACCCGCCGTCAGACCCGCCATGAGGCCGGCCAGCGCGTCGCATCGCTCCTCGGCACGCCCTGGCAGAAGGTGATCTCCGACCTCTCCGATCAGGCCGCCGTCGGCGTCATCAGCGGCCGGGCGACGAGCCTCGACGAGCTGCGCCGCCTCTTCGTGAGCGTGCCCTGCCCCGGCCAGCGTGAGGGGGTGCTCCAAGACAACGAGTTCGCCTGGCTGCGCCTCGCCGGGCCGAACCCGATGGTCATCCGGAAGGCCACGGCGCTCCCCGACGCCTTTGAGGGCCAGGCCAGCCTGCTCAACAAGAAGGCCGCCCAGCTCGGCGAGTCCATCGAGGACGCCCTGCGCGAGGGCAGGCTCTACGTCTGCGACTACAGGTCGCTGGAGGCCATGCCCTCGGGCACCTTCCCCCTGCCCAAGTTTGTGCCCGCCCCCATCGCGCTCTTCGTCGTGCGGGAGGGCAACAAGCTCCCCCGGCCTGTGGCGATTCAGGTGGAGCAGCGCGCCGGGGCCCCGGCCTTCGGCCCCCGGGACGGCTGGGCCTGGAACCTCGCCAAGCTCGCCGTGCAGGTCGCCGACGGCAACCTGCATGAGGCCGTCGCCCACCTCGGTGACACCCACCTCGTCATCGAGCCCTTCGCCGTCGCCACCGAGCGCCACCTCAGCGTCGATCACCCCCTCTACAAGCTCCTGCGCCCGCACTTTGAGGGCACGATCTTCATCAACAACTCGGCCCACAGCGCGCTCATCGCCCCCGGCGGCACCGTCGATCGCCTCATGAGCGGCACCATCGAGGCCAGCCGCGCCGCCGCCGCCCAGGCCGTCACCGGCACCCCCTTCAGCGAGCGCGCCCTGCCCGTGGCCTTGGCCAAACGCGGCGTGAACGACCTCCCCGAGTTCCCCTACCGCGACGACGCCCTGCTCCTCTGGGACGCCCTGCACGCCTGGGTGACGAGCTACGTCCGCCTCTACTACAGCAACGACGCCGCCATCGCCGCCGACGCCGAGCTCCTGGAGTGGGCGCGGGAGCTGGGCTCGAAGTTCGGCGGCCGGGTCGCAGGCTTCGGCATCCCCCGGGTGAAGACCCGCGGCAACCTCATCCAGACCCTCACCACCATCCTCTTCACGGCGAGCGCCCAGCACGCCGCGGTGAACTTCCCGCAGTACCCGGTGATGTCCGAGGCCGCGAACTTCCCCCTCGCGCTCTACGCCCCGCCCGCGACCAACCTGCGGGCCACCGAGGCCGACTTCCTCAACGCCTTGCCGACCTTGGAGCAGGCGCTCATCCAGCTCAACCTCGGCTACCTCCTGGGCAACGTGCACCACACCGCCCTCGGCGAGTACGAGGAGGGCTGGTTTGAGGACCCCCGGGTGGCCCCGCTGCTCAAGGCGCACCAGACGAAGCTCCGCGCCGTCGGGCGCACCATCGACTCCCGCAACCGGCAGCGCAGGCGGCAGTACCCCTACCTGCACCCCAGCCAGGTGCCGATGTCGATCAACATCTGACGGCCGCGCGCTCAGCCCTCGCCGAGCGCCGCCTCACGCCGGCTCACCCCGTCGCGTAGCCCCGCCGCCAGGGGCGCCACGAGGAGGAGCTGCAGCAGCTCCCCAGGCCAAGGCGTGAGCACGAGGTCGAGCACGAGGTCCGCGGCCGGGCGCCCGAGGGTGAGCGCCGCCGCGGCGTACACGAGCCGCCCGGCGAACATCGCCCCCAAGAGCGCCCCGAAGAGGCCGCGCCGGGTCTGTGCCCGCGCGCCGAGCCCGCCCGCGACGAGGCCGTAGATAAGGATCTCGACGGCGATCGGCGCCAGCGCCCAGCCGACCGCGCCGCCGCCGAGGATCAGGTCCGAGACGACGACACCCACCGCCGCCGCGACGCCGACCCCGGGCCCGAAGGCGAGGCCGCCTACGAGCGCCGGGACATGCGCCGGGAGCCACACCCAGCACTGCCCACCCACGGCGTGCACGAGCGCCGGAGCCGCGGCCCCGAGCGTCGTGAACACGACGTAGGCGGTGAGCGGCGCCCGGATCACCACACCTCGCAGGTGTTCTCGGGGTGCATCGGCTTGCCCGCCTCACAGCCGAAGGTCGCGTGGAACTCCGGCAGGTTAGAGGCCGGGCCGTTCACCCGGAAGCGCGGCAAGGAGTGCGTGTCCGAGAGCACGAGCATCTTCTCGTACTCCGGGCTCGCCACCGTACACCAGCTCTGGGCGAAGGCCACGAAGAAGAGCTGCTCGTCGGTGAGCCCCGGCACCGAGGGCTCCTTGCCCGGGGTGTACTGGGCCTTCCAGGCGTTGAAGGACGTCTTGAGCCCGCCCAGGTCGGCGATGTTCTCACCCAAGGTGAGCGCGCCGTTCTGGTTGAGGCCCTCGGTCACGACGTAGGCGTCGAACTGGTCCTCGACACACTGGGCCTGGGTCTCAAACGCGGCGCTGGCCTCGGGGGCCCACCACTCGATCATCCGGCCTTCAGGGTCAAACTTGCGGCCGGAGTCGTCGAAGCCGTGGCTCAGCTCGTGGCCCACGACCATGCCGATGGCGCCGAAGTTCATCGCGCTCGGCCAGGCCGCGTCAAAGAACGGCGGCTGCAGGATGCCCGCGGGGAAGACCATCTGGTTGTAGAGCGGGTGGTAGTAGGCGTTCACCGCCGCCGGGCTCATCAGCCAGCGCGTGGGGTCGCTGGGCTTGCCGACGCGGCCAGTCCAGTCCAAGGACTCGAAGCGGCGGGCGTTAATCGTGTTCTCGGCGTAGGTGCCGCTCACGTCGAGGCTCGAGTAGTCGCGCCACTTGTCGGGGTAACCGACCATGTTCATGAGCGCGTTCTTCTTCTCCACGGCCCGGGCGCGGGTGGCGTCGTCCATCCAGGCGAGCTGGGGGAGCTGGGCCTCGAAGGCGTCCTGAATGCCGGTGATCATCGCCTGGGCCTTGTCCTTGGACTGCCCAGCGAAGCGCTGCTCGACGAAGTAGCGGCCCAGGGCCTCCCCCATCGCCGCGTCCGTGGCGCGCACGCAGCGCTTCCAGCGGGGCTCAATCGCCTGCTGGCCGGTGATCTTCTTGCCGAAGAACTCAAACTGAGACGTCACGAAGGGCTCAGAGAGGTTCCCGGCGAAGGCCGAGAGCGTGTGGAAGCGCAGGTAGGCCTGCAGGGTCGTCACCGGGGCGCTCTTGGCCTCGTTCAGCGTCGCGACGAGCACCTCGGGCACCTCGACGTTCACCGTCGTGGCGTCGGGCGCGCCCACCGCCGCGAGCCAGTCGGCCCAGCGGAAGAACCCGGCCTGCTCCTCCAGGCCCACGCGGTCGAGGCGGTGGTAGACCTGCTCGGGGTCCCGCAGCTCATCCCGGGGCTTGTGGGCCTTGGCGATGGCGACCTCCAAGGCGAGCACCGCCTTGGCGTCGGCGGCGGCCTGCTCGGCGCTCACGCCCGCGAGCACAAACACCTGGGCGATGTGGGCCTCGTAGTCCGCGAGGAGCTGCTTGGAGTCCGCGTCGTCCTTGAGGTAGTAGTCGCGGTCAGGGAGGCCCAGGCCCGCCTGGCCCAAGTGGAAGATGGTGAGCTTGGGATCTTTGTAGTCGCCCTCGACATAGTTGCCGAAGAGCGCGTCTACGCCCAAGAGGTGCAGCTCACCCAAGAGCTTGGGCAGGCCGTCAAAGCTCGACAGCCGGGCGATCTTGTCGAGGAGCGGGGCCATGGGCTTCACCCCGGCGGTGTTCACCGCGGCCTCGTCCATACACGCGCCGTAGAAGCTGCCGAGCTTCTTCCAGTCGGGGTCGGACTTCAGGTCGGGCTGGGCGGCGGCCTGCTCCAAGATCGTCTTGAGATCCTGGCGGTTCCGCTCGGCGATCTCCGAGAAAGAGCGCGTCCAGGCAGGCTTGTCGGACGGCAGGGCCGTGCGGTTGAGCCAGCCGCCGCAGGCGTAGCGGTAGAAGTCGTCACAGGCCTGCACGGTCGGGTCCATGTCGGCGAGCACCTGGGCCGACCACTCCGTGGACGCGGGCTCTTGGGTGGTCTTCGGGCAGGCCGTCAGCAGGAGGAGGAGCATCGGGGACATCTGGGAACTCCAGGGTCGAGGGGCATGGATAACCCGCTCGACCGCCAAGCTCCCGAGAGAATCGTCACCGACCGAGGCCCTCAGTACGCGACCCCATCGCCAAAGAACATCCAGAGTCCGCCCGAAGCCTCCCCGTCCCGATAACCGGACAGGGCCATGTCGGGCAGGCCGTCACCGTTGAGCTCGAGGCCAGTGAAGATCGCCAGTCCGACCGCCTCTTGCTCGGCTGACCCGACGAACACCGCGTCAGCGCTGCTGAGCCCCACGACGCCGCTCATCGTCGCCAACGTGTCGCCGTAGAACAGGAAGACCCCCCCAGCGTTGTAGAGCGTCGCGGTGTCGTAGCCTATGGCGCCGACCATCACCTCGGCGCGGCCATCCCCATCCACATCACCGAGGCTGCCGACGGCGCCACCCGCGATGTCCTGCACCGCCTCACCGAGGAAGGTCAGGTCCGCGTCCGCGACGCTCGTTAGGGTGCTGCCTCCGGCGAGCACGGCGCCCGTCGTCTTGAGCAGGTAGGCCGCCCCGGAGAACGTGCCGAACGTGTCGACGCGCCACGCGCCGAAAAGAACGTCGCCGAGTCCATCCCCATCGACATCACCAGCGCTGGACATGACCCCACCGACCATGTCATCCGCCGCCGTCCCGAACACGGTGTACTCAGCGTCAGCGGCGCTGATCGTGCCGCTCGTGGCCAGGCTCCCCCCCGCCAAAAAGATCGCGACCTCACCAGAGGAGCTCCCCCCGCGATCTGCTCTGGGCGCGCCAACCATCAGATCATCGAGTCCATCCCCGTCGATGTCCTCGAGGCTCGTGAGGCCCCCGCCAAAATAGTCGTCGCTCGCCGCGCCGAGGATCTTCTGCTCCGCCTTGGATGCGCGCACGTTCCCTGTCCACCGCCCGAGCTTCTTGCCGTCGAACACGACCACCGCGCCCGCCCCTGTGCCGGCCTCATCGTCGCCGGCCATCGAGACGAAGAGCTCATCGAACCCATCCGCATCGAGATCGTCAGCCCTCGCCACGTTGGCGCCTAAGTAGTCACTCTTGGTGTTCCCCCACAGCATAAGGTTCGCGCCATCGGACGGGAACCCGCTGGTCACCGGCGATGCTGCGCCATGGAAGATAAACACTGCCCCTGCGCCAGTGTCCGCGCCGTAATCTGTTCCTGGCGCAGTGACGAAGTATTCGCCAAAGCCATCCGCGTTCAGGTCACCGAGACCTCCCACGCCGCTACCAACCGCATCCCCGGCGCGGGACTCGCCACGCATACGCGAGTGGTTGAGCCCCACGGTGAACGACGTGTCAGCGACGTCGGCGAGCAGCTCTGCGCCCAACAAAAAATAGGCGGCGCCGTCATATCCCTGCTCAGGGCTTTCATAATCGTTTGAGCAATTACAATATTTGGGCAGTCCGGCGATGTAGTCCTCTAGTCCATCCCCGTCGATGTCACCAGCGGCCGCGAGCGACGTGAAACCTTCGGAGTATGCGCTGCTGATGGCTCCAAAACGATCGGCGGTGCTGGCGGAGACCTCGCCCGTGAGACGACTACACTCACTCTGGGCAGAGTCTACGCTCCCGCCACAGTCGTTCACCACGCCGTCATGACAGACCTCGGCCGCGCCGGGGAAGGTCACCCTGTCGCCGTCATCACAGTCTCCAGCGACGCTTGCGGTGCCTGGGCTCCCCGGGCAGGCCATCGTGGTGACGCCATCCTCGCCGAAGCCGTCTCCGTCAAGGTCCACATACAAGGCCGTGGTGACGCCTTCATCGACGCTGCCATCACAGTCGCCATCGAGCTGATCACATCGCTCAGACGCCCCAGGGTAGATGCGCGGGTTTCGGTCGTTACAGTCCGCGCCGCTCGTGAAGCCGTCGCGATCCAGGTCGGTCTTGACGAAGGATGGAGTTTTTTTGGCGCCAATAGACGCCAAGATGAACACGAACGTCGCGGGCATGACCAGACGCATGACGAGGGCTCCTGAGGAGGCGACTGTGGAGCAGGGGCGCTTCACGTTGTTGTGGTGTAGAGCCCCCTTAGCGCGCGCCGGATCACCGGACTCTGTCAACGTGGTTTAACAACCCGTCAATGCTTCTTGTCCTTCTCCACGTCCAGCTCGCGGAGGCTCGTCTGTAGGTCCATCAGCCACGGGGAGGCCGGATCCGCGCGCTTGAAGTAGAGCATCACCTCCTTCTCGTAGAGCTCGGCGTCGGCGAGGTTCTTCACCCGCAGCCGCGTCTTCACCCGGGCGCGCAGGCCCGAGGAGTCGAGGTCCACGAGCACGATCTCGGCGCTCAGCACGTCGAGGAGCTCGGGCTTGAGCGCGAAGAGGCGCTCCAAGAGGTAGGGGATGTCCACCCCGGCCTGGGTCGCGGCGTCGTGGTAGCTCGCGGCCTTCTCGAAGTCTTTGAACTGAATGTCCTCCCAGAAGGACGTGACGATGCGGCGAAGCTGCCCCTCGTCGCCGCCGAGCTGCAGGCCCGGCGTCGGGAACGCGCCGCCGGAGAGGTGGGCGAGGCCGAGGTAAGCCCCAGACAGGGCGAGCACCACGAGGACGGAGTTAAGCCAGCGCATCGGGTCGCTCAGGCGCCGCCCACGACGTCCCGGCGGAAGGCCAAGGCGACGGTGGTGAGCGCGAGGAGGGTGAGGGTCATCAGAGGCAGCACAAAGAAGGGCGTGAGGAGCGCCGCCCAGTCCCGCTCCAGGGCCGCGAGCTCCACAAACGCGCGGTAGGCGTGGCGCGCGGGCATCAGGCGCTCGACCTGGGCCACGACGGGGCCGAACTTGTCCTTGTCGATGGCGAACTCGGAGAACAAGAGCTGGGGCACGATGAGCAGAGGCACGGCGCCGACGGCCTGGGCTTGGGTCTTGGCGATGGCCGAGACGAGGAGCCCCAGGCCCACCCCCGCCATCGCCGCGCCCCACAGCGCCAAGGTCTGCGCCGGGAGCGCGCCGCGCAGGCTCAGCGTCCACTCCACCGCCACCTGCAGCAGCACCACCTGGGCCAAGGTCATCACGCCCAGCACCTCGGCCCGGCTGAGCACATAGGCCGGCATCGAGAGCCCGAAGAGGCGCTCCCGCTCCAGCACGTCGCGCTCCTTCACCACCTCACGGCAGCCCGCCGTGGCGCCGAGCCACACCGCCGTGAGGCTGAGCACGAAGTAGAGGCTCGGCGTGTCCGTGGCGACCTCCCCCCAGACCACGCCGCAGAGCGCGCCGATGAGGGGCGCCTGGCCGATGAGCACGAGGCCGCTCGCCCACTCCCCCACCCAGCAGGCGCGGTAACGTTCGGCGAGGATCGACCGCTGGGCGCGCCAGCCCAAGACGGCGCTCATGGTGGGCCCCCCTTCCGCTGGGCCTTGAGCGCGGCGAGCTGCTCCGCGGCGCTCAGCGGCGGCGCGGCGGCCTTCTCCGTAGGCGGGGCGGCGGGGGGCGCCGATCGTGTCGGCGTCGCGGGGCGTTCGTTGTTTGGTTGACCAACCAACGGCGCGGAGCGGGCCAAGAACCCGGCGCGTTGGGGATCCTGGAGGTGGGCCTTCGCCCAGGCCTCGGGGCTGCGCAGGGGCAGGCGGGTGAAGATGTCGCCGAAACGTTCGGCCTTAAAGAAGGCCAAGGCCTCGTCCGGCGGGCCGAAGTACGCCACGCGCCCAGCGACGAGCACCAGCAAGGCGTCACACATCGGCAAGGACGCCGTGGCGTGGGTGGCGACGAGCACCGCCCGGCCTTGGCGCGCGAGGCGCCGGAGCAGCTCCATGAGCCGCGACTCCAGGCCGGGATCCAGCCCCGAGGTGGGCTCGTCGAGGATGAGCAGGCCGGGCTCGGTGAGCAGCTCCAGGGCCACGCTCACTCGCTTTTGCTGGCCGCCGGAGAGCTTAAAGATGCGGGTGTCGAGGCGCTCCTCCAGGCCCACGTCCTTCGCCAAGGCCTCGACCCGCGCCGCCCGCGCCGCCTCACCCAGCTCCGGGCGGCGCAGCCGCGCCGCGAAGTCCAGCGCCTGCCGCGGCGTCAAGGCGCGGTGGATCGCGTCCTGCTGGGGCACGTAGCCCACCCCTTCAGCCCGCGGCGGCGCCCCGGCGAGGCTCACCTCTCCCCCGTCCGGGGCGCGCAGGCCGAGCAGGCAGCGGATGAGCGTCGACTTGCCCGCCCCTGACGGCCCGATGAGCCCGCAGAGCTCACCGGGGTGCAAGGTGAGCCCCACGCCGTCGAGGAGCGTGTGCCCCCCAGCCCGGGCGATGAGGCCGCGGGCCACCAGGGGGCCGCTCAGCGGTGGGAGGAGGCTCGTCGTCATAGGAGCGATGCCAGTCTACAAGAGATCCCCCGCGCCGTGGCGCCCCGGTCTCTGGGTCGTGAATCCGGTACACTTGGCGCCATGCGTGTGCTCCTCGTCCAGCATGGTCGGCTCCCCTCCCCGTCGCGCCCCGGCAGCGGCGGCGCCCAGCGCGCTCATCACCACGCCGAGGCCCTGCGCGGGGCGGGCCACGAGGTCATGGTGCTCACCAGGGCCCAAGACGACGAGGACGGCGGCCCGCTCACCTTCCAGAGCCACCGGCACCTGCGGGAGCTGGCGATCCGCCTGCGCCCCGACCGGATCCTCTGCGTGCAGCCCGAGGAGGCCCCGGCCTTGGCGGGCCTCGACGCGCCGCTCTGTGTGGACCTCTACGCCCCTCGGCTCCTGGAGGCCCCGTTTCAGGGCGAGACGGCGGCGGAGGCCGTACACACGATGCGGGCCTTGGCCGCGGCGGACCACGTCCTGTTCTCGAACCCCCGGCAGCGGCACTTCACCTTGGGGCTCATGGCCCTGGCCGGGTGGGACACACGACAGGCCGTGGGGGACGTGGTGCCCTTGGTGGCCCCGGAGGGCCCGCCGAGACTCCACACAGACGACGAGCCGGTGTTTGTGCTGGGCGGCGTGCCCTGGCCCTGGCAAGACCCGACCCCCGCCCTGCGCCGCGCCGTCGCCGCCCTGGACCGTATGGGGTTTGGCCGCATCGTCGTCTACGGGGGTCGCCCCGCCGTGGGGGACGCGGCCGTGGTGGACCTCGCCGCCGCGCTGCCTCCGGGCCCGCGCCTGCAGTACGCCGGGCCGACGCCTCTGGGGGAGCTGCTCCGGGCCTACGCCGGGGCCCGGGCGGCGCTCGACTGGTTCAGCCCCAACCCCGAGCGTGAGCTGGCGATGTCTTTCCGCCAGGCGGACTACCTCGGCTGCGGCCTGCCCCTCATCACCGGGGCCGACCACGCGCTCTCCGACGCCGTGCGCGAGGCGGGCGCGGGCTGGGTGGTGAAGGATCTCGACGCCTTTGAGGCCGCCGTGGTCGAGGCCGCCATGGACCCCGCCGCCGCCGCCGCCCGGGGCCTCGCCGCGCGGCACCTCGCCCAGACGACGCTCTCCCGGGAGGTGGCCGAGGCGCCGCTTGTGCGCTGGGTGCAGGAGGCCACCCGGCGTGACCGTGTGGAGACGCCGCTCCCCCAGGCCGCCGAGCTCGTCGCGGCCTTAGGGGAGGCCCGCGCCCAGGCCCAGGCCGCCCAAGCCGCCCAGGCGAAGGCCGAGGCCGAGGTCGCCGAGAAGCGCGCCGAGAACGCCCAGCTCACCGAGCAGCTCCAGGCGCTCACCGGGGTCGTGACCCGGCTCTCCCGGGCGATCGACGAGGTGGCGGGCTTCCGCCGCGAGGCCGTGAACGTGCTCGGCGCGCGGGCGGCGGGGGCCGAAGGAGAGGTCGAGGCGCTCTCCCGGCAGGTCGAGGAGCAACGCGCGGACCTGCTCAAAAAAGACGCCGAGCTGCGGGCGGCCCGGCGGGAGCAGGATCGCCTCAACGACGCCTTGCTCATCGCCACCCGCGAGGGGGAAGACGCCGGGGCCCGGCAGATCGAGCTCGGGCGCCTGCTCGACACGATCAAGCAGGAGCGAGACGCCTTAAAGGCCCGGCTCAAGGCCGGGTGGTGGCGACCCTGAGCGCGCCGGGCGCCGAGACGTGCTAAACCAGCCCCGTTCCTGATCTCCCTCGGAGCCTAGCATGTCCGTCACCGCCCTCGTCGCCCGCTCCAACCGCGTCATGATCCACCAGAAGAAAGAGCTTCTGGAGATGGTGACCGACTTTGAGGGGCGCAACCGCTACTCCCTCAAGGACGACAACGGCGCGGAGATTGGCTACGCCGCTGAAGAGAGCGGCGGCATCAGCGGGGCGCTCCTGCGCAGCTTCATGGGCCGGGCGCGGGCGATGACCATCCACCTCTACGACACCCAGCGCCAGAAGATCGGCCGGGTGGTGAAGCCCTTCGCGTTCTTCTTCCCCACCGCCGAGATCTACTCCGGGGAGGAGCACATCGGCGGCGTCGAGAAGCTCTGGACGATGTTTTTGCCCCAGGTGCGGGTGCGCGACGCCCAGGGCCAGGCGCGCTTCACCCTCAAGCGCCGCTTCTTGCGCCGGGAGTTCGTCGTGAGCGACACCTCCGGGCGCCAGGTCGGGCTCATCGCGAAGAAGTGGGGCGGCGCGCTCAAGGAGATGTTCACCGACGCCGACAGCTTCGGCGTCGAGTTCAGCGACCCGGGGCTCACCGAGAACGACCGCGCCCTGCTCGTCGCCTCGACCTTCTTCATCGACTGCCTCTTCTTTGACGGCCGCTGAGCCTCTAGCGGCCTAAGCCCGAGGGTCAGCCCGGGCGCCGCCGCTCGTGGAGCCAGCAGAGGCGGGTGTGCTCCTCAAAGGTCGGCCAGCCCGAGCGGCTCAGGGACTCGCCGGGCTCGCCGGTCGGGCGGCGCTCCTCGGGGCGGCAGACGCGGCGGGCGGTGACCCGCAGCCCCGGCGCCGCCGCGGTGATGGCCTCCACGATGGCGCGGAACGGTGACCGGGCCTCCCCGGCGTCGGTGAGCCCCTCGACGAGGCGCAGGCGGGCGCCGTCTTCGCCCCAGAGGTCGAGCACGCCGATCCGGCGCTCGTCGAGCACCGTCGGCCCCGTGCCGAGGGTCTTGCGGGTGAAGCGCCCCGGCGCCGAGGCCGAGCGGCTGCGCACCACGGTCACCTCCCCCAACACCCCGAAGCTCGGCGCGGTCCAGGGCCAGGCCAGGCCCTTGAGCGCCCGGACCTCCTCGGGATCCCCCTCCCAGTACGCCCGGCCGTCCAAGGCGAGCACCGGGCCGCCCCAGACGAAGGACCGCGCCAGAGGCGGCCGCCCCAAGCTCTGGACCATGCTGCGATGCAGCACGCTCGTGTGGACCCCCTCGGCGCGCAGGCGCTCGGCCCGGGCCTGGAGCGCCGCCTCGTCCTCGCCGCGCATCACCACCTTGGGGTGGGCGGAGACCGCGTGCAGCCGGGCCGTGGCGAGGTCTTGGCCCAAGGCGCTGGCCAAGGCCGGGGCGCGGGCGGCGTCGGCCAAGCCGTCGATGACGAGGGCCCAGCCGAAGCGAAACGGGGGGAGCGGGACAGGCTCATCCGCCGCGTCCGCGGGGCCCTCTGGCGCCTCGCTGGGCTCCGGCGGCAGCTCAGGCAGGCGCGCGGCGAGGCTCTGGGCGAGGCGTCGCAGCGCGGCGACGGCCTGGGCGGTCTCCCCCTCGGCGAGGCGCTCCCGGGCGAAGGCCAGGGCCTCCTCCGCCTCGGTGACGGCGGCGAGGGCCTGGGCGCTCGGGTCCAAGGGCGCCGGGGCCAGCTCGACGACCTCCGCCGCTGGCTCTGGTGTGACCGATGCGACAGGTGCGACATCTGCGACAGGTGTGACAGCTGCGACATCCGCGACATCCGCGACAGGCGCCTCGTTCGCCTGGCGCAGCGCGTCGTGCAGGGCCTTCACCCCCTTCCCGCGGAGGGCCTCGGCGACGAGGCGGTCAAGATCCGCGGGGACGGCCCGGGCCCGGGGCGCCTCCGGCGGCGGCGCGGGGTCGGGCAGCGGCTCCCCGCAGTACAGGCATGCGGCGCGGTGGGCGGCGTTCTGCCGCGCGCAGCGGGGGCAGGGGCGGGTCATGGCCAATTCTACCTGGGATTCTGCGCCCCTGGCGTCGGCTCACTCCCCGGAGAGCCGCTCGTCCTCGGCGTCGAAGACCGCCTCCAGGGTGGGGTCGGGGTCGGCGATCATGAAGCCCAGCGCGGCGTAGTAGGCGCGCTCCCCGTCGTTCGCCGACAGCAGGTAGCGGGCGACGATCCAGGAGGAGACCTCAGACGTCATCTCCGGGTCCTTGAGCAGGGTCGTGAGCAGGGCGCGGTGGCACTCTTTGGGCGCGCTCTCCAGCGCCGACGCCAAGGTGGCGCGGGCCTCGGGGATCGGCGAGGCCTCGTGCTCGGCGATCCGGGCGGCGCAGCGGGCGGGGCTCGCGAGGAGGGCGTCCGGGGTCTGCGCCGTCGGCGTAAACGCCATCGTGGCCAAGGCCGCCTGGGCCTCCCCGGGCAGGACCTCGGCGAGGCGCGCCCGGGCCTTCGGCGCCATCGGCGGGGTGCGGGGCGGATCCAGGATCAAGGTGGCCTCGACCTGGTCCCAGCCCGTGCGGGTGAGCTGCACCGCGCCGCGGGTGGGCAGGGCCCGGGCCCGGATGATCGCGTCGCCCTCGAAGGTCAAGGTCAAGGTCTTCGGGAGCGCGGGGTGGTCGTCGGGGATGGGGCTCACGGGGTGGACCGTGAGGCCACGACGGGTGAGCGCCTCGGACCAGGCGGCGGCGGCGGCCTCTACGCTGGTGTCGGCGCTCCAGGCCGTCTCTTGCGCGAAGGAGAGCAACGTCAGGGCGAAGAGGAGGATCATGCGCACCTCTAACGCCCGGCCCGCGCGCCGTCGCGCGGACGCCCGGGAGCGCCCGCGCGAGGGGGTGGCTCAGAGCTCCAGGACGGCGTCCAAGGCGCCCATCTGGCGCAGGACCTCCTCCTCGTCGGCGGTGAAGATGTCCGTGGCCTCGTCATCGAGGGGTGCGAGCTCCATGCGGCGGCGCTCTTGTTCACGGCGGCGCTCTTCAGTGTCGCGCAGCTTCCGCGCCAGCTTGTCCTCCGCCATGTCTACGGCGGAGAAGGCGTCTCCGCTCAGGGTAGACACGGTGATCGTCGTGCCGGGGAAGGTCATACGCACCCGAAGGGCCACGCGCTCACGCACGTTGGAGGCGTCTACGTCGAGTCGGGCGTTCTCCATGGGGATCTTGTGACGCAACAGCGGCCGGGTCAGCTTCTCCTCTCCATACTCACGCAGCTCATCGGTGAAGACCTCATCAGGGGAGTGGAAGTTGATCTGCATTCGCGCTCCTGTCATCGGCGAGTGTCTTGTTGGGGCCCCTGCCGCGCGGGCCCCTGCTGAGAATACGACACCTTCGCGTCACAATTTCGACACGGCGCCGGATAGGCCGAAGTTGACCACGTTTCGGCGCCTGCTTAATGCGGAGGAGGCGCCGCGCGACGCGGCGCGTTCACACGGGTGGCCCAATGAGCGTCTTCGCTACTCTGCAATCGCGCGGTTTTGTCCAGCAGCACACCGAGGGCGCCCCCGCCCTCATCGACGGCCCCCCGATCTCCGTGTATGCCGGTTTTGACCCCACCTCGGACTCGCTGCACGTCGGGCACCTCTTCCCGGCGATGGCCTTGGCGCACCTCCAGCGCGCCGGGCACCGGATCATCGCCGTCGTCGGCGGCGGCACGGCCATGGTCGGCGATCCTTCGGGCAAAGACGAGGCCCGGCAGCTCATCACCACCGAGCAGATCGAGCTGAACAAGGTGGGCATCCGGGCCCAGCTCAGCCAGGTGCTCAACCTCGACGGTGAGCGTGGCCTCCTGGTGGACAACCAGGACTGGCTCTGCAGCCTCAACTACATCCAGTTCTTGCGGGACATCGGGCGTCACTTCTCGGTGAACACGATGCTCAGCAAAGCGAGCGTGAAGCTGCGCTTAGAGAAGGGCCTCTCCTTCATCGAGTTCAACTACCAGCTCCTCCAGGCCTACGACTTCCTGGAGCTCAACCGCCGCTATGGCTGCAACCTGCAGCTCGGCGGCGACGACCAGTGGGGCAACATCACCGCGGGCATCGACCTCATCCGCCGCGTCGAGGGCCGGGAGGCCGAGGGCTTCACCCAGCCGCTCCTGCTCTCGGCCTCCGGCGCCAAGATGGGCAAGACCGCCGCGGGCGCGGTGTGGCTCGGGGCGCACCGCCTCGCGCCCTACGACTACTTCCAGTACTGGATGAACGTCGAGGACGCCGACGTGGGCCGCCTCCTGCGCATCTTCACCTTCTTGGAGCTCGACGAGATCGCCGCCCTGGCGGCCTTGGAGGGCGCCGAGATCCGCGAGGCCAAACGCCGTCTGGCGTATGAGGCCACGAAGATCATGCACGGCGAGGCCGAGGCCAAGGCCGCCCTCGACGCGGCGCTGGCGGTGTTCGGCGGCGGCGGCGCCGCGGGCTCGGCCCCTGAGCGCGCGGTCAGCCTGCCCAAGCCCCTCGTGGACGTGCTCGTGGACGTGGGCCTCTGCGCCTCGAAGTCCGACGCCCGCCGCCAGATCCAGCAGGGCGCCGTGAAGCTCGGGCCGAAGCGGGAGACGAACGTCAGCGACATCGCCGCGACGCTCGGCCCCGACGACCTCGACGCCTCGGGCGGCGTGATGATCTGGCGCGGCAAGAAGGACGTGGTGCGGGTGATCCCGGCCTAGAGCCGGTCGCCGACGAGGCTCACGACCCCCAACGACACGCCGAGGCTCACCGCCCCGCCCACGACGCCGCCGACGTAGACCCAACGGCGGCGGCGTCTGAGCACGGCGTCGCCATACGCGTCGGCCAAGGCGGCGCACTCGGCCTCGTGGACGCCCGCGCAGGCGCCTTCAGGGAGGGGCCGGGGGTCAAGATCCCAGCCCCAGGCCGTCGTCGCGCAGCCCAAGGCGCCGCAGGCTAGCCCGCCGAGCGCCGGGGCCCCGACGACCGGGGCGAGGCCCGCGCCGACCCCCAAGGCCACGGCGAGCCCGACGCCGCCGCAGCCGCTCAGCGCCGGGCGCCAAGGGCTGTCCTGGGCGACGAGCGCCGCGGCGAGGGCCTCGATGTCCTCCGACGCGCCGTCGGGCGGCGGCGGCTGCGCCTCGACCACGGGGCTGACCGGGCGCTCCGCGGCGTCGGGGCTCACGTCCTGCGCCGCCGCGAGATCGGCCTCCAGCGCCAGAATGACCAAGATCAGCGCCCTCAGCGGGGCTGTCCGCTCGCCCGGACTCGGGGATGTCATCGTCTCTGGCGCCATCTCTCCGCTATTCTGTGCCGCGTTCGGCCCAGCCTGCGCGACCAGAGGCCGCTCGGGGCGCTTCCCCGGTCTGGAGCCGCGCTTAAGCTCTTCGGTAACACGACTCCCCCTTCAAGGAGCACCCCTTATGTCGTTCGAGAAGTTCACCGTGAAGGCGGTGGAGGCCATCGCCGAGGCCCAGCGCGTCGCCGGTCGTATGGGCAACCCCGAGGTCCGCCCCGCCCACATCCTCCTGACGCTGCTGGAGCAAGACAAGGGCATCATCCCGAACCTCCTGAACCGCGTCGGCGCCAGCCCTGACCAGCTCAAGGCCGGCGCGGCGAAGCTCGTCGGGGGCCTGCCCAAGGTCTCCGGCGGCACCAAGGCCAACCTCTCCCGCCAGCTCCAGTCCGTGCTCGACGAGGCCGAGAAGGCCAGCAAGAAGTACAAGGACACCCACATCGCCTCGGAGATGCTGCTCATCGGCCTCGTCCGCGTGAAGGACGACCCCCGGCAGCTCCTCTTGGACCTAGGCGCCACTGAAGAGCGCCTCGTCTCGGCCATCGAGGCCATGCGCGCCGGGCGCAGCGTCAGCGGCGAGGACGCCGAGGGCAGCTACGAGTCCCTCTCCAAGTACACCCGCGACGTCACCCAAGACGCGAAGGACGGCAAGCTCGACCCGGTCATCGGCCGCGACGAGGAGATCCGCCGCACGATGCAGGTCTTGTCGCGTCGCAGCAAGAACAACCCCGTGCTCATCGGCGACCCGGGCGTCGGCAAGACGGCCATCGTCGAGGGCATCGCGCTCCGCCTCGCCGCCGGGGACGTGCCCGAGTCGCTCAAGGACAAGAAGCTCCTCTCCTTGGACCTCGCCGCGCTCCTGGCCGGCGCCAAGTACAAGGGCGAGTTTGAGGAGCGCCTCAAGTCCGTGATCAAGGAGATCGAGTCCTCCAACGGCGAGATCATCCTGTTCATCGATGAGCTGCACATGATGGTCGGCGCCGGGAAGTCTGAGGGCTCCATGGACGCCGGCAACATGCTCAAGCCCGCCTTGGCCCGCGGCGAGGTGCGCTGCATCGGCGCCACCACCGTCGATGAGTTCCGCAAACACATCGAGAAGGACAAGGCCCTGGAGCGCCGCTTCCAGCAGGTGATGGTGAACGAGCCCACCGTGGCCGACACCATCTCCATCCTGCGCGGCATCAAGGACCGCTACGAGGTCCACCACGGCATCAAGATCACCGACGACGCGATCTTGGCCGCGGCCACCCTGTCTCACCGCTACATCGCCGACCGTAAGCTCCCCGACAAGGCCATCGACCTGATGGACGAGGCGGCCTCGCGGCTCAAGATGGAGATCGAGACGCTGCCCCAGCCCATCGACCTGCTCCAGCGTAAGGTGAACAACCTCAAGATCGAGCTCGGCGCGTTGTCCCGGGAGACCGACAAGGGCACCATGGACCGCGCGGAGAAGCTGCGCGAGGAGATCGCCAACCTGGAGGAGGAGACCAAGCGCCAGATGAGCCAGTGGCAGGCCGAGAAGGCCGCCCTTGAGCAGATCACCAAGCAGAAGGAGCTCCTGGAGCAATTGGAGCACCGCCTGGAGGGCGCCACCCGCGCCGGGCAGTACGACGTGGCCGGTCAGATCCGCTACGGCGACATCCCCGCCGCCCACCGCGCCATCGAGGAGGCCCGCGCCCGGCTGGAGTCTCTGCAGGTCGGCGGCGGCCTGCTCCGTGAGCACGTCACTGAGGACGACATCGCCACGGTCGTCTCCAAGTGGACGGGTGTGCCCGTCACGAAGCTCATCGAGTCCGAGCAGCAGAAGCTCCTCAAGATGGAGGAGAACCTGCACCGCCGCGTCGTCGGCCAGCACCCGGCCATCGTCGCCGTCGCCGACGCCGTGCGCCGCGCCCGGGCGGGCCTGCAAGACCCGAACAAGCCCATCGGCTCGTTCATCTTCTTGGGCCCCACCGGCGTCGGCAAGACCGAGCTCGCCCGCGCGCTGGCCGAGTTCTTGTTTGATGACGACCAGGCGATGGTGCGCATCGACATGTCCGAGTACATGGAGAAGCACTCCACGGCGCGTCTCATCGGGGCGCCTCCGGGGTACGTCGGCTACGACGAGGGCGGCCAGCTCACCGAGGCCGTGCGCCGTCGTCCGTACTCCGTCGTGCTGCTCGACGAGATCGAGAAGGCCCACCCCGACGTGTTCAACACGCTCTTGCAGGTGCTCGACGATGGGCGTCTCACCGACGGCAAGGGCCGCACGGTGGACTTCAAGAACGTCGTGCTCATCATGACGTCCAACATCGGCTCGCGGTATCTGTTTGAGCACCAGGGCGAGCGGGAGAAGGCCGTGAGCGCGGTGATGGACGCCTTGCGGAAGGAGTTCCGGCCGGAGTTCCTCAACCGCATCGACGACATCATCGTGTTTGATGCGCTCAACCGCGCCGACATGGATCACATCCTCAAGATCCAGCTCAAGCGTGTTGAGAAGCTGCTCGCCCCGCGGGAGCTGCACATCACGATCACCCCGGCGGCGTCTACGGCCTTGGCCGACGCGGGCTTCGACCCGGCGTACGGCGCCCGGCCGCTCAAGCGCGCCATCCAGAACTACCTGCTCAACCCCATGTCCAAGGCCATCGTCGCCGGGGGCTACGGGCCGGGCGACACGATCAAGGTGGACCTGGAGGGCGACGACATCACGTTTGAGCGTGTCCCGGCGCCTGAAGAGGACGACGCGCCCAAGACGAGCCAGGCCCCGCGCCTCGCCTGATCCGCCGCCGCTCACGCCCCGGGGAGCCCGCTCCTCGGGGCGTCGTCGTCTCTGCGCCCGGCCCGGTGTACCATGCCCAGGTGCGCCGCGTTCCCCTCACCTTCGCCGTCCTCGCGCCCCTCCTCGGGGCCTGTCACCGCCTGCCGCCGTACCCTACGCCGCGGGTGATCTACGGCGCGGCGCCCATCGAGCTGCCCCTGGTGCAGCTCCCTGAGGACACCGCCCGGCTCTACGTGCTCGTCGAGACGGGGAGCATGGGTGAGCAGCTCTGGTTCTTCGACACGGGCTACTCCCACACCACCTGCGACGCGGCGGCCTTGGAGGCGGCGGGGGTGCCCACCCGCAAGACCCTCTCCCGCACCCGGGGTGAGCTGGGCACGGTGCGCCTGGAGGCGGCGACCTTGCCCGATCTGGAGCTCGGCGGCCACACCGTCCGGGCGCCGCGCTGCGCCGTGCGTGACCTCCCCGGCACCTCGTCGATCCCCGACGGCCCGGGCTACACCGTCACGGGGGTGCTTGGGACCAACGTCCTCCGCCGATTTGTGGTCGAGGTGGACCCCGCCGCGGGGGTGCTGCGCCTGCACGAGCCGGGCAGCGTGACCCTCACCGAGCCCTTCCGCCTGCGCCGGGAGGGCGTCTTTGGGCCCCGGCTGATGGCCCCGGTGAGCTTAGACGCGGCGGAGACCTGGCTCATCCTCGACTACGGCGCGGCGGGCACCTACCTCGACGCCGAGCGCCTCGGCCTGCCGCTCACCCGGGAGCAGCCCGGCGTGTGGCGGGGCACCGGGAGCAGCAACACGAGCACCCGCACGCTCCAGATTCACCACGTCGAGTCTGTGTGGTTTGCTTCCGTACAGACGAGCCCCATCGACGTGATCCACCGCGACCGCGGCGCCTTCACCCCCGGTCTCCTGGGCATGGACGTGCTCGGCGAGCTGCATCTGTTCATCGACTACCCACACAGAGAGGCGAGCGCGACGGCGGTGGAGCCGAAGGAGCTGCCGGTCGTCGGGAGCCCGGCGGCGGAGTGAGGGGTGTCGAGCTAAATGGCGCGAGCGGGCTTGTCTGTGATGTCAAATTTGTTGGCTTTTTCGCCCAACAAAAAATCCGAGAACGGCGTTGACGCGGCATAATCGTGTGCGCTATGGTCTACCCGTTCCGACTGGAGGTTCACCTTGGCGACCCCTTCTCAGCTCCGCCTCTTGGAGCAGCTCCTCTCCTCGTCGTTCAGCCCCGCCCAGCTCTACCAGCTCCTCTATGGCCTCTTTGGGCAGAGCTTCGTGGGCAGCCTTCCGCCGCACCAGTACGTCCCGGCGGCGCAGTTCTACTTTGAGGTGGTCCAGCGCCTGGAGATGAACGGCTACCTCTTGAACAACAAGATGGGGCAGAACCTCTTCGCCGAGCTTCAGAAGGAGCGGCCGGGCCGTGGGGATGAGATCACCCTGATCGCCACGCAGCTCGGGGTCCAAGTGGCTGGAGGCGGAGACAACCAGCGCCCGCCCGGTCCAAACGCCGTGGCGGCGATTGACGAGCTGCGCGGGCTGATCACCACCAAAACCAACCACCCGCCGCAGGTGTGCCTACGTGTGAACATCGCCAAGGGCCAGGTCACGGCGGCGTGGCAGAGCGGCGACCGTGAGCTGAAGGGCTCGGCGGACCTGCCCGCCGACACCTCCGTCTTGCACATGGCCCAGCAGAAGCTCATCAAGGTCACCCAGCGCGGCGGGCCCGCGACCCAGATCGCCGAGGCCAGCTCCGCGTTAGGCACGCTGCTCAGCCAACACATCTTCCAGCCGGGCATCCAGGCGCAGTTCACCCTGGCCTTGCACACGATCAACGAGGCCAGCGGCGAGCTCAACGTCCAGCTTGAGTTCGGCGGTGAGGAGGACCTCGCGCAGCTCTCCTGGGAGCTCCTGCGGGAGCCCTCCCAGCCTCACGGCTTCTTGTCTACCTTGCCCAACGTGTTCTTGACCCGGCGTTACCCCCGCGCATCGGCGCCGTTCAGGCTGCCGGACACGCCGAAGAAGCTCCTGCTCGTACTGGGTGAGGAGCTCGGGCGTGAGGAGGCCAACAAGGTCAAGGCGCTCTGGGAGGCCAAGGGCCTCGGCGTTCAGCTCCTCACCTCCCCGGGCAAGTACGAGCTCTCCGACGCCCTCGCCGACGGCCCCTGGGACGTTGTGCACCTCATCACCCACGGTCACCCCGAGCTCGTGCTCCTCAAGGACACCCTGAACGCCAACCAGCTCGCGAACATGGTGAGCGGCAACGTGCGCTCCGCTGTCGTGCTCAGCGTCTGCACCAGCGTCTCGGCCAACATCCAGACCGACCGGGTCGCGGTCGACGCCTACGACCGGAGATCTGTCGCGTGGCGCGGCGTCGCCCCGGCCCTCATCGGCGCGGGGGTGCCCAACGTGCTTGCATGGACCAACTTGGCCTATGTCGATGAGTGCGCCCGCATCACGCCACGCTGGCATGACCAGTACCTCAAGACCGGCGCCCCCCTGAAGGCTACCCAGAAGGCGCGTAAGGCCATCCTCGCCGCTGAGGAGTACAGCTTCGGCTGGCTCGCCCACTTCACCGGCTGAGCCGCCCTCGGCTCAGCGGTCGTCGTCGCCTTCGAGGGTGATGCCGCCGCTGGAGACGTTCAGGCGGATGAGGTCGTCGCTCTCAGGGTCGTGCTCGACGCCATCGACGTTGATGCCGCCGCTGCTCGCGGTCAGGTCCAGGCGATAGGCGCCCGCGGGCACCTCGACCGTGGCGCCGCCGGAGCTGACCTCGGCGTCGATGAGGGTGGGCCGCTCGTCGAAGTCGAGGGAGAGGCCGCCGGAGCTGATCTCGGCGACGACGCTCCCGGCGCTGAGGCCGTCGGCGACGACGCCGCCTGAAGAGACGAGGAGGTTGAGGTCGCCCGTGACCTCCGAGAGCGCGGCGCCGCCGGAGCTCACGTCGAGGTTGATCTCGCCCAGGTGGCCGTCGATCACCGCGCCGCCGGAGCCGATCTCCAGGGTGATGGCCCCTTCGCCGTCGGCCAGCACCGCGCCGCCTGAGCCGATGTTGAGGTTGATCCCGCCGACAAAGCGCTCGGCCATGAAGCCGCCTGAGCCGACCACCCCCTCGACGAGCAGGCCCGCCGGGAGATGCAGCTCATGCTCGGCGCGGCAGACGAGCTGCCCCGCGGCGCAGGACGAGCTGAGCCGCAGCACCCCGTCCACGACCTCCAGAGACATCTCCGGCGGCACCGCCGACCACTCCGCGCTGCGGTACACGGTCACCTGCTCGGTCTCCGAGGGCAGGACGTTGACGCCGCCGGAGTCCACGTCGAGGGCGACCGAGGTGATCACCTCCTCCAGGACGCGGGTGTCCTCGGCGGAGTGAACCTGGACCACACAGCCCGGCAGCGCCAGGGCGAAGAGGGCGACGAGAGGCATGTTGTTCATCATGGGGAGGTCTCCGAAGGGGCCCATCGCCCCGCTCACCCAAAGAGACACCACGGCGTCGAAGAGTCGCTACCCGCGCCGCCTAAAGGGCCGCGCGATGTTCACCGACGATCGCGCCGTCGTCGCCGATGAACCGAACATAGACCTCACCGACGCCCGGGTCCAGCTCGATGAGCGCCCAGCACCAGGCCGCGATGAGCAGCGGGTACCGCTCGTGGGGCTCAAAGAAGGCGACGAGCTCGTTGATGCGGCTGCCCGAGGGCCCAGCCATGATCTCCAGGCGGTCGGCCCCCGGCACCCCGGCGTCGCTGGGGATCTGCACCCCGGCGTAGTGCATGTCCCCGGTGATGAAGACGACCCCCTCCACCCCCGAGACCCCGTCGAGCAAGGCGAGGCGCTGCGCCTCGTAGCCCTGCCAACGATCTTTGGCCTCCAAGGAGCCAAAGAGCGGGCTGTGGTCGGTGATGTGTACGCTCGTGAGGATGAGCTTAAACCGGGCGTCGCTGGCCTTGATGGCGTCGATGGCCCAGGCGAGCTGCTCGTCGGACATGATCTTCGGGGCGTCGGCGTCACGCTCGCTGCGGCAGTCGAGCACGAAGATCTCGAGATCGGGGCCGAAACGCACGGCGCGCCACAGGGCGCCGCTCGGGCCCTCTCGCTGGGGCAGGCTCTCCCGGTACACCCGCAGGGCCTCGGCGTACTGGTCCTCGGTGACGTTCTGGCCGAAGTACCAGTTGTTGTTGACCTCGTGGTCGTCCCAGATCGCCACGACGGCGCTCCCGGCGGCCACGCCCTGCACCGTCGGCCGGGCCATGGTGCGGTCGTAGTAGGCGCGGTAGTCCGCCGCCACCTTGCTGCCGTCGGCGTAGACGAAGTCCCCCAAGAACAAGAAGAGGTCCAGGGCCTCCTGCCGCACGAAGCCGAGGTTCAGCAGATCCGGGCTTGAGCCGCCCATACAGCTCGTCGCGCCGATGCGCAGCTTACGCGAGGCCGCCGTGGACGCCGGGGCGGTGCGAAAGCGCGTGACCTCAGCCCGGCGGGCGCCGTCGGCGCTCAAGAGCGTGACGGAGTAGGCCGTGTCGGCGCTGAGCCCGGTCAGCTCCAAACGAATGAGGCCGTCGGCGTCGGGGACGAGGCCGTCCTGGCGCTGGGCCTCGACCCAGCCGGTGTCCGCCTCGGCGGCCATGAGCACGAGGCTCACCTCGGCCTCGGCGGTGCGGCTGGTGAGGATGGCGCTCGTCTCTGTCGGGTCACCCACCCACACGCCGCGGGGGAAGGCCGTGAGGTCCACCGTCCCGTCGGCGACCCAAGGCGTAGGCTCCGGCGCGCGGTCGGGGGCGGCCTCGGGCGGCGCGGCGGTGTCGCTGTCGCCGGGGGCCTTGTCCGTCGCGCAGGCGGGCAGGAGCGCGGCGGCGGTGAGACCAGACAAGAACGCGCGGCGCTGAACACGCATGATGTACCTCGGGGGGGCCGTAGGACACCAAGCTTATTCACCGCCGCGCGACTTCGCCGCTCAATCTGCGCGGGCGCTGATCTCCGCGGGGATCAAGTCCCTTCGAGGTAGTTGTCGGCGTAGGCGACCTGCTCGGGGGTGAGCGAGTCGATGGCGATGCCCATCGTGCCGAGCTTGATGCGGGCGAGCTCCTGGTCCTGCTCGGGCGGGATGTCGTACACCTTGCCCTCGAGGCCCTTGCCGTTCTCGGCCATGAACACCATGCCCAAGAACTGGTTGGCGAAGCTCATGTCCATCACCTCCGAGGGGTGGCCCTCGGCGGCGGCGAGGTTCACGAGGCGGCCCTGGCCGATGACGTAGATGCGGCGGCCGTCGTGCTGCAGGTACTCCTCGCAGTTGTCGCGGATCGTGCGCTTGGACTTGGACTTGGCCTCGAGGTGACCGAGGTTGATCTCGCAGTCGTAGTGCCCGGTGTTGCAGAGGATCGCGCCGTCCTTCATCTTGTCGAAGTGGTCGCCGACGATGATGTCCTTCATGCCCGTGGCGGTGATGAAGATGTCACCCCAGCCCGCGGCCTCGTCCATCTTCATGACGCGGATGCCCTCGAGGGTGGCCTTGAGCGCCTGGGTGGGCTTGATCTCCGTGCAGGCGACGTGGGCGCCGAGGCCCTGGGCGCGCATGGCGACGCCGCGGCCGCAGTGGCCGTAGCCCGCGACGACGAAGTTCTTGGCGGCGATGAGCACCGAGGTGGCGCGCAGGATGCCGTCGAGGGAGGACTGGCCGGTGCCGTAGACGTTGTCGAAGTCCCACTTCGTCTCGGCGTCGTTGATGGCGAGCACGGGGTACTTGAGGGCGCCGGCCTTCGCCATCGAGCGCAGGCGGTGCACGCCGGTCGTCGTCTCTTCAGTGCCGCCGACGACGTAGGGGATGAGGTCCTGGTGCTTGGTGTGCAGGCGGGTGATGAGGTCCGCGCCGTCGTCGAGCGTCAGGGTGGGCTTGAAGTCCAGCGTGCGGTCGATGCACCAGTAGAACTCCTCGACGCTCAGGCCGTGCCAGGCGTAGATGGAGACGCCCTCGGCGGCCAGGGCCGCGGCGATCTCGTCCGAGGTGGAGAGCGGGTTGCAGCCCGACCAGCTCACCTCGGCGCCCGCCGCGATGAGGGTGCGGATGAGCACCGCCGTCTCTTTGGTGACGTGCAGGCAGCCCGCGACGCGGTGGCCGGCCAGCGGCTTGGTCTGACGATACTTCTCGCGAAGGGCCATCAGGACGGGCATGCGGGCCTCGGCCCACTCGATCTTGAGCTTGCCGGCCTCAGCGAGAGAGAGGTCTGCGACCTTAAAGTTGTCGGACATCGCCGCGCTCCAGTTCTTTGGGGGGTGTAGCTACAGAGAGGTGGGGCAATATGACGGGGGGCCTGCCGCCTGTCAATCTACGGGCGGACGCTGAGGGGCGCGACCGGCGTTGTGGGTTAAGATACGGTTCAAGTTGACGGCCCCGTCGGGCCCTGGAGGCATCATGGAACCGCGCAGCACCCGCGCCGCCGCCGAGGTGGCCCGCATGAACACCTTTTTCCCCTTGATGCCGCTCCTGGGCACCCGCTGGGCGAAGCAGCGGCCGTTCCAAGGCATGCGGGTAGCCGTCAACGCCCACCTCACCACGCTCACCGCGGCCCTGCTCCGCGAGCTGACCTTAGGCGGCGGGGACTGGGTCGTCAGCGCGGCGAACGCGGCCACGACGGACCTTGACGTGGTGGCCCTGCTCCGGGAGGAGGGCGTTGAGGTCCACACCGGCGGGGACATGGTGAACCCGCACCTCGCCGCCCTGGAGAGCCGCCCGCACCTCATCGCCGACGTCGGCTTCGACCTCTTGGACACCCTCGTGCGCCGCCGCCCCGATCTCGCCGAGGGCCTGATCGGCGCGGTCGAGATCACCCGGACGGGCATCAACCGCCTGCGCGACGTCGACGTTCCCTTCGGCGTGGTGAACATCAACGACGGCAAGCTCAAGGGCCACGTCGAGAACCGCCACGGCGTCGGCGCCGGGCTCTGGCCCTCGGTCACCCAGGTCACCGGCCTGCAGGTGAGCGGGCGGCGGGTGCTGGTCATCGGCTATGGCCCCGTCGGACAAGGCATCGCCGCCTACGCGAAGGCCCTGGGCGGCGTGGTCGCCGTCATCGAGCGGGACCCGGTGCAGAGCCTCATCGCCCACTACGACGGCTACTCCACGGCGCCCATCGAGGAGGCCCTGAGCCGCGCGGAGATCATCGTCACCGCGACGGGGGTGCCGAACGCCCTCACGATTGAGCAGCTCCGCTACGCCAAGAACGGCGCCGTGCTCGTGAACGCCGGCCACGGCGGCGACGAGATCGCCGTGAAGGCCCTGCGTGAGCAGGCCGAGAGCGCCGATGAGCTCGGCCCCCGCTGCGTGCGCCTCAAGCTGCCCAAGGGCCCCTGGCTCACGGTGCTCGGCGGCGGTCACCCCCTGAACATCGTCATGAACGCGGGCTCCCCGGAGCCGGTGCTCCTGCACTTCGCCGTGCTCGGCCTCACCTTGGAGTGGATCGTCCGCCAAGGCCGCCTCAGCCCCGGCGAGATGACGGTCCCGGGCCCCATCGAGGCCGAGGCCGCGCGGCTGGCGCTCCAGGCGCTCAAGGGCTAGACGATGGCCGCTGCTGAGCCTGAGCAGGGCGGGCCCTGGGCGCTCCTCGACCGCGCCGTCGAAGCGCTGCGCGGGGAGCATCACGGCGAGGCCCTGCTCGCGCTGGACGCGGCGCTCACCGCCGACGCCTTGCCCCCCGCCGCCCGGGCGCGGGCCTTGGGTATGCGGGCCCAGGCGCTCTTGGGCGCGGGCCAGCTCGACCTCGCGCGGGAGACCCTCGTGATGGCCCTGCGGGCGGCCCGGGCCCTGGGCGACGCCGAGGGCGTGACCCAGCTCCGGGGGCTCAACCAGACGATCTACGCGGCCCTCGCCCACCGGGAAGAGCAGGCCCGCCTCGCCGCCGAGGAGGCCGCGCGGCTGCAGGAGACCCTGGAGTCGCTCCTGGAGGCCGCCCAGAGCCCCGAGGAGCGGGTGATGGCGCTCATCCGGAAGGCGAACCAGGCCGCGGACCACGGCGCCCCCGACCTGCCCCTCGCCCGCCGCGCCGTCGCCGAGGCCGACACCTTGCCCCAGGGGATCCGCGAGCAGGTCCTCGCCCGGCTCTGCCTCGCCCGGTCCTGCCCGGAGGAGGCCCTGGCCTGGCTTGAGGACGCCCGGGACCGCGCCGATGACGCCGATGAGCCCAACCTCGTCGGCGCCGTCGCCAGCGCCGCCCGGGCGATGGGCCTACGCTTCGCCGAGCGGGTGTTCTGAGCGCGCTTGGGTTAGCAGTCCGCGTGCGCCGCCACGACCGCCTGTTCATCGCCGCCGCGCTCTTGGGCGCTCTGCACCTGGGCTACACGGCCTGGGTGAACCAGATCGCGCCAACCGGGGCCGTCGAGGTGCTCTCCGACGAGGCGATGATCGCCGAGGATCTCGCGGGGCTCCGGGGCAAGCTCTCAGCGATGCGCCCCCTGCCGCCCAAGGCCGGGCCCGACGTGGTGCTCATCGTCGTGAACGGCGCCCGGGCCGACCTCTGGGATGACGCGACGCCGGAGGTGAGCGCCTGGGCTGAAGGCGCCGCGCGTCACACGAACGCCCGCGCCGCCGCCGTTGAGCCCACCCCCGCCTTGATGACCCTGCTCACCGGCCTGCTCCCGAGCGAGCACGGGCTCTACCGCGAGGCCGCCGGGCTCACCCGGGCCTCCCCGGCGTCCGTCGAGACCCTCCCCCAACGCCTGAGCGCCGCGGGGTACCGCACGATCCAGCTCACCGCCACCCGCGGCGAGCGCCCCGCCGGGCAAGATCGCGGCTTTGACCTCCGGTTTGGCGCCCAGCTCAGCGAGGCGAACGACCGCCTGCCCTACCAGTCCGCCGAGCGTATGGCGCCGCTGGTGGAGTCCGCGCTGGCCTGGCCCCGAGAGGCGCCGCTCTTCCTCCAGGTGAGCCTCGACGACCCGCTCCTGCCCTGGGCGCCGCGGAGCCCCTACGTCACCGACCCCGACGCGCTCTTGCCCCAGGTGATGCCGCTCAAGCGCGACGGGCGCCAGCGCCGGGGCTTTGAGGAGCGGCGCCTCGGCCTGCTCAACGGCGACCTCATCGCCGAGCCCGAGGAGCTGCTCGCCTGGCGCGCCGCCGTCTCCGCCGAGCTTCGTTACCTCGACGACCAGCTCGGCGACCTGCTCCGGCGCCTGCCGAGCCTTGGGGTCGGCGAGGACGACTACGTCATCGTCGTCGGCGCCTGCGGCCAGGCCCTCGGCGAGGACGGCGCGCTTGGCGAGGGGCGCTCCTTGGCCGAGGGGTCGCTGCGGGTGCCGCTGCTCGTCCGTGGCCCCGGCGTGACGCCCGGCGAGGACCGCGCGCCGATCTCCACCCGGGGCCTCGCGGCCTGGCTCTTGGACAAGCTCGGCCTGCCGCCCCTGCCCCCGAGCCGCGTCGCCGCCGCTGAGGCCGCCTCGCCGCCCGCACACTTCGCCGAGCGCCTCGGCCGCCTGCCCCAAGACGTCTCGGGCCGGGTGACCGGGCCCTCCCCCCACCAGCGCGCCGTCACCCAAGGCAGCCGCAAGCTCCTCCTCGACGAGACGGGCCGCCCCATCCTCTGCGTGTTTGAGGCCCAAGGGGAGCGCTGCCACGACGGCGACGACCCCACCCTGCGCGCCCTCCTCGACGCCGTGAGCGCCCCATGACCGCCCTGCTGCTCGCCCTCGCCCTGCTCCCCGCCTGTGACCGTGGCCCCAAGCGGGAGGTGCCGCTGCCGGTGCGTCTGGAGACCAAGGCGCTGAGCCGCGATCTCTTCACCTTAGATCGTGGCCTCAAGCCGATGCTCACCGCGCCCGCCGTGTCGCCGACCCGGGGGCCCGACGTCGTGGTCATCGTGCTCGACACCTTCCGCGCCGACCGCCTCGCGGCCTACGGCGGCGACCCCAGCCTGGCCCCGAACCTCAACCGCTTCGCCGAGGGCGCCACGGTCTACACGACGATGCGCGCCACGGGGAGCTGGACCTTGCCCTCCCACGGCTCCTTGTTCACCGGCGAGTTCCCGATGGAGCATGGCGGGCGCGGCAGCCCGGCGGACGCGCCGACGAAGGCCTACGCGCTCTCGACGGACGTGCCGACCCTCGCCGAGCGCCTGACCGACGCGGGCTGGGGCACCGTCGGCATCGCCGCCAACCGGGCGTTCTTAGACTCCATCTGGGGCCTCGCCCGCGGCTTTGAGCTGTGGATGTGTGAGGGCCTCAGCAGCGGGCATGAGCTGGGTTACGCCCAAGGCGACCGCATCACCGGCCTCGCCCAGGCCGCCCTCGCCCGGTGGAACAAGCCCGAGGCCCCCGCCGCGCGGCCCCTGTTCTTGTTCCTCAACTACATGGACACCCACACCCCCTGGGTGCCCCGAGAGGGATACACCGCCCACCCCGAGCGCATCGACGCCCGCTTCTTGCCCGGGGCGAAGCTCTGGCCCAAAGCGAAGAAGGGCCAGTGGAACCGCTCGCGGATCGCCATCCTCTCCAACAAACGCGACGCCACGGAGGCCGAGCGTGAGACCTGGGAGGAGGCCTACAACGCCGAGGTGCGCTTCGTGGACGCCCAGGTGGGCGCGCTCTTGGACTCCTTGCCGAGCCTCGGCGTCGGCCCGGAGGACTACGTCATCATCCTCTCCGACCACGGCGAGTTCTTGGGGGAGCACCGGCTCTTGGAGCACTCCAAAGACCTCTACGACGAGGTGCTGCGGGTGCCGCTGATGGTCCGGGGCCCCGGCTTCACCCCGGGGATCAACCCCGCGCCGATCCAGACCCACGACGTGCCGGAGCTGATCCTCGCCGCCTTGGGCCTGCCGCCGCTCTCCGACGAGCCCCCGACGACGGACCTCCAGGTCAGCGAGCTCTATTACGCCCGGCACCGCGACCTCGGCGTGCCCGCCCTCAAGGCGCGTTTTGACCGCGTGCGCCGGTCCTTCGTGCTCGAAGAGGAGAAGCTCATCGTCACCGAGGGCGGCCCGAGCGAGCGGTACGACCTCGCCGCCGATCCCCACGAGCAGAGGCCCCTCGACACGCCGAACCCGGTCTTGGAGTCCCGGGCCCGGGCCTGGAGCGAGGCCCACGTCCCGCGCCAAGGCGGGGCGCCGACCCTCGACGCCGAGCAAGAGGAGCGCCTCAAGGCCCTCGGCTACATGAACTGAACACACTAAACACGTTCATTGAACGTGTTTATCGTTCAGCCGAGCACGGCGCGTAACATCCAGGCCGTCTTCTCGTGGACCTGCAGGCGCTGGGTGAGCAGGTCGGCGCTGACCTGGTCCCGGGCCTCCTCGGTGAGCGGCAGGGTCTCCCGGGCGGTGCGCGCGGCGGTCTCATGGCCGTCGAGAAGCTCCCGGACCATGTCGCTGGCGGTGGGCACGCCCTGGGCGTCCTTGACCCGACCGAGCCGGGCGTAGTCGCTGTAGCTGCCCGGGGCGAAGGCGCCCAAGGCGCGGATCCGCTCGGCGATGAGGTCCGCGGCGAGGTAGAGCTCGGTGTACTGGCCCATAAACATGACGTGCAGGCTGTTGAACTGCGGCCCGGTCACGTTCCAGTGGAAGTTGTGCGTCTTGAGCGCGAGGGTGTACGTGTCGGCGAGCAGGCGCGAGAGCCCCTCGACGATCTGCAGGCGGCTGGCCTCATCGATGCCGATCTTCACGGTCTGGTCAGGCACAAGCGGCTCCGGGTGTGGGTTGGTCTTCACGGGTCCACCTTTAGCAAAGCGCGTGCCAAGCGGTCACCCCCGCCTCAGGGTCCAAGGAGGCCGCTCCCCCGACACACCACCGCCCCGCCGGTGCGCCAAGTCACCGACGGGGCGGTGTACACCGATGGGGCGGTGCAGTTGGCCTCGGAGGGTATCGCCCCTCCGAGGCCTCTCCGCGTCAGCGCCGGATCATCGAGACGAAGAACTGGCCGCGCAGGCGGGCGGGGCTGAAGAGGATCAGCACACGCTGGGCGCCGTGGCTGAAGTGGAAGACGAACTCGAAGGACTCCATGCCCAGCCGCGAGCGGCCAGAGGCGAAGTCTTGGTAGCGGCCCTCAAACTCCTTCACCCGGCTGCACGGCGCGATGTCGGTGAAGAAGTTGCGGCCGATGACCTGCTCCTTCGGCACCCCAGCGAGGCGGGACTCGGTGTCGTTGTACTCGATGACCCGGCCGCGGTGGTCGAGGGTGACCACACCGAAGGCCAAGGCGTCGAGCTCTTCAGGGCTCATGCGGCCGAGGCGGCCGACGTCTACGGACGGCGGCGTGATCACGGCCGGGGGCGGCGGCACGGCGACGGGGGAGAGCATGCCCGCGGGCAGGCCCGCGCCGAGGCGGGTGACGAGGCCGGAGCCCGTGGGGTACACGAGCGCCGGGCGCAGGGGCTCCGCGGGCGTCTCGACGAGGCGCACGGGCGGGCGCTGGGCGTTGGAGAGCAGGGCCGCGAGCTCAAGGTCGGGCTCCAGGGCCTCGCCGCGCTCCATGGCGCTGAGCAGGTCTCGGAGGCTGCGGATCCGGCGGTTGAGGCGCGCGCGCTCCTCGACGGCCTCGTCCATCATCTGGCGGAGCCGCTGGCTCAGATCGTCGGTCATGGATGGGTTGGAGATCATCGGGCGGCTCCTGCGGCGGCGGTGTTCATCGAGGTGGTGCTCAGCCGCCAACGAACGGCGGCGTCGAGGGAGTCCAGGGCCCCGGGGGCGAGGCGGGTGGCGCTCAGCGCGATGATGAGCGGCGCGTCGAGGCGGTCGTCGGTGAGGCGCATGCCCAAGCAGCGGCCGTCGTCCGCGCAGGCCAGGAGCTCGACGCGGTCAAGGGGGAGGTCGTCGCGCTGCGCCCGCTGGAGGAGCGGCGCCAAGGCGGCGCGCAGGCCCCGGGGCGGGCTCGTCGGCTGCACGGTGCTGAGCAGGGGGCGCTCCTGGGCGTCGAGCACCCAGGCCGCCGAGGCGCCTTGGCCCCGGGCCCAGTCCAAGAGCGCGGGGTCGCCGTCGATGGGCTCCCCCCAGACCGGGCCCTCGGCGAGGCGCAGGCGCTCCGGGCTCAGGCCCGGCTGGCCGCAGATCTTCGCCGCGGCGAGGCGCATCGCCAGCTCCGGGATGGCCTCGGGGCCCTCCAGGCAGAGGCGCAGGGCCCCGACGGGCAAGGCCAGGCGGTGCATGGCCCGGGTCGGCGTCACGACGGTGAGAGAGGCCATCGGCGCCCCGAAGAGCTCACCCACAGGCGCCTCCAGGGGGGTGAGGGCCGCGGACCAGGCGGCGAGGCCATCGGCGCGGTCAGGCTCCCCGGCCAAGAGCAGGGGCAGGCCCCGGGGGTCGGCGACGCAGACGGCGAGGGCCTGGCCGTCGAGGATCAAGGCCCGGATCGCGGCGCGGGAGGCCGGGCGCGCCGTCGCGGCGACGGGGCTCCAGACCTGGTCCATCGGGGGCACCCCCAGAGCCGCGAGGGTGGCCGAGGCGACCCGCAGGTGGCGGCGGGCGGACTCGAGCTGCTCACCGTTCTCCCGGGCGTTGCGCTCGGCGAGCTGGAGCTGCGACTCGAGGCCCCGGGCGCGGCGGTCGTGGGCCGCCGTGGCGTTCTGGAGGGCGCCCTCAAGCTGGCCCCGGGCGGCGGCCTCGCGGTCGGCGCGGCCCGAGATCTCGCGGTTCCGATCGACGAGGGCGCCCAAGGCGGTCTGAAGGTCGTCGCCGCGGCGCAGCTCCTCCCGAAGCTGGGCCTGGACCTGATCCAGCTCAGCGAGGTGATCGGCGTGGCGGGTCTGCAGGGCGTGCAGGCGCTCGGTGAGGCTCCGGGCGTACACGCCGCAGGCGACGAGGCCTACGGAGAGCAGGCCGAGGCCGCCGAGTCCAAGGGTGAACGTGTCCATGGTCTGTCTCCCCTTTAGGCCGCGAGGCGGTTGAGCTGGTCCGCGGCGGCCCGGAGGTCGTCCAGGAGCAGGCCCAAGGCGGCGCCGGGCCGCACGATGAGGGCCAAGGCGCGCCCGCCGCCGAGATCCTGGGCGATGACCTGGCCCCGGCTGCCCTCCGAGATGAGCAGGTTCAGGGTGCCCCGCCCCAGCTCTTGCCCCGCGCGGTCGGCGAGGGTGAGCAGCGGCGTGATCATCGGCCCGATGAGGCTCTCGACGTCGGCGGGGCCGACGTAGGCGTCCAGCTCCCCGCTGGGCCCGACCAAGGCGACGACCTCGACCTCGGGGCTGAGTTTGTGGAGCTGCGCGCACACTTCTTGGTTCGACATGACGACCTCTTCGGTGGGGATCTGTCCATACAATGTACACGCTTTGGAGATTGTTGCGGATTACATCCCGATTTCATGTGGATAAACGTGCATTTATAAATGTACATAGTTTGTATATTTAACGAAGATCGGAGAATCTGGGCCGCTCTGGGCGCCCCGCGCCGGGCAGACCTCGCCGCTCCGTCAACCTCAGACGGGCGCCGTCGCTGCGACTCCGCATGATCCCGCCCCGCCCACGCGGACTGTCGCGCAGGCGGAACAGCGGTGTTCCTAAACGGCCGGGGATCCCTCAGAGAGGGCTCGCCGAGCGCCCGCACTGCTCGTCAGGCGGGCGCTCCAGGCGTCAGCACGAGGGCTCAGGCCTCGTCGTCAACGTCCCAGTCGTCGTCGTCCATCGCCTCGGCGGCGGCGGCGTAGATGCTCTCGGCGAGGCGCTGGGCGGTCTGGGCGAGGTTCTCGTAGCTCGCCTGGAGCACCTCGGCGCTCGACCCGTCGAGGCGGTCCTCCGCCGCCTGGAGCGCCTGGGAGATGGCCGCGGCGTCGTCCGGAGACAAGGAGGAGCCGTACTCGTTGAGCGAGCGGCGCGTCGTGTAGATGAGGCCTTCGAGCTGGTTCTTGGCCTCGGCGATGAGCTTACGCTCGGAGTCCTCGGCGCGGTACTGCGCCGCGTCCTGGAGCATCCGCTTCACGTCCTCGTCGGAGAGGCCGGAGCTCGACACGACACGCATCGACTGGGCCTTGCCCGTGCCGAGATCCTTCGCCTGGATCT
>JAKLKD010000338.1 GCA_023150845.1 Myxococcota bacterium | reverse complement strand
GGATGTGTGCGCTGCATGGCCCGCGCCTGATCGTGCTCCAGAAGCCCGATCCCTCCGTTGCCGCGGTCACCCTTCGCCAGCTCCCGCCGCCGGGTGACCCTGCCCGCGCCGCGTGGGCGAGCAGACGTATGACCTGGCCCTCGATTGGCCGAGGCTCGTGCTGCCCGAGCGCGCCAGCGTGAGGCCGCTGGCCCACGCGCGCTCGGGTGTCGCCGTGCGCTCACTCGTCAAGTCCTCGGAGGACACGAGCGGTGGCGCGACGACGACGCGCGTGTCGACTGGCCGAGCAGATGCGACGCCGCGCGGATGCTTCGCCAACAAAATCCCGCGTGGAGGTTGAAAAATCGCGCGTTTCTCACTTCCGACGCGCCGCCACGGAGCTTCCGCGCCACTTCCACGCGCTTCCGAGACGTATCTGACGGCTTCCACGCCCCGAGATGTTGTAGAATTACAACTTCCACGGCACCGTCGCGTCATGGCACGTTAAGAATTACAACTTCCGCAAGCGAGTCTCTGCGCGCCTGAGCTCGTTCCACACGCGACTCGCGATAGCAGACCGCAGACGATGGAGGCGCGGTCGCCCAGAGGGCCGCTCGGGCCGCGCAGGCAAGACACGCGAAGGAGCAGACTCCAGCGGGGCGCTGGCGTGTGCCGCGCTTCAGGCCGTCGCGCGAGCCCAAGCGGTGTGCGGCGACGACCCTCCTCTCGGTCGCCAACGAGGGGACGCTGCCTGTGTCGGTAGGCGTCTGAGATGAGGCTCACGCCCGGCGTCTCACTCAGGGTCCACAAAGCGCCCGCTGGGCCTCCCGCTCGCCGTTGTGGCCTCAAGCGTCTCGCGGAGGACGTGCTAGTGATTGGGCCTCCCGCCAGTCGCGGCGAGGTGGGCCGCGTCTCCTCCAGCGAGCAGCACGCGCCCGGTGAGGCAGCGCGGGCTCGGGTTGCGGCTCAGTCGTACCAAGATGGCGTGTAGCCGAGCGGGTTCAGGCGCTTGGGCTCCAGCCAGCGGAGCAGCTCGCCCTCGACGCGGTGCTGCGAGCGGCGTGAGCTAGCCGAACCACTGCTCGGGCGGGGTGCGCGCGGCGGGCGGGAGGCGGCCCCCTCCTGAACACCTGGGCCAAGCGAAGGTCTGTGTGCTCATTGACGCGGTGAAGCAGGTAGTCATGCTCGGCGCGCTCAGTCGGCGCCGCCGCGGGTGTGCTGCTCGTCGGTGAGCCAGCCGGGCTCGGTGCTCGTGTCGGTGGTGCTGCTGGTGGTGACGTGCTCGGCGACGAGGCGGCCTCGGTCGTCGGTTTCGCCTTCCCAGGTCAGCGCGGGGGCGTTTAGGGCGGTGCTGGTGCTCGTCCACCGCTTGTCGAGGTGGCCCATGCGGTCATAGCGAAGGCTGTGGAGCTGGCGCCCGCCCCCGAAGTGAACGCCGTCGGCGTGGAGGTTGCCGTCGCGGCGAAGAATCTGCGCGACGGTCGCGCCGTCGAGGCGGACCTCGCTTAAGAGGCGCTGTGGGCCGCTGGTGGTGTAGTGGACGCTCAGCGCGGCGCCGCTCGGGGTGGTGACGGCGCTCAGGGTGTCATCGTCGTTCCGGGTCCAGCTCAGGGTGCCGACGGTGACGCACTCCAGGGCGGTGGTCCGAGAGGTCAAGCGGCCCTGGTCGTCGTAGGTGGCGGTCCAGGCCGAGAGCGAGGCGCCGTTGAGTAGACCCTCGGTGGTCGCAGCGTTGCCGTAGGCGTCGAGGCCGTCCCAGGTCGTCGTCAGCGACTTGCCCGTGAAGTCGTCGGTGATACTCTCGGTGACGAGGCGACCGGCGGTGTCGTAGGCAAACTCTCGGACGCGGGCGGTCACGCTGTCGCTACCAACCCAGGTCTCGGTGAGGGGGCGACCATAATCGTCGTGGACTCAGCTCTTGAGCTGAGCGCCGCTGTCCCAGCTCTCTGATGCGAGGAGGCCGTTGGTGTCGTAGCTGAACTCGGTGATCGAGGCGCCGTTGTCCAGCTCCACCAGGCGACCGCCGGGGCTTTACGCGCCGGTGATCACCTGGTCGGCGGGGTCGGCGAGGCCGAAGGCGCCGTAGCTGGGGACGCTGCCGGTGTAGGGGCTCCCAAACCAACCCCACTCTGTCACCGGCAAGCCCAGCTCGGCGTAGTAGTGGGTGACTGTCATCGCCAAGGGCGCGCCGCCGAAGGCTTGGTGCTCGGAGGCCCACCGCTCGTTGCCCTAGAAGGGGTTGGATCGCGGTGCCGTCGGGCAGGCGCTCGCCGATGAGGCGGCCCAAAGCGTTGGTGAACGTGGCCGAGACGTTGCCTTCGCCGTCGGTGGACAACACCCGGCGCAGGTTGGTCTCGCCGTCGAAGCTGTGGTGAGCGGATCGGTGAACCCGAAGCTCTCCATCGCCGCACCTTGGGCGTAAAACCTGCCCGTGAACGAGATCACCTCGTCTACGAGGAACATGCCCTCAGCCGCCTGGAAGTTACCGGTGTCGTCGCCGTCGGCGATGAGCACGTTGGTGAGCTTGATCACCGCCCCAATCACCCTCTCTTTGTTGTCTTTTGCCTCGGAGTCTCACGCGCGGCGCCTTGATCGGCCTGTCGGTGGCCAAGAACAGGCCGACGCGGGGCCTTGTCAACCATCCGATGTGGGGCAGTCGTTGATGAAATACTTCGCTGACTGAAAGAAGTACCGCGATCCCTTGCCCGAGTTCAAAGCGGTGAGCCGCTTTACCTCTGCGACCGCTTGGACCTCAGTATCGACGATCTCCTTGATGGTGATGAACAAGTTGGGATCCTCGCCCTGCCTGAAGTCAAAAGTGTCTCCTTCGACCCGGAACACGACATACATATGCTTCCACGAGCGGGCCATGCCACTTCCTACTTGATTAGTTTTGCGCCACCTTCAGTCAGACTTCCGAGCAGCTCGCCCGTCTCTGGACTGAAGACGTTGCCGGTCATGTCGAAGACCACGTTATCCGCCGCGTCGAGGGACAAGCCGGGTTGCCTCAAATTGAGCTGGAGGAGCGTGGCTGAACCGGTCTCACTGTTGTTCTTCCGAGTAGAAGCGAAGGGAAAGGGCGGCCAAAATTGCCTCGTCGCAGGAATAGAGAATAAAGTAGCTGGTGTCAAACACTCGCAGCTCCACCTGATTACCACCTTCATCAGTGGGATCATCGTCCTCTGTCCAGAATCCACCATTCCTGCACGGCTGATCTTGGCTGTGCGATCTCCGGCCAAGAAAAACACCGCGCAGGAACTGATCGACCGTCCTAACTTTCGATAGGAACTGGCCAGCACCGCCGAGCAGCGCGGGAGCGTGCGTAGCATATGGACTCCAGAAATCCCGAGACTCAGTTACTTCCACATCGGCAGCCCACCAGATCAGCTCTGGATCTGCGGAAGTACAGGTAGCGATCACTTCAGCAAGTTGCTCGCCAGTACACATGAATCTCGCGTGCTGGAAGTGAGCATCTCTAATGTAGCGTGCCGTAGGTGGAATACCCATCAGAACTCTCCTGGGTTAGGCGGGCGGGCTTTACCTTCTTTGAAACTCCCGCCGGTCTCGTTTGGTGAATAATCATGCACATGAGGATTGGTGTGATCTTTTGGGCGTCCGTGATCTGTCCAGTCTACCCGCTTCACCGGAACGCCCCCTTCACCGAACTCTACCGTTTGGACGTAGTCACCGCGTCTGCCCTGTTGGTGACCGATCTGTGTATGAGGCGCATCTGAGCTTGGGACTAGCCTTCCGTTTGCATCGCGAGGTATTGAGAGTGGTGACCCATTTGAGTCTTTAGGAATGTAACTTGGTACACCTTGGCCTGTCGAACCTCCAGGAATACCTGTGCTTTCGGCCATTGAATAGTTCGGAATGTCCGGCATACCACGCGCGAGTCGTGAGCCCAATATGCCTGTTCCGTGGCCTATCAGCAGAAGGCTGGTTGTAGAAACGACTGGAATTGCGCCCAGCGTTGCTCCACCTGTGGGGGCCGCGCCTGCGATGCCCAGAGCTGAACCGCCCGCTCCTATCATGGCCCCGACGTAGATCTCATAGAGGGCTAGACCCGTTGAAGCACCTGCTCCTGCGAGTCTACCAAAATCGTAGGCCACAGAGCGATAGTGAGCGCTCTGATCGTCAAGTGCAGGATCGAGAGCGCCGAGCAACTCATCGCTGGCAAACTGCGATGCGAGCCCGGCTACGAATAGCGCAACGTCCTCAACTGGGTCGTCGGATCCGATGCGGGTTGTCCCGAGGCCGATGAGGCTGCCTTCACCCTCGGTCGTCGGGGAGGACTCGCCGCTGCTCTCGCCTGGCGCGGTCGGGTCGGCTCCACCGCCAGCGTCGCTCTTCTTGTTGGCGCTCCCGATCAAGTCACCGAGGTGGCTGTACTCGTACTCGCCGCTGCCATCGAGCGCCTCGTAGGAGTCCGTGCCCTTGCATGGGCCGTCACATCTGTCGCCAAGCACCACGAGCGAGAGCTTGCCAGTGGTGCGATCTTTGGCCGTCTGGACCGTTCCCGAGCTAGATGCGTCTACATCGCCCGGCGCCTCCCCCTCTTCGGGGGCCGCCCCGAAGCAGCCGCGCTTCCGCTGCGGGCCGAGCGCGCCCGTGTCCATCCCCCCGCACGCGAAGGGGCTCAGCGAGCAGAGGCTCGCGGACTGCGAGCTGGTGTTCTTCTCGCTGCCCCCGCCTTCGACGCCCTTCGACGGCCCGTCGCCGTTGTCGCCGCTCTCGGCCATCTGCCCGTAGTCGGTCGTGCTCGGCCCGCCTGCGGACCACCCCGTCGGGTCCACGAGGTTCACGCCGTCGCCCTCGGCGTAGCGGGTGCGAAACAGCCCGCCCGCGAGGCCGAGCGGGTCGGGGCTCAGGAAGCGCCCGGTGCGCGGGTGATAGGCCCGGTGCTGGGCCAACATCACGCCGGGGGCCTCGGGGATGGACTCTAAGCCCGCGAAGAGGTGGCGCTCGTCATGGCCGCTCGGGCCTTGGGTGTTCTCCCCGAAGGCCCCGAAGGCGGGCAAGGTCTCGCCGCCGAGCTGCAACACCGCGCCGCGCGGATCGGTGACGATGGGCGTGGGCTTGGCCTCGCCGCTGCGCTGCTGGCCGAAGCGCACGCCCTCGACGACGATCTCGGTGATGACCTCGCCGTCTTCGGTCACTACCTCCAGAGGCAAGGATCCGTGGCTTAGGCCGTAGAAGGTGAGGCGTTCATCGCCGTCGGCGTTCCGCTGGGCCAGGGGGCGGCCTTCGGG
>JAKLKD010000337.1 GCA_023150845.1 Myxococcota bacterium | reverse complement strand
GCTCAGCATTTCGGCTGTCGGCGCGAAGCATCCCATGCAGTGCGAACCCCTCCGCCAGCCGCAGACACGCCCCAGGAAGCCCCTCCGCGCGCTCGACCTCGTCCGTCGCCTCCAAGAGCAGGCGGTTGGCCGCTTGAGCGAGGTCGAGGTCGTATTCCTCGACGACGTCCTTGAGGTAGAACGCATGGTTGAGCATCGCGAACGCGACGTCAATCTTGAGTCGTGTCGTCGTGTCGTTCGGCGTCTCTTTAGCCGCCTCTAGCAGCCGCTCCCCGAGCTCCCGCACATACTCGCTCAGGGCGTCGGGCTCGGCGACGCGGAACTTCTGCACGACGTACCGCAGGCCATAGGCCAACAGATCCAGGCCCAGCCCGGCGTCGTCCATGGCGCGCAGGGCCTCGGCGGCGCTGCGTAAGGTGGCGCCGCGGCCCGCCAAGGCGTCGCGGAAGAAGCGCATCGCCTCGGTCACGTCCCGGGCGAGCAGGCGCCGGAAGCCCGCGTAGGCCCCGCCGTGCTGCTCCAGGGCGTCGGCCTCTAGGATCGCCTCGACGGGATCGGGGTGCGCGAGGTTCACCCGGGGGCGCAAGAGGTCGGAGAGCGCGCCCACGAGCTCCTGGACCTCGTCGCCGCCCCGGGCCGCGGCGCGCCCCCAGCGGAGCTGCGCCGCCGGGACCTGGCCGAGGTGGGCCCGCCACAGCGAGGGGTCTACGGGGCTCGCCGAGAGCTCCACGGGCAGCACGAGGATGTCCTTCGCCTGCATCGCCGCGCTCTGGGCCAAGAGCGGCCCGGCCTGGGGCAGGTCGAGGGGGCCCAGACAAGGCACGAGCACGTCCACGAGGTTCGCGCCGAGGGCCTGGCCCACGGGCTCGACGAGCGGCGGCAGGCGCACGAGCACCACGTCCGCCCGGGTCATGCCCACGAGCGCGCGCTGCAGAGCGCGGCGGGCGAAGAGCACCGAGCGCGCCGTCGGCGCGGCGGGGGGCGGCGTGTCCCCGGAGGCGAGCATCAGGCCCAAGGCCCCGCTCGGCGTCTCTTCCCCCAAGGCCGCGCTGAGCGCGACGCTCGCCGGGGCGGTGTCGACGCCGATGATCGCGCCGTCGAGCAGCTCACTCAGAGCGTGGCGCCCCGGCTCGTCCGCCGCCCAGCCCGCCGGGGACTCCCCCCAGGGGTCCCCGTCGATGAGCGCGACGGTGTGGCCCATCATCGCCCAGAGGTGGGCGAGCTGGGCCGTGAGCTCCGCCAGCCACGCGGCGCGGGTCAGGCTCGTGAGGCCGATCACCATGGCGTCGCTGTGTGAGGCTCGCTCCATCGCCTAGCTCTACCACAAGCCTGATCAGCGGACAAGGGATGTCCGCAACAAGCTGCGCCGCGGTAGAGCGCCCTGTCTTGGGGCTCAGAGGTGGCCGTCTCGGGCCTGGCCGATGTGCTGGGCGACCAAGAAGGCCAGCTCCAGAGACTGCGCGTAGTTGAGGCGGGGGTCGCAGAAGGTCTCGTAGCTGCGGGAGAGGTCGGAGACCTGGAGGTCTTGGGGGCCGCCGACACACTCCGTGACGTCGTCGCCGGTCAGCTCAAAGTGGACGCCGCCGAGCGCGCTGCCATACAGTCGGTGCAGGTCGAAGGACTGGCGCAGCTCCGAGAGGATGCGGTCAAAGTCGCGGGTCTTGAGGCCCGAGGCTGTGGACTCCGTGTTGCCGTGCATCGGGTCGCAGGACCACAGCACAGCCCGCCCCGAGCGGCGGATCGCCTGGATGAGCGGCGGGAGGTTCGCCGAGACGCCCTTCTCGCCGAGGCGCACGATGAGCGTGATGCGGCCCGGGATGTTGTCCGGGTTGAGCCGGTCGAGCATGTGGATCAGCTCCGCGGCCTCCAGCCCCGGGCCGACCTTGACGCCCAGCGGGTTCTTGATGCCGCGGAAATACTCGACGTGGGCGCCGTCGAGGTGTCGGGTGCGGTGGCCGATCCACAAGAGGTGGGCGCCGAGGTTGTACCAGTCGTTGCCGACCCGCACGGTCTGGGCCTCCTCATAGGCCAGGAGCAGGCCCTCGTGGGAGGTGAACAGCTCGCAGGTCTTGAGGCTCTCGGAGTACGGGGCCCCGGCGGCCTCCATGAACTGTATCGACTCCGTGATGCGCTGAATCATCTGCTCATACTCGGCGCGGCGGCGGGGATGCCGCACAAAGCCGAGGTCCCAGGTCGAGGGCCGGTGCAGGTCGGCGAAGCCCCCGGCGAGGAGCGCGCGGACATAGTTGAGCGTGGCGGCGCTGTGGTAACAGGCGCGGACCATCCGGCTGGGGTCGGCCTGTCGCTCGTCGGGGTGGATGCCGTTGACGTGGTCGCCGCGGTAGCTCAGCACCTCGCGGCCGTCGACGAGCTCCGTGTCGTTGCTGCGGGGCTTGGCGTACTGCCCGGCGAGGCGGGCGACCCGCACGACCGGGGTGCGGGCGCCCCAGGTCAACACGACGCTCATCTGGAGCAAGATCTTGAGCTTGTTCTCGATGGTGGGGGCGTTGCAGTCGACAAAACGCTCAGCGCAGTCGCCGCCCTGGAGCAAGAAGCGCCGCCCGGCGCTGGCCTCGGCGAGCTCCTCCCTTAGCCGGTCCACCTCCCCGGCGTGCACCAGGGGCGGCAGGGCCTTCACCTGGCGCAAGGCGGCGTCCAGCGCGTCAGGATCGTCATACTGGGGCTGCTGCCGGATCGGCCGCGTCCGCCAGGAGCCAGGGTGCCAGGGAGCGTTCATCATGGGGCCTCCGCCCCGGCGCTTATCACCCCGCCGAGGAGGGGGCACCCGGGAAGTGGGGGAGGGGAGCGCACCCCCAGACCAACTATGCTGCCCTCGCCGACTCTTCTTTGTGGAGCCCCCCCGCGATGACCCCAGCCCCCGGCGACATCGTGCGTGTTCGTGCCCGGCAGTACCTCGTCGGCGCTACCGCTGGCCCGATGAGGTGCATGACGAGGTGCTCGCCCGGCTCTTGGAGCTGAACGCGCGCGGGGCGGAGGAGGAGTCCCTGGGCCAGCGCCAAGCCGCCAAGAGGTCTTTGGTGCCCCCATCGCTCGCCGTGAGACGGAGGGGCTGGGAGATGAGGGCCAAGACCGCGCGCCGGTGGTAGCCTGCCACGGTGAGGTTTAGACCATGAAGCTCTTGTCGTTCCCCCTGCTGCTCTCGTTCGCCTTGGCCCACACCCCCGCAGAGGCCAAGGACGGGCCCCCCGTGGCGCGCTGTGAGGCCACGGACACGCCGGGCCCCTTCACCGGCGCTGGGGCCACCCGCGTGGTGATCTTGGACTTCGATGTGAGCGTGGCCGGCGGCACCCCCGCGGACGGCGCGCGCATCGCCGACCACCTCTGCCGCGCCCTGGGCGTGATGGTCCAGGAGGAGCGTCAGGGGTCGAAGGCGCCGCTCCCGCTCGCGGAGCTGGAGCTGCTGCGGGTCTCCCGGCCCGTCGCCTCCTACGCCGAGGCGCGGGCGATCGGCCAGGCGCTCGGGGCGGACGTCGTGCTGTGGGGGAACACCTCCTGCGAGGCCCCCACGGGCGAGCGGGTGTTGAAGGCCAGCGACGAGGCGGCGCACGCATCGGCCAAGGCCGCGGGGCGTCGCCGCCCCAAGAGGGCCAGCCCGGCGGATCGGGGCGCTGTGGCCGCCGATGGCGCCCTGGACGCCGAGGCGCTTCAGCACCAGCGCGTGTGTGTCGGCGCGGCGCTGGTGGGCTGGGATCTGCTCACAAACAGCACGTCGCCGGGCCGAGCAGGCATCCGCGGGCTCGCGGACGTCCACCTCGGCAGCTTCACGATGAGTGACCCCCAGGGTGCCCTCGACCTCACGCTGGCGCTGCGCTTCGGGCATCAGCGCGCGCCCGCCCAGGCCGATCTCATCCTGTCCTCGGCTCGTGACGGGCTCGCCGCTTCACCCGACCTGGTGGACCTCGCGCTCTGGGCCGCCGTGGTGAAGGCCGCCACGGGACAAGAGGAGGACGCGCGCCGCCTGCTCGAGGCCTGCCTCAAGACCGCGCGCGCGACGGGCGACGCGCGGCGTGTGGTCTACACGCTCCAGAACGTCGGCGTGGTGTACTTCGCCCTCGGTGACCCGCAGCGGGCCCTGGATCATCTTGAGCAGGCCCTCCTGCTTCATCGCGCCGACGCCGACCGCGCGGGGGAGGCCACGACGCTCCACTACATCGCCAAGGTCCACTCCACGTTCGGCGGCCCCAGACACGCGCTGGAGCATTACGAGCAGGCCCTCCTGATAGAGCGTGAGCTCGGCGACCGCGCCCGAGAGGCCGCCACGCTCAACCGAATCGGCCGCCTGCACTACGCCCTCGGGGAGCACGCGCGGGCGCTGGAGCATTATGAGCAGGCCCTCTCCCTGCGCCGCGCCGTCGGCGATCGCGCCGGAGAGGGCGACTCGCTGCAGGCCATCGGCGTGGCCAGCTTCGCCCTCGGCGATCTGACGCGCGCGCTGGCGAGTTACGAGCAGGCCCTCCTCGTCCTCCGCGCCCTCGGCGACCGTGCTGGAGAGGCCAGCACGCTGCAGAGCATGGGCCGGGTCTACACCGCCCTCGGCGACCACCGACGCTCGCTGGAGTTTTACGAGCAGGCCCTCGTCCTCCACCGCGCCCTCGGCGACCGTGAGGGAGAGGCCGCCTCGCTCAACAACCTCGCCTCGGCGACCTCCGCCCTTGGCGACAAAAAACGGGCGCTGGAGCTCAATGAGCGGGCCCTCGCGCTGCGACGCGCCCTCGGCGACCGCGCTGGAGAGGGCAGCACGCTCAACAACATCGGGTTGATCTACTACGAGCTCGGGGACTGGACGCGGGCGCTGGAGACCTTCGAGCAGGCGCTCCCGCTCAGGCGCGCCGTGGGGGACCGCGCTGGGGAGGGCACCACGCTGTACAACATGGGCAGGGTGACCTTCCAGCTTGGGGACATGCAGCGGGCGCTGGAGCACTTTGAGGCGTCCCTCCTGCTGAGACGCGCCCTGGGCGACCGCGCGGGGGAGGCCGCGACGCTCACCGAGATCGGCGGGATCAGCTTTAAGCTCGGGGACATGCAGCGGGCGTTGGAGTCTCACCAACAGTCCCTCGTCCTGAGACGCGCGCTGGGCGACCTCGTTGGAGAGGCCATCACGCTCTACAACATCGGCAAGATCTACGTCACCCTCGGGGACAAGCAGCGGGCGCTAGAGCTCTTCAACCTGGCCCTTATTCGGACACACGACCTCGGCGACCGTGCTGGGGAGGCCACGCTGCTCACCGAGA
>JAKLKD010000336.1 GCA_023150845.1 Myxococcota bacterium | reverse complement strand
GTGGTGATGAGCCCGGGCGCCGGGGCGAAGTTCGCCGCGGGATCCTCGGCGTACACGCGGCACTCGATCGCGTGGCCGTTGATCTTGAGGTCCTCTTGGTGGAACCAGAGGGGCTCGCCGCCCGCGATGCGGAGCTGGGCCTGGGCCAGATCGACGCCGGTGATGGCCTCGGTGATGGGGTGCTCCACCTGGAGACGGGTGTTCATCTCCAAGAAGTAGAAGCTGCCGTCACCGCCGAAGAGGAACTCCACCGTGCCCGCGCCGACGTAACCGACGGCCTTCGCGGCCTGCACGGCCACAGCCGTCATCGCCTCGCGAGTGGCCTGGGGCAGCACGGGGCAAGGCGTCTCTTCGACGACCTTCTGGTTGCGCCGCTGGATGGAGCAGTCGCGCTCAAAGAGGTGCAAGGTCTCGCCGTACTGGTCGGCGAGGACCTGCACCTCGACGTGGCGCGGGTTGATGACAAACTTCTCGATGTAGACGGCGTCATCCCCGAAGGAGGACCGCGCTTCAGAGCGCGCCGCGCGGAAGCCCGCGAGGAGCTCCTCCTTCGAGTTGACCTTGCGCATGCCTTTGCCGCCGCCGCCGGCCGAGGCCTTGAGCATCACCGGGTAGCCGATCTCCTCAGCGATCCGGATGAGCTCCTCCTCGTCGTGGAGCGGCTCGACGGTGCCCGGCACCACGGGCACACCCGCGGCCTTCATGAGCTGCCGCGAGCCGGTCTTGGAGCCCATGGCGTCGATGGCGTCTGGCGGCGGCCCCACCCACACGAGCCCCGCGGCGAGGACCTGCCGGGCGAAGTTCGCGTTCTCCGACAAGAAGCCGTAGCCGGGGTGGATGGCCTCGGCCCCGGAGAGGCGCGCGACCTCCAGGATCTTGTCGCCGCGCAGGTAGCTCTGCGACGAGGGCGCCGGGCCGATGGGGAACGCCATCGTCGCCAGGCGAACCGCCAGCGACTCACGGTCTACGTCGGAGTAGACGGCGACGGTCTCCAGGCCCAGCTCGGCGCAGGCCCGGATGACACGAACGGCGATCTCGCCGCGGTTGGCGACGAGGACACGTTTGAAGGGGAGCGGCTTAAACATCCTCCCCCCTTTATTCAGACATCGGCGCCGGGACCAGGGCGATCCCGACGCCGTGGCGCAGGACGCTCAGGCGTGCAGGCCGTCGCTGGGCTTCTTGTCGCGGGCGGCGGCCTCGGCGGCCTTCACGGCCTCGAGCTCGGCGCGTTTGGCCTTGAGGTTGTCCTCACCGAGCACACGGTGGAGCACCTCCTCCATGCGGCTGCAGAAGACGAACTCCATCTCCTTCTGCACCTCATCGGGCACCTCGACGAGATCCTTACGGTTCTTCTCGGGGAGGATGACCGTACGGATGCCCGAACGATGGGCCGCGAGGACCTTCTCCTTGATGCCGCCGACGGGGAGCACCGCGCCGCGGAGCGTCGCCTCGCCGGTCATGGCGATGGTGGGGTCCACGGTGAGGCCGGTGAGCAAGGAGACGATGGCGGTGAGCATGGTGACGCCCGCCGAGGGGCCGTCCTTGGGCACGGCGCCGGAGGGGACGTGCACGTGGATGTCCTCACGCTCAAACACGTCGGCGTCTACGCCGAGGTCCGCGGCCATGGAGCGGATGTAGGACCGCGCCACGCCGACCGACTCCTTCATCACGTCGCCCAAGGAGCCCGAGAGCGCGAGGTTGCCCTTGCCGCGCATCCGGGTGGCCTCGATGAAGAGGATGTCGCCGCCCGTCGCCGTCCAGGCGAGGCCCGTGGCCACGCCGGGGACCGACGTACGCTCGGCCACCTCGGAGAAGAAGTGGATCGGGCCGCGGATCTCGCTCACCAGCTCGATGTTCACGCTCACCGAGGTGGCGCGACCGGCGGCGATCTCCCGGGCCGCCCAGCGCGCGCAGGCCGCCAGCTCACGCTTGAGGCTACGAACGCCCGCCTCGCGGGTGTAGGACTGGATGACGTGGCGGATGGCCTCGTCGTCTACGGTGAACTGGTGCGCCTTGAGGCCGTGATCCTCACGGACCTCGGGGAGCAGGTAGTTCTTGGCGATCTTGACCTTGTCCTCGGGGGTGTAGCCGGGGATGCGCAGGACCTCCATGCGGTCCATCAGCGGGCCAGGGATCTGGTCGCTGACGTTGGCCGTGGCGATGAAGAGCACCTTCGAGAGGTCGAAGGGCAGGTCGAGGTAGTGATCGACGAAGGTGTCGTTCTGCTCGGGATCGAGCACCTCCAACAAGGCCGAGGACGGGTCGCCGCGGTAGTCGGCGCCGAGCTTGTCGATCTCGTCGAGGATGAACACGGGGTTGTTCACCCCGGCCTTCTTGATGTTCTTGATGACCTTGCCCGGCAAGGAGCCGATGTAGGTGCGGCGGTGGCCGCGGATCTCGGCCTCATCCCGCACGCCGCCCAAGGACATGCGCACCATCTTGCGGCCGAGCGCCCGGGCGACGGACTTCGCCAGGGAGGTCTTGCCGACGCCGGGGGGGCCGACCAGGCAGAGGATGGGGCCCTTCATGTCTTGCTTGAGCTGGAGCACCGCGAGGTACTCCACGATGCGCTGCTTGACCTTCTCGAGGCCGTAGTGGTCCTCATCGAGGATCTTCTGGGCCTCATCGACGTTGAGGTGGTCCTCGGTCGAGATCGCCCAGGGCAGCTCCACGAGCCAGTCGAGGTAGGTGCGGGAGACGGTGTACTCCGCCGCGCCGGGGCTCATGCGCGCCATACGCTTGAGCTCCTTGAAGGAGGCCTCTTCAGCCTCCTTGGGCATACGCGCCTCCTTGATCTTTTTCTTGAGCTCCTCGAACTCCTCCTGGCGGTCGTCGACCTCGCCGAGCTCCTTCTGGATGGCCTTGAGCTGCTCGCGCAAGAAGTACTCGCGCTGCGCCTTGTCCATCTCGCCCTTCACCTCGGTCTGGATCTTGTTCGAGAGCTCCAGGACCTGAATCTCCTTCTGCAGGAGCACGATCACCTTCTCGATGCGCTGGCGCGTGTCGAAGGTCTCGAGGAGCTCCTGCTTCTCTTCAACGCCGATGCTGAGGTTGGTGGCGACGATGTCGGCCAACATCCCGGGGTTGTCGATGGAGCGGACGAGGAAGCTCGCCTCGGAGGGGATGTGCGGCGAGAGGTCGATGATGCGGCGGGCGAGATCGCGGAGCTGGTTGAGCAGCTTGTCGAAGTCGCGGCCCTCCACAGCGGGCTGCTCGTGCACGCTGACCTTGGCGCGTAAGAAGCCGGCCGTCTGCGTCCACTGGTCTACGCGGATGCGCGAGAGCCCCTGGATGATGACGTTGAGCTTGTTGCCCGGCATGAGCACGGACTTGAGGATCTTCACCACCGTGCCCGAGGTGTAGAGCTCCTCGGGGTTGGGATCCTCGTTCTTGGCGTCGCGCTGGGCGACGATGCCGAGCAGCTTGTTGCCGTTCATGGCCTGCTCAATCGCCTTGAGCGACTTGTCGCGGCCGACGTTGATGGGGAAAGCCAAGACCGGGAAGATGACGGTGTTCCGGATGGCCAGGATCGGCAGATCAAGCTCGCTGGGCAGGCTGCCGAGCTCATCCGGACCGGGGTTGCCGCTGCTCATGGGCGCTCCGAGGGCGTTGGGATCGTGGTGTTCATTCGTGGGGACCGCCCACGGTTGCCCCGATGGTATCCACCGGCGGGGCTCCGACAAGCCGACGACGGCCCGTTCGGGGTGCGAGAGGGCTCGGTGAGGGGACGCTCACCACGCTCAGCTCTGCTTTAACCAATCCATGACGATCTCGTGCGCGTGCTGGCCAAGACGAGGCGGCGGAAGCGTCGCGCCGAGGCGCTGACCGTCAAAAGAGAAGCCAGGCGGCAGGCTCTTGAGCTCGCCCTCCCCGGACGGGTGCGGGGTGACGATCGGCGCGGCGCGCCCGAGGGCCTGGGCGATGTCCGCCATCGGACCGCAGGGCACCGACGCGGCCTCAAAGGCGCTGAGCCACTCGTTGACCGTGCCCTGGGCCATACGGGGCTCCAACAGCGCGTCGAGCTGGCGGCGGTGGGAGACCCGGGCGCCGTTCGTGGCGAAGCGCTCGTCTTGATCCCAGGTGACCTGGAGCACGCGGCAGAGCGCCCGGAACAAGGCGTCGTTGCCCACGGCGAGGTTGAAGTAGCCGTCCTGGGCCCGGTAGGTCCGGAAGGGGTGGATCGAGGGGTGGTCGTTGCCCATGGCGCGGGGGCGGCCCCCTGCGTTGAAGTAGGCCCCGGCGTGGTAGGTCAAGAGCGAGAGCTGGCCGTCGAGCATCGAGACATCGACGAAGGCGCCCTCGCCCGTGCGCTCCCGGCGGAAGAGCGCCGCGAGCACCCCCTGCCCTGCGTTGAGCCCCGCGACGAGATCCGCGATCGACGCGCCGCACTTCCAGGGGGCGTCCCCGGGGCCGGTGAGGCTCGGGATGGCGCTCCAGCCCTGAATGACGAGGTCGTAGCCGGGCTCGTCCGAGGCCTGGCCGAAGCCAGAGATCGCGCAGTAGACGAGGCGGGGGTTCTTGGCCTTGAGCGTCTCGTAGCCGAGGCCCAGGCGCGCCATGACGCCGGGTCGGAAGTTCTCGATGACGACGTCGGCCACCCGGGCGAGCTCGGCCAAGGTCTCCCGCTGGGCGGGATCCTTGAGGTCGAGGACCATCGAACGTTTGCCGCGGTTCACCGACATGAAGTAGGTCGAGACCCCACCGGAGTACGGCGGGCCGAAGGCGCGGGTGTCGTCGCCGCTGGGCGGCTCGATCTTGACCACGTCGGCGCCGAGATCGGCGAGGGTCATCGTCGCGTAGGGGCCAGAGAGCACGCGGGTGAGGTCGAGCACCTTCACCCCGGCGAGGGGAGCGGTCATTTCGGGGACTCCATTCGGCCCGTCTCGCGCAGGACCTGCTCGTAGACCGGCGGGCGCTCACTAACCCAGGTGCGGGTGTAGAGCCTCGTGTCGTCCGGGCGCAGCGCGTCGGGCACGGGCTCGGCGCCGCCGCGGAGATCCCAGATCACCAGCACCCCATCGACGACGACGGGCTCGCCGAGCAGGCCGACGAGGCGTCGTGTCGCCTGGATGCCGACCTTCTGCACGTCCTCCGGGCTCAGGCGGAGCTGCTGCCCCCAGTTCCGGCTGTCGCTCTCGGCCAGGTCGCGGTGGAGGACGATCCAGCGGAAGCCGTCCTGGAGGAAACGCTCCCGGTGCACGGGTTTCACCGCGGGCACGGGCTCGTTCGGGTCTCGGGCGGCGGCGATGAGGGCCTTCACCATGCTCGACTTCATCCGGTCCTTGTAG
>JAKLKD010000335.1 GCA_023150845.1 Myxococcota bacterium | reverse complement strand
AGATGACCGGGGATCCGACCCTCTACAAGAGCTACGGCGGGCAGAGCTACGAGGCCAAAGAGGTCTACGTCGCCGCGTTCCACATCGACGCGACCGAGGTGACCCGCGCGCAGTACAAAAAGTTCCTCGACGCGACGGGGTATCGCCCGCCTTATGTCGATGAGGACTGGGCTGAAGACGGCTGGAGCTGGACTGGCACCGACTTCCCGGAGGGCACCGGGGACCACCCCGTCGTGCTCGTGAGCTACTACGACGCCGAGGAGTTCTGCGCCTGGGCGGGCAAACGCCTGCCGACCGAGGCCGAGTGGCAGCTCGCCGCCTTGGGCCCGGCGAGCGACGAGCGCGTCTTCCCTTGGGGCAAAGAGTACGACGGCACGAAGCTCAACCACGGCCAGATGGAGGAGCCGAACTTCGACGACAGCGACGGCTACTACACGACCTCCCCCGTCGGCGTGTACCCCAGCGGGCGCAGCGTCTACGGGGCCGACGACATGTTCGGCAACGCCTGGGAGTTCACCGCGGACGCCCGTGTAGACGGTTGGTCGCTCTATACCTTCGGCCCGGAGCAGGACGGGCGGCCGTCCAACCCCCGGGCGCCGGGCCCCGCGCTCTACGTCGCCGTGCGTGGCGGCGCGTACTTCTTCGACTTCCGCCCCAACCCCTACGGTGAGCGCAACGAGTTTTTGCCTGAGCTCCGCCGCAAGACCTCGGGGTTCCGCTGTGCGCGCTGACCGCCCTGCCCTGCTCCTGCTCTGCGCCCTGCTCGCCTGCGGCGGTGACCCGGCCCCCGAGCGCCCCGAAGGCGGCGGCCCTGATGTAGCCATGGGCGGCCCCCCACCGAGCGGCGGCCCCCAGCACGACCAAGGCCAGCGGAGCCCTCCCCTGCCCGCCGACAACCCCGTCTGGGAGTGGAACGCCGGGGGCTTCGTCTCCGACTTCGGCTGGTACGGCGAGAAGAGCTGGGACGACGTCCGGATGCGGGTCGCGGGGCACCTCGGCGTCATCGGCCGCGACCGCGCCCGGCTCGCCGCGACCCAAGGGCACCTCGCCGGGGCCGCCGCCGCTTACGGGGCCCTCGCCGAGGCCCTGGCGGCCTTCCCTCCGCCAAAGCCTGGCCCCGCCGCGGAGATTCATTCGCTCTTGCTGAGCGCCGCCCGCCGCGACGCCGCCCTCTGCGCCGCCCTCGCCCGGGGGGAGGCCCCGCCCACGACGGAGGGGCTCGCGGGCCTCCGCGCCCGGGTGGTGGCCCTCGCGCTCCAGGAGGCGCCCGACGCCGCCGAGGCCCGGGCCACGCGGGAGGCGCTCAAGGCTTACCTCACCCTCGATCCCCAGCTCAACCTCGACGACTTCAAGGACTTTGACGACCGCCACAAGCTGCGGGTGCGCCTCTTCGCCGCGGCCCTGGACGCCGTGGATCCCCTGGGGATGACCGACCCTTGGGGCTACTGGGAGGCGACGGAGCGCCGCCGTCAGGCCCTCGCGCTCTACGCCGCGGCCGGGGCGCTCGCGGGCCTGCCCGAGGCGGCCGACGACGCGGCGCTCTTGAAGGAGCACCTCTCCGGCGCGATGCCCGACCTCAGCGCCCTGCCGCGGCTCCGCTGGCCGTCCGCCATCGCCTCGGCGTGGACGACGCCCTCGCCTGGTTTTACCGCTGAAGGCCTCGGCGGCCTGCCGACCGGGGACACGCTCATCGACGTCGCCGCCCAGCCGGGCCCCCGCGCCATCGGCAGCCTCAGCCGCCTCGGCCTCGACGACCCCGACCACCGCGCGGCCCTAGAGGCCGAGGCCCAGGCGCTGAACGCGGCCCTGGCCGCCCAGCCCGACGCCGTGCTCACCCGACTTCAGGCCTGGGTGACGCGCCTCGACGCCTACGGCCACGGCAGCCGCTACTACAACATCAAGCAGGCCCGGAACGAGGCCGTGCGGCGCCTCGCCGAGGCCGGTCACCCCCGGCTGGCCCTCGCCCCGCTCCGCGAGAGCTGGCCCCTGCATCACCAGGACTGGGCCTGCCCAAACCGGGAGGGCATCCTGCGCGCCGTCGAGGCCCGGCTCTTGGCGCTGGCCGGAGACCCTGGCGCCGCCGACGCGCTCCAGGTCGCCTGGACCGCGAGCCTCGACTTCCTCAAGCAGGTAGACGCCGCCGAGGCCGCCGGGCCCGGCGCGGGGCTCAAGCCGCCCTCCCCCGGCCCGATGCTCAAGGGCGGCGGGTCGGTCGGGCCACCTGGACCTCCCCCGGGAGGGAGTACGCCGCGTAGCCCCCACACTCCGCCACCGGGTCGCCCATAAGCGACCCCAGCGCCGCGGCGTTCTCGGGATCCGCGGCGGGCTCGACGACGACCCAGCGGTACCCGAGCTCCGACAGGCTCGTCCAGTCGATCTGCGGCGTCTGGCCCGGGCCAGGGCGCCGCCAGCCCAAGGCGCGGATACGCATCTGGATGTTGCTGTCGTTGAGCGCCCAGGAGGCGATGCCGCGGTGGGGCGAGGGCCGCTCGTGGGCGAGCTGAAGGAGCTGAGACACGCCCGCGTCCCCGTCGTTCGCGTCCCAGGGCCAGACGAGCACGCCGTCGCCGGGCTCGCTCGGCAGCGTCGTGAGGCAGGGCGCGTCGGGGATCTCGGTGCCGGGCATCCGCAGGGCGCCGCCCCCGAGCAGGAGCGTGTCCAGGCCGACAAACGCCAGCACCCCGGCGGCCAAGGCGCGGCCATACTGCCCGGCGAGCGCCCTGAGCCCGTCGAGCCCGAACCCCGCGCAGATCGCGAGGCCGATCTGGGTGAGGATCAAGAAGCGCCGGGGCTGGGTCAAGGGGCGCGCCACGGCGTCCATGAGCGTGTTCAAGAACAAGAACGGCCCGGCAACGCCATGAATCACGGAGCCCATGGCGATGAGCGCGCAGAACACCGCGAGGCAGGCCCAGAACGCCGAGGCCTTGGGCCGGGTGATGACGCCCGCCACGGCCATGGCGACGACGGACAGCCCGAGGTATCGCCCGCCGTTGGACCGCCGGGCGTCGTCTACGTCGAGGGTCCAGTGCACCTCCGTCGGGATCAGCAGCTCCGAGAGGGAGGTGCGCGCCCAGGGCATCTCGACGAGGGGCACCTTAAAGGGCCCCAGCATGGCGTACTGGCCGGCGATCTCGCCCGGGTAGTCGGGGCTCGCGCCTTTGGCGAACAACACGGCCACAGCGACGGTGAGCGCCGCGCCCGCGGCGAGGCCCACGAGGAGCCGCTGGAGCTCAACGAGCTCCTTTCGGTGGAAGAGCAAGGCCGCGCGTAAGGCGCCGACCGCGGGCAGCACAGGCGCGAGGTAGGGGTTCTCCACTGCCGTGAAGCCCATACACCACGCGAGCCAGAACGCCCCGCTGGCGCCCTCCCGCATTCGCACGAGCATCACGGCGAAGCCCAGCGGCACATAAAACGCGGCGATCGCGACGACGGAGCCCTCGCCGAGATCAAACATGAGCGGGCGCCCCGCGAACAGCGCGAGGGCGGAGACCAGCGCCGCGGTGGGCGAGCCCCCGAGGCGCAGGGTGAGCCAGGCGGTGCTCATCACCAAGGGGCAGATCTGGGCCAAGGAGGCGATGGCGGACGCCCAAGGCACCCCGACCAGGGGCTCACTCAGGGCGAAGTACAGCGCGCTCGTCGGCGAGAGCACCGAGCCGACGGCCCCGTTGGGGAAGTTCACGAGCTGGGTTTCGCCGCTCAGCCCGCTGTCAAAGAGCGCCTGCTGGAACCACCACATGCCCCATAAGGTCGAGACAACGTCCGGTCCGCGCCCTGGCGCCTCCCCCGCGAAGACCGCTGGGCCCATCACCACGAGGCTCAGCGCGACGCTCAGGACGAGCGCGGCGGTCATCAACTGGCGCGGACTCATTCAGCGCTCCTCTCTCGGCTGGTCCGATTCTCCCAGGCGAGAGGCACAAACGTCAAGGAGATGTAAACGAACCTTCAAGGTGCCGTCCTGAGGTCCCAGAGGATCGTGTCACCTAGCTCGACTCCTGGCCCAAGTCCGGCCTCCAACGCCGCCCTCAGCGCGGGCGTGACGTGGGGGTCAAGCTCACGGTGCAGGACGACGTAGCGCACCCCCTCCGCGGTCAAGTCCTCCCGGCGGACGACGTCTTGGGGGCCGCCGTCAAACCCTAAGCGGGTCTGCTCATCCGCACGGCGGCGGCACATCGCCGCGAGCGCACGAAAGCTGGCGCGGCGCAGGAGCGGGCTCGTCGCCGCGCGCGCGTCCGGCGCGTAGGGGATCGGGTGGCCGTGCGCGGTCTGGTAGTATAGGTAGCGGCTCGTGGACATCGTGGTGCCCGCGTCGGTCGGCAGGTCGAGCACGATCCCGTCGTCGGAGGGGATCTGGGCGTACACCGCGGGGATCTTCGCGGGGCTCACCGTCACTGGCCACGGCGCGCCGGAGAGCAAGAGCCCGTCCAAGAGCACCGGCACGACCAACCACCCGGCCCAGGCCCCGAGCCGGGCGGCCCCCAAGGCGGCGAGGCCCGCGCACACCACGAGGGTCGGCGCCGCCAGCCGCAGCGGGTGGGTGATGGCGAGGCCGGGGATCGCCGACTGCACGAAGGCCCAGGGCAGCATGAGCTTTCGGCCCCCGAGCTCTACGAAGGCGCCGTCCCAGTAGAGGTAGGGCCCCAGCGCCAAGGTCGCGCAGGCGATCCCGGCGAGGGCCCAGGCCAACGGCGGCCCGCGCCGAGGCGCGCTCCAGATCCCCACGACGCCGAGGCCCAGGGCGACGAGTCCGAGGTAAGGCGAGTGCTCGAAGCCCTCGGCGCTCAGATCGACGGAGCGAAACCCGAGCGGCGCGAAGAACGCCCGGGGATCGACGGCGTTGTGCGCGGCGAGGAGCGCGTTCATCTCCGGCGGGTGCTTGATGATGGCGAAGGGGTGCTGGAGCTGGGCGCCCAGGGCGTAGATCGTCGGCGAGGCCAAGACCACCGCCGTGAGCGCCGCCGCCCAGGCCCAGCGCCAGGCCGTGAGCGCCCGGACGAGCACACAGACCCCGGTCGCGAGGCCCAGGTACGGCGAGACGATGGCCGAGAGCCCGACGCCGAGCCCGACCTTCACCCAGGGGCGCGCCCCGGGGCCCGCCTGCAGCGCCTCGGCGGTATAAGCCAAGGCGAGGGCCATCGGCCCGAGGTTGACCGCCTCAGAGATGCCGTTGTGCAGCTCACAGGAGAGCCAGGCGCTCCCGGCGAGGCTCGCCGAGGCGACCCAGCGCGCGGCGGTCGGGGCGCCGAGGGCCTCAGCGAAGCGCCAGGCGCCGTAGCTCCCGAAGGCGACGGCGAGGGTCA
>JAKLKD010000334.1 GCA_023150845.1 Myxococcota bacterium | reverse complement strand
GGGGTGGCGGCGGGGGCCGGGCTCGTGGGCGTCGCCTTGGGCGCGGCGGGCGTGGCCTTGGGGGCGGTGGGCGCAGCCTTGGGGGTGGTGGGCGTGGCCTCACCCTCGGCGGAGGCTGGGGCGGCGGCGGGCGCGGCGGGGGCGGCCTCAGGCACGGTGACGAGGCTGCCCTTGTCCTCATCCGCGGCGTCGGAGCTCCCCCCGCCCTTGAGCCCCCAGACGACCCCGACGGCGAGCAGCCCCAAGAGCAGGCCGATAAGCGCCACGGCGATCCAAGTCCCAGGGCCCGGGCCGCGGGACTCGCGGCGCGGGGCCGGGGCCGAGCCCGTGGTGTTCAAGGTGACCGTGGCCGAGCCGCCCGTGGACTGGACCTGGATGCTGCGGGTCGGGCCCGAGGCGCCGGTCGGGCTCATGCTCACGCCCCGGGCGGTGAGCTGCTCCTCAAACTCGGGGGGCAGGCGCACGCGGCCGGCGTCGTCGAGCTCCATGACGAGGTTCGGCAAGGCGCCGCGAAGCTCAAGGTCCGCGGCGCGTAAGGCGCGGGCGAGCTCCTTCACCGAGGCGAAGCGGCGGGCGGGATCCTTCTGCAGGCAGGTGCGGGTGATCCACTCCAGGCTCGCCGGGAGGTCGAGCTCAGGGTTCACCTCGGCGAAGGGCGGCGGCGGCACGTTGAGGTGGCAGTTCATCAAGGCCAGGGGGCTCTCTTGCCGAAACGGCTTCCGCCCGGTGAAGGCCGAGAACAGGATGACGCCGATGGAGTAGATGTCGCTGCGCCCGTCGAGCTGGCTCTGGAGGATCTGCTCCGGGCTCATGTACATCGGCGAGCCGAGGATGACGCCGGCCTGGGTGGCCTCGGTGGCGGCCTCGACGCCGATGTCCTTCACGAGCCCAAAGTCGAGGATGTTGACGAACTCCCGGCCGTCGGCGTGCCGGGTGAGGATGATGTTAGAGGGCTTGAGGTCGCGGTGCACGAGGCCGAGGCCGTGGGCTTCAGCGAGGCTGCCGCAGACCTGTAGGGTCAGCTCGATCACCCGCCAGGGCTCAAGCGGTGCGTCCGAGGTGAGCACCTGGCGCAGGGTCAGGCCCTCCAGAAGCTCCATCGCGATGAAGAAGATCCCGTCCTCGGTCTTGCCGTAATCGAAGATCCGCACCGTGTTCGGGTGCGTGAGCTTGGCGCAGATGGCCGCCTCGCGGAAGAAGCGCTGGCGAAAGCCCTCGGCCTCCTCGCCCTCCCGCTGGCCGATGTCGAGCACCTTGAGCGCGATGGGCCGCCCCAAGGGCTGCTGCTCGGCCTTGTAGACGCGGCCCATCCCTCCCCGGGCGAGCTCAGAGAGGATGCGGTAGCGCCCGTCGAGCACACGCCCGATCAGGGAGGGGCCTACGCTCGGCGGCCCGCTCGGCTCCTTGAGATCCATCCCGGCTCCAGGGTGGGGTCATTTTTCGTGAACGACAAGGATAGCGCAGCGCGGGCCTGAAGTTGAGCCCTCGCGCTGCCAGTCATCCTGACGATCCCGAGCGGCCCCGCGTGTGCTACGCTTCTTCGCTGGCCTACTTCCGTCGAGCTGGTGTCCCCTGTCATCGCGCCCCCAACCGCCGGGAGCGCGCGGAGGTGCTTCGGTGCGCCGTCCCGTCTTGCTGATCCTCCTGCTCCCCACCTCGGCCTGCTCGCTGCAGGTGCCCGAGCCTACGCCTTGCGCCACCAACCTGGAGTGCCGCGACGCCTTCGGGCAGGGCTCGGTCTGCGGCGAGGCCGGGCTCTGCGAGACGACCACGGTCCCGGAGCGCTGCGTCTCCTCGGCGCCGGACGAGCTGACCCTCCCCCTCGACCCGACGAGCACCCACCTCATCGCGACCCAGTTTGACCACAAGCTGGAGAGCCACGTCGCCCGCCTCCGGGCCGTAGAGCTTGCCGTCACCCAGGCCAACGACAACGCGGGCCTGGAGGGCGTCAACTTCGCCGTGCTGCATTGCAGCAATGAAGAGGACTTCAACGGCGACGGTCTGACGAAGGACGAGGCGGCGGTGGAGCTCGGCGAGTGGCTGGCGGGCTCTCTGGGCGTCGTGGCGACGGTCGGCCCGGCGTCCTCCGGGCGTGTGGAGGCGGTGTACGAGGCGACGAAGGGCTCGGGGATGCTGACCATCTCGCCCTCGGCGACGAGCCCCGCGCTCACGGCCCTCGACGGCCTGAGCGCCACGGACGAGGAGCCCGGCCTGCTCTGGCGCACAGCGCCGCCAGACTCTCTCCAAGGCGCGGTGATGGCGGCGGACCTCCTCTCCCGAGGTGTGCAGAAGGCCTCGGTGATCTACGAGGTCGGCGCCTACGGCGAGGGCCTCGACGAGGTGTTCACGACGGCCTTTGAGGCCGCGGGCGGCGAGGCGACCTCCTACCCCTACACCGGCGAAGACTTCGGCGGCGCGACGGCGGACGCCTTGACCAGCGGCCCGGAGGAGGTGCTGTTCATCTCCTCTGACGTGGCGGACCTCACTGGCTTCTTGGACGCGGCGGGGGTGCTCAGCGGCTACACGAGCCTCGGCCTCTTCTTGCCAGACACGGCCCGCACCTCGGACCTCCTCGCGAACGTGAACGAGGACGGCCAGGCCCTCTTCCCCAACGTGCGCGGCACCGGCCCCTCCGTCCCCGCGGGCACCGTCTACGACGCCTTCAAGGCGAGCTACGTCGCGGCCTGGCAAGACGACGCCTCGGCCTACTCCTACACCGCCCACGCCTACGACGCGGCCTGGATGCTCATCTACGGCTTCGCCTGGACAGAGTACCAAGAGGGCGGCGTCGCCTCCGGCGTCAACCTGGCCCGGGGCCTGCGTAAGCTCTCGGCGCCGGGCGTGCCCGCCGAGGACCAGGTGGCCGTGCGCCCGTCGAGCTGGAACGAGGTGAAGGCGAGCTTCTCCGACGGCGTGGCCGTGAACCTCCTCGGCGCCTCCGGCCAGCTCGACTACGACCCCGTCACTGAAGAGACGACGGGGCCGATCGACGTGTGGGTGATCCAGGACGGCGAGTTTGTGGTGGAGGAGGTGGTGGAGCCTTAGGCCCTCACTCGCACAGCACGGCGTCTTCAGTCCGCCTCATCTTGAGCGTTGCCGTCTCGCCGAGCTGCACCGAGCAGCGGCCGCTCACCGCGGGCCCGGCGGAGGAGGCGGGGAAGGTGTGGGGGGTGGCGCCCTTGAGAGTCGCAGGCGAACAGCATAGCATCGCCGTGAGCGGTGAGCGTTGATCAGCTCTGCGCTCCGCCATACCCAGAGGCTACACGACGTGCCCACCCCGCTCACCTTCGCCGTCGTCGGCGACGTCCACGGCGAGCACCGCGCCATGGTCCGCCTCGTCTCGGGCCTCGCCCGCGCACGGGGCGTGGAGCCCGCCGCCGCGCTGCAGGTCGGCGACTTTGAGCCCCACCGCCACGAGGGTGACCTCGAGTCCATGGCCGCCCCACAGAAGTACCGCCACGTCGGCGACTTCCCGCGCTTCTACCGAGGCGAGGAGGCCTTCCCGTGGCCACTGTATTTTATTGGCGGCAACCATGAGCCCTACGCGCTGCTCGACGAGACCCCCGAAGGCGCCACGCTCGCGCCGGGCTGCCATTACCTCGGCCGCGTGGGCGCCGTCGAGCTGCACGGCCTCCGCGTCGTCGGCGTCTCGGGCATTCACCACCCCGAGCGCTCCCGCGGGCCGCGGCCCCCGGGCACACAGTTCAGGACGGTCTCCAACAAGGAGTTCACCTACTTTACGGAGGCCGAGCTCGACCAGGCCCTCGACCTCGGCCCCGCCGACGTGCTCATGCTGCACTCCTGGCCCGCGGGGCTCGTCACGCTGGAGGAGCTCACCGCCGCCACGGGCCGCCGCTTCTTCGGTGAGGACGTCGGCAACGCCCCCGCCCAGGCCCTCGTCGCGCTCATGCGGCCCAAGCTCCTGCTCTTGGGGCACATGCACGTCCCCCTGCGACGCACGCTGCGTTGGCCCGACGGCGGCGAGACCCAGGTGATCGCCATGTCTCATGTCGGCGCGGGCCGGGAGAGCGTCGCCCTCATCACCCGGGACGAGGACGGGACGCTCCGGGAGCTTCGTTAGCGCTCCTCGCAGCCGTTGTAGGCGTCACAGAAGAACGACTCTGTGCTGAATTGGGCGCCGGAGAAGTAGTCACTCGCCACGTCGTCGGGGCTGTTGTCGTCGCCGCCGCTGCCCCAGTCGCAGCCGGTGGAGGTGACCGTCGCGGCGAGGTCGTCGACGAGGAAGATCCCGCCCCCGAGCCGCTCCGCCGAGCCGGACCGGACGCCCGCCGTGCTCACGCCGCTGTCTTCGCAGACGACAGGCCCGTAGGTGAAGACGCCCGCCCCGCTGTCCGCCGTCGTGTTGTCGATGAGGGTGCTCCCCCGAAGGGTGAGCTTACCGTCCGTGTTGACAAACACCGCGCCGCCGCTCCCGGTCGCCGCGTAATCCGACACGGTCACCCGCTCCAGCGTCAGACCGCCGTTCTCTAGGTAGATGCCGCCGTTGCCGACGAGGGCGCCCGCCCCCGAGAGGACTGAGTCGGTGATGGTCGTCTCGCAGCCCGACAAAAACATCGTCGTGCCGAGGGACGCTTCGCCGCCGCTGGCGCTGATCGAGTCTACGGTGATGGAGGAGCCGCTCTCCGCGGTGGACATGCAGTACACCGCGCCCCCGGCGAGGTAGCGTGTGGAGCCTCTGTACGGGGTGGTCGCGTATCCATCCTTGAGGGTGAGCCCGGAGATGATGACGGCGTACCCTTGGGAGGGGTTGTCGCTCACGGTGAGGATCGTCCGCACGCCGCCGCCCGACAGGGTGGTCTTGCCGTCGCCAGCGCCCGCGACGGTCACGTTCGCGCTGATCACGAGCCCCGCGTAGAAGGTGCCCTCGCCCAGGCTCAGGCGGCCGGCCTCAGCGAGGGTGAGCTCCGCGGGGGCGGCCTCCGTGCCCGCCAAGAGCTCGGCGCTGTAGTCGATGTTGTTGGTCTCGCCGAAGAAGCAGGCGGCCAGGCCATCGTCAGCGGCGTCATCACAGTCGTTGTCGAGCTGATCGCAGAGCTCCGCGGCGCCAGGATATCGGCTCGCGTCCTCGTCATCACAGTCACCGTCCGTGACGCTGTAGCCGTCACCGTCAACATCTGAAGGGGCGCTGTCGTCCGCCTTGGAGTCGTCCGCGGCGCTGTCGTCAGGGTTGGGCTTGTCGTGGTCATCGCCGCCGTGGCAAGCGATCAGGAAGGTCAGCAGCGTGAGCGACGGACGAAGGACACGGGACATCATTGACATGGCTGAGCTGCCGGTGGTCTCACACCAGTTGGCGCCGTCGTGGTTGTCGGTCGCCGTGAGCTTGGTGGTCATGAGCTCGTAGGAGTACCCGGCCCGGAGCCCCGGCCACGGCGCCGCGGAGCCGCCAGAGCCGCCGTTGTAGTTGACGCTGTCGAGGGTCCGAGACGCGACGTCGGCGGCCGTGGTCGCGATGACCACGGTCGTGTTGCTGTTGTGGGTGAGGGCGAAGCTCGTGCCGGTGAGCGCGCCATACTCAAAGTCACAGTCCGTGCCCAGGTAGGTGTCGGCATAACAGAAGACGACGGTGTTCTGGGGCGAGACGGCGATGGTGTCGTTCACCGTGAACGAGACGTTCCCGTTTGAGGTGTTCTGCCGCGTGATCGTCATGGACTCCATGTAGACCGTGCGGGTGGCGTGGGGGTTGTAGATCTCAAACCACTCGCCCTGAGGGTCGGTGCCGGCGTTGCTCTGGATGAAGAGCTCGCTCACGACGAGCTCACCGCCCGAGGCGGAGTAGCAGCTCGCGCCGCTCGCGCCCTCATCCACCGCGACGTCACAGTCCTCGTCTACGCCGTTCCAGCAGGTGTCCGTCGAGGCGCCAGGGTTGGTCGTGGCGCTCGCGTCGTCACAGTCGGTGTTGTCCGTGACCTCGTAAGTCGTGGTGCCGTCACACGAGAGCGCGCCAGCGTCGGCCTCGTCGCCGTAGGTGTCGCTGTCGGCGTCGATGTAGTAGCGGATCTTGCTGCCGGAGGAGACGGAGCCGTCGAGGTCGTCCACGAGCCCGTCGCAGTCCTCGTCGGTGTTCAAGGAGTCACAGATCTCGGTGGCGGCAGGGTTGATGCTGGCGCTGGAGTCGTTACAATCGGTGTTCGTGGCGATCTTGTAAGTGCTGTTCGTGTCGCAGCGCAGGGAGCCAGAGTCGCTCTTGTCGCCGTAGGTGTCGCTGTCGGCGTCTTTGTAGTAGCGGGTCTTGCCGGTGGAGCTCGCGGAGGAGTCGTTGTCGTCGGCGAGCCCGTCGCAGTCCTCGTCGGTGTTGGAGGCGTCACAGACCTCGGTGGCCGCGGTGTTGATGCTGGCGCTGGAGTCGTTGCAGTCGGTGTTGTTGGTGACCTTGTAGGTGCTGTTGCTGTCGCAGCGGTTGGAGCCCACGTCGGAGGAGTCGCCGTAGGTGTCGCTGTCGGCGTCCTTGTAGTAGCGGGTCTTGCCGGTGGAGCTGACCGAGGAGTCGCTGTCGTCGGCGAGGGAGTCGCAGTCCTCGTCGGTGTTGGAGGCGTCGCAGATCTCGGTGGCGCCGGGGCTGATGGCGCTGCTGCCGTCGTTGCAGTCGCCGGTGGTGTCCGAGGTGGAGCCCTCGCCGCTGTCGTTGCAGTCGGTGTCGGTGGAGCTCACCGTGCCGGAGGAGAGGTAGTAGCCGTCGTTGTCGGCGTCGATGAAGCAGACCTCCTTGAGGTCGCAGTCCTGATCGACGCTGTCGCCGGTGATCTCGGTGTTGCCGGGGTAGCGGCTGGCGCTGGAGTCATCACAGTCGGTGGTAGGCTCGCTGGACTTGGCCTCGCCGCTGTCGGTGCAGTCGGTGTCCGAGGAGCTGACGGTGCTCGTGGTGTCGGGGCGGTAGCCGTCGTTGTCGGAGTCCTTGTAGCAGGTCTCGGTGCTGTTGCAGTTCTGGTCAACCTCGTCGCCCGCGATCTCGGTGGCGGCGGTGTTGATGCTGGAGTTGCCGTCGTTGCAGTCGGTCTTGTTGGTGACCTTGTAGGTGGTGCTGGCGTCACAGAGCAAGGAGCCGGAGTCCGACGAGTCGCCGTAGGTGTCGCTGTCGGCGTCCTTGTAGTAGCGGGTGGTGCCGGAGGAGGGCAGGTCGTCGTTGTCGGCCTTGCCGTCGCAGTCTTCGTCGGTGTTGGAGGCGTCGCAGACCTCCGAGGCGCCGGGGTTGATGGCGCTGTTGCTGTCGGCGCAGTCGCCGGTGCTGTCCGACGCGGTGGCCTCGCCGCTGTCGCTGCAGTCGGAGTCCGTGGAGGCGAGCACGGTGCTGGCGCTGTCGCGGTAGCCGTCGTTGTCGGCGTCGGTGTAGCAGCTCTCGCCGCCGTCGCAGTTGGAGTCGACGCTGTCGCCGATGCCCTCGGTGGCGCCCGGGTTGATGGTGCTCTTGCTGTCGTCGCAGTCGTCGTTGTTGGAGGAGGTGTAGGTGCCCTCGGCCTCGCAGAGGCACTGGCTCGACGTGGTGCCGTAGCTGTCCTTGTCGACGTCGGTGTAGAAGGTCACGCAGCCCAAGGCGCTGGGGTCGTTGAGGTTCCCGTCGCAGTCGTGGTCGATGTCTTCGGAGTCGCACTCCTCCGTGGCGCCGGGGTAGGCGCCAGCGACGTCGTCGTGGCAGTCGTCGCCGCGGGCGCCGCTGCGGTCGGGCTCCTCGTCGCTGTCGTAGCCGTCTTGGTCGGCGTCGAACTCGTAGGTGTCACCGTCACAAGCGGCGTCTACGGCGTCGTAGGGGATGTCCTCGGCGTCGGGGTGAACGTCGGCCTGGCTGAGCTTGGGGTTGCCGTTGATCGCCGAGTAGTCGGGGTCGTTGTCGGTGATGTCGTCCCAGCAGTCTCCGTCGGCTTTCCCGGGGTTGATCGTCTCCCAGTCGGCGCAAGAGTCGGTGTAGTCGGCGTCTACATAGCCGTCACCGTCGCGGTCGCCGTCGTTGCCGTCGCAGTTCTGGTCCTGGCAGTCGTACCAGACCTCGGGGATGTCCGAGGGGAAGGTGTCGGGGTCGGTGTCGTCGCACTCGTTGCAGACCGCGTAGCCGTCGCCGTCGGCGTCGTTGTCGTCGGCGCCGTCGCAGTTCTGGTCGATGCCGTCATAGAAGGTGTCGGTGGCGTCGGGGTTGACGCTGGCGGCGTCGGCGGGGTCTACGGTGATGAGCTCACCGGAGCAGGAGTCCTCAAAGACCTCGTCGTTGGCGCTGCCATCGACGCAGTCGTCTCCGACGCTGCCGTCGGCCTTCTGGTCGTTGGCGCTGTCGAAGCCGTCGCCGTCCTGGTCGAAGTCGTTGGAGCCGTCGCAGTCCTGGTCGACGCCGTCGTACCAGGCGTCTTCAGCGCCGGGGGAGACGAGGTCGGGGGTGAGGGTGAGGCCCGCGTCGACGGCGTCGTTGAGGTAGGCGCTGTCGTCGGGGTCATCCCAGCAGTCGCCCTCGACGAGCTCGGCATGGAGGGGGAACCGGGTCTGCCAATCCGGGAAGGCCGCGGTGTAGGCGCCGTCTACGTAGCCGTCGCCGTCCTTGTCGGCGTCGAGGCCGTCGCAGTTCTCGTCGACGCCGTTGTACCAGACCTCCGAGGCCCCGGGGTTGACCTCAGCGTTGTCGTCATCGCAGTCGCCGTCAGTGACGAGGACGCCGTCGCCGTCACCATCCCCCAACGTCCACGACTCTTTGCAGGCCGTGAAGGTCATGAGAGCCAGGGTCAGACCAAGGACGGGTGCGCGCATTGATGTCAGCCTCTTGCGGTTGCGTGACATAGCTTAGCCCCGGAACGGAGGGGAAATCAACTCGCCCCTCGAAGCGAATGGGGGCGTGGGGCTTGACGAGCCCGTCGCCCGGATTACCCGTGAGGGTCCAGGAGTCCTGCTGAATGATCAGGGTCGAACATCTCACCAAGCGCTACGGCGCCACCACCGCCATCGAAGACGTGAGCTTCGAGGTGCCCAAAGGGCAGGTCGTCGGCTTCCTCGGTCCCAACGGGGCGGGCAAGTCCACCACCATGCGCATCATCACCGGCTCGCTGGGCGCCACTGAGGGCCGGGCGACGGTGGACGGGCGTGACGTCTTCACCGACGCGCGAGAGGTAAAACGCCGGATCGGCTACCTCCCCGAGGTGCCCCCGCTCTACCCGAACATGGTCGTGCGGGACTACGTCGCCTTCGCTGGGCAGCTCAAGGGCGTGTCGGACCCCCTCGCCGCCGCCGACAAGGCCATCGCCCGGGTCGGCCTGGCCAAGGTGAGCCACCGCATCATCGAGCACCTCTCCAAGGGGTACCGGCAGCGTGTGGGCCTCGCCCAGGCTCTCGTGCACGACCCCGAGGTGCTCATCCTCGATGAGCCCAACTCCGGCTTGGACCCGGCCCAGCGCGTCGAGATCCGCGACCTGCTCCACGACCTCGTCGAGGACAAGCGCACCATCATCCTCTCGACCCATGTGTTGGCCGACATCGAGGCCATCTGCCGCCGGGTGATCATCATCAACAAGGGGCGCATCGTCGCTGAGGACGACATCGAGCGCCTCGGCGGGGAGCAGCGCACGGTGACCGTCGTCGTCGCGCGCCCCGGAGACGCCGCCGCCGCGGCCCTGCGCGCCGTTGCTGGCGTCAGCGCCGTCGTGGACGAGGGTGACGGCCGCCTGCGCCTCACCACCGACGGCGACCGCCGCGAGCACGTCGCCAACGCCGCCGCGCCCTTTGGCCTCCTGGAGCTCTCGGGCCGGGCCCGGCTCGAAGAGATCTACCTCCGCCTCACGATGGGAGCGACCCCCTGATGCGCAACGTCCTGGCGATCGCGCGCCGCGAGCTCTCCGCCTACTTCGCCACCCCCGTCGGCTGGCTGGCGCTCTCGGCCTTCTTGCTCATCACCGGCTTCTTCTTCGCCGCCTTGGTGAGCCTCTACGCCATTCAGTCCGCGGAGCAGGCGTTCTCGCCTTACGGCGCCCCGGACATGAACCTCAACGAGTACCTCGTCGCGCCCTTCTTCGGGAACACGGCGATCATCCTGCTCTTCGTGGTGCCCGCGCTCACGATGCGGCTGTTCGCCGAGGACCGCAAGACCCGCGCCTTGGAGCTCCTGCTCACGAGCCCCATCACCACGACGGAGATCGTGCTCGGCAAGTTTGTCGGGGCGATGGGCTTCATCGCCGTGATGTTGGCCTGCACCCTGCACTACGTCGGCGTGCTGTTCTACTTCGGTGATCCCGACATCGGCGTGGTCGCCTCCAGCTACCTCGCGATGTTCCTGCTCTCCGGCGCCTTCGTCTCCGTGGGCCTCGTCACCTCGTCCTTCACCGAGAACCAGGTGGTCTCCTTGGTGCTCGGCTTCGGCATGCTCCTCCTGCTCTGGGTGCTCGGCTGGGCGGAGTCCGCGACGACGGGCCTCGCCGCTGAGGTGCTCGGCTTCGCCTCGCTCATCAACCGGATGGAGGACCTCACCAAGGGCCTCATCCACACACGAGACGTGGCGTACTACCTGAGCTTTATCTCGTTCTTCCTCTTCGCGACCCACCAGCGGGTCGAAGCCTTCCGCTGGAGCTAAGGGACCGCCATGAAGACCACCCTCATCCGTGGCGCCGGCCTCGTC
>JAKLKD010000333.1 GCA_023150845.1 Myxococcota bacterium | reverse complement strand
TCCGCCTCTTCACGCTCGCCGAGAGCAAAACGTAGGGTCGGGCCGGGCTCGACGGGCCCCAAGGCCGCCAGGCCCGCGACGGAGCGCCGGGAGAAGCGGATGTACTCCGCGGCCCGCTCAACGCCGAGGCCCGCGGCGAGGTGGTGCGGGTGCTCCTCGGTGCCGACCAGAGCGAGGCCGAGCCCCCGAGAGAAGCCATCTTCGCCGGGGCCGCGGGCGTCGAGCACGACGACCCGGGCGCCGCCTTGGGCGAGGGTCAAGGCCGCGCCGAGGCCGCCGAGGCCCGCGCCGAGGATCAGCACGTCCGCGTGAAGCGTGCTTTCGAGTTGAGGCATGCGCGCTCCGAGATAGGATAGGTCGATGTCACCCGTCCAGGTCCACATCGCCAGCCTCGCCCAGCGCCCCATCTGTCTGCAGCTCCGCCGCGTCGTCTTCATCGAGGAGCAGGGCGTGCCCGAGGCCGATGAGCTCGACGACCGTGACGGGGAGTCTCTGCACCTCTTGGCCTGGCGTGGGGACGAGGCCGTCGGCACCGCCCGGATGCGCCTCGTCGGGGAGCTCGCGAAGGCCGAGCGCGTGGCCGTGCGGGCCGACGCCCGGGGCCTCGGCGTCGGCGCGGCGCTCATGGCGCGGCTGGAGGCGGAGGCCCAGGCCCAGGGGCTCCTCGGCGTGAAGCTCGCCGCCCAGGAGAGCGCCGTCTCGTTCTACCTCAAGCTCGGCTACGAGATCTTCGGTGAGCCCTTCATGGACGCCGGGATCCCCCACCGCTGGATGCAGAAGGCGCTCTGAGCCGCCCCGGCTATCGCGGCGGCAGGCCCAGGAGCCCCCGAATGGCCGGGATGAGCACCTCGCCCATCTCTTCGTAGGCGGCGTAGGGCTCCCCGTAGGGATCCTCCACGTCAAGCCCGACGCTCTGGGGGTCCCAGTCCCGCATCAAGGACACCTTCCCGGCGTGCTCGGGGAAGTGCCCCTTGAGCTGGCGGACGTGCTCGTGGGCGAGGCCGATGAGCAGGTCAAACTGGGCGCCGTCGGTCTTGCGGATCCCCCGGGCGCGGTGGGTGATCGGGAAGCCGAGCCGCGCGCAGAGGGCGCGGCTGTGGGGCTGGGCCTCCTCCCCGGCGTGGCCGTGGTAGGTCCCGGCGCTGTCGAAGCTCCAGCCGACGAGGCTGTGCTGGGCGGCGAGGCCCCGGGCGATGGCCTCGGCGGCGGGGGAGCGGCAGATGTTGCCCGTACACACAAACAGCACGCGGCGACTGGTGGGGATCATGGGGCTCCGAGGGGATCACGGGGCCCTGAGCTTGCCCCGGCTTAGGGAGGGCTGTCAACGCCGCCCGGTCGCGGTTACCCTGAAGGCATGGACCTCGACGCGCTGCACCGGCTCCTGCGTGACGCCCAGCTCCCCGACGGGGGCTGGCCGTACCTGCCCGGTCAGCCCGCCGCCGCCGAGGTCACCGTGCTCGCCGCCGCCGCCGGGGCCGCCGCGAGCCTCAGCGCCTTGACCGCCGCCAGCGAGGGCTGGGCGGGCCTGCTCTTGCCCGCCGCCCTGCGCAGCCACCAGCCCCAGCGGGAGGCCGCCGCCGCCCTCATCGACACGCTCATCGCCCGCATCCTGAGCGCCGAGAGCCAGGTCGTCGAGGACGAGGAGGGCCTGCTCGGCCACGACGCCACCCTGCGCGCCTGGTCGTGGATGCCGGGCACCGCCCCTTGGGTGGAGCCGACGGCCTACGCGCTCTTGAGCCTCGCCGCCGCCGGGCAGGCCGGGCACCCCCGGGCCGCCGAGGGCCGCGCGCTCCTGCTCGACCGGCAGTGCAGCGACGGCGGCTGGAACTACGGCAACCCCCGGGTGCTCGACACCGATCTGGAGAGTGAGCTCGGGGTCACGGCCTGGGCGGTGATGGCGCTCCCGGGCTCAGACGCCGTCTCTCGGGGCCTCGACCGGGTGCGCCGGGTGCGTGAGGAGGAGTCGACGACCTCCCTCGCGCTGACCATCCTCGCGCTCAGCGCCCACGGCGCGCCGACCCTCGACCTCCCCGACCGCCTGCTCGCCCGGCTGCAGCGCGGCGGCGCCTCCACCCGCCTCGACCGCCTCGCCTTGGGCCTCTGCGCCCTCAACGTCGTCGCGGGCGCCCCTCACCCCTTCGTCGCGGAGCGCCCATGAGCCAGCTCACCCGCCGCGCGCTCTTGGGCGGCGCCGCTGGCCTCGCCGTCGCCTCCACGGGCGCCTTGGCCTGGCGTGAGCTGAGCCAGCCCGAGGCCCGGGTGACCGTTCGCGCCGTGACCGACTACGGCCCGGGGCTCAGCCGCACCGTGCAGGAGACGCTGAGCACCTACCCCGAGCTCGTCCGCCGGGCGAAGGGCGCCCGGGTCGTGCTCAAGCCGAACCTCGTCGAGTTCCACCCCGACCGCCCGGTGAACACCCACCCCGTGCTCGTCGGCGCCGTCGCTGAGGCCTTCTTTCGCCTGGGCGCCAAGCAGGTCATCGTCGCCGAGGGCCCCGGCCACCGCCGGGACACGGAGCTGCTCGTCGAAGGATCCGGCCTCGACGTGGTGCTGCGCGACATCGGCGTGCCCTTCGTCGATCTCAACGTCGATCCGCCCCGAGACGTAGCCCTTGTCCATGACCACACCGGCCTCGGGCGCCTCCGCCTCGCGGGCACCGCGGCCGGCGCCGACCTGCTCATCTCCGTCGCCAAGATGAAGACCCACCACTGGGCCGGGGCGACGCTCTCGATGAAGAACCTCTTCGGCGTCGTGCCCGGCGCGGTCTACGGCTGGCCCAAGAACCCGCTCCACTGGGCGGGCATCCACAACGCCGTCTTTGACCTCTGGAGCACGCTCAAGCCCGCCTTCGCCATCGTCGACGGCGTGGTCGCGATGGAGGGCGACGGGCCGCTCAAGGGGGAGCCCGTGCCGATGGGCTGCCTCGTCATGGGCGACCAGTGCCCCGCCGTAGACGCCACCTGCGCCCGGCTCATGGGCCTAAACCCCGAGAAGATCCGGTACCTCAACGCGGCGATGTGGGTGGGCGGCACGGTCTCCGCCCGGCGCATTCAGCTCCTCGGTGAGACCGTCGAGCCCCGGTCCTTCAAGCTCTTGCCGCACCTGGAGTACTTCCGGGCCTGAGCCGCCCGGACGCCGCTCAGAGCGCCGGGGAGAGCCGCCCGCCGACCCGCACCCGGCCGACGCCGGGGTCGGGCATGACGATCATGCCGCCGGGGAGATGGTCATAGGGCACAAACACGCCGTCCACCACGGTGACCGGACGGCCAAGGTCGTCGAGGAGCTCGACGGGGGTCGAGAGGCCCCCCGGGCTCAGCTCGCCGCGCAGGGGCTCACCCCAGGTCAGCTCGCCGTCCGGGCTCACGAAGAGGGGGCGGAGGGCGGTGTTCTGGAGGCGGGCGTTCGACGGCGCGGCGTTGTACAGCGCGTTCACGCCCTTGATGCGCTGGTAGAGCGCCTCCCAGGTGTAGTCGCTCGCCCAAGACGGCCAGCAGTACGACATGAAGTCGTAGACCGTGTCGGGCTCGAAGAGCACGTCGGAGAGGAGATCGTAGCCCCGCACGCCGATGATGGCGCCCTCATGCGGGTAGTTCGGGTCGGGGCCAGCGGCGCCGCCACAGGGAGAGTGCTCCCGGCCGTGGGCGTGGCCCACCTCATGGACCATCGTCCCGGCGGAGATGCTGTCGTAGCCGATGCTCGCCCGGCTGTAGTCGGCGCTCTCGGTGTAGGCCAGGTAGCTGAGCCCGGCGGGGCAGCCGCTGCAGGCGACGGACTGGGAGAACACGCCGTAGACGTACTGGTCGGGCTCGACGCCGCGATCGGGGTCGGAGCGCAGGTTGACCATCTCGTTGAGCAGGTTTGACCAGGCGTTGTTGTCGCTGATGAGGTAGCTCGGGGTGTAGTCCTCGCCGATGACAAACTCGACCTCGGCGGTGGGGAACGCCGCCCACATCTGCTGGCGGATGGACTCGACGTGGTCGTCGCTCATGTCCGGGGCGTACTCGGTGTCGCCGTCCTTCTGCACCACGGGGACGTAGTACACACGCAGCAGCCCGCCGTTCTGCTCCACGACGATGGGGTGTGGGTCGCCGTCGGGCCAGACGGAGTCCCCCTCACGCTCGGGGCCGCTCGCCGTGGCGCTGGCCTCGACGAGCTCAACCTGGACCGTGGCGTCGCCGTCCATCGCCGAGCCCGCGATGCGAACGTTGATCGTCGAGCCGAGGTCGGTCTCCGTCGAGACGCCCAGCGGCGCGAGGTTCGCCTGGGCCGCGCCGGAGAGCTTGCCCGCCTGAAAGACGTAGACCCGGGCGGTGATCTCGCGGCTCACGAAGTCGTCGTGGGGGGCGATGAACACGCGGAAGAGGGTGTCGCGCCCGGCGACGAGGCGCACCTCGTCCTCGACGGTGTCGCCGTCCTTGAGGATCCAGTGCTCCACGCCTTGGTAGGCGGCGAGGCCGACGATGTCCACACCCGTGGCCGCCGGGCGCTCATCGGAGAGCACGGTGACGATCTCGCAGAGGGGGTCGGACTCCAAGCAGGTGAACTCCACCGGCGCGGCGCAGCCCGCGACGACGCTGAGAAGACCGACCGGCAGAAGCTGGCGCATGGAGGCTCCGAGGAGGGCGTCGAGGAGATTGTAGTCGCCAATTGGCGGGGTAGACCTGCGCATGATCAGAACGCCGCCCCGACCCCGGCCATGGCCGTGATCTGCTGGGCGGAGACCGTCACGGTGTCCTCCAGAGCGCCCTCACCGAGGGTGAGGCTGAGGTTGTGGCGGTCGTAATCGAGGCCGAAGGTCCACATCATGTTGGTCCCGCCGCGCAGCACGTCCAAGGTGAAGGCCGCGTGGGTGACCGACGGCAGCGGCGTGAAGCTCTCGCCGACCTCCAGCCGGGCGTAGACCCGCTCGGTCTCGATCATGAGCCCGCCGCCGACACGCCCGCCCCAGACGAGCTGGTTCACCCCGGCGACGGACGCCCGGGCCGGGGTCTCAAACTCAAAGAGCAGGGTGTCGGTGAGGGAGCCCCAGCCGCCCACAAAGAAGGAGACCGGGCTCTGGGTGCGCACGCGGTAGTGCAGGCCGAGCTGGGACGGCGTCACGGCGTCGATGAGCTTCACCTCGGCGATGCCCGCCCCGACGGACACGCGGTAGAGCCCGAGCTTCGTGCGGGCGTCGATGCCCAGGGCGCCGCGGGTGGGCCAGATCTCCATCGACAGGCCCGCGCCGACCGCGCCGCTGGGCGGGAGCGCCGAGAACGCGGCGCCGAGGGGCGCGGCGCCGAGGCCCGAGGAGCTGGTCTCTTGCAGGTAGGCCATCTCGAAGGCGCTGGCCCGGAGCCGCAGCCGCGCGTCGTCGCCGAGGCCACCGCCGCCGCTGGGGCGCGCACCACCGCCACCACCGCCGCCACCACCA
>JAKLKD010000332.1 GCA_023150845.1 Myxococcota bacterium | reverse complement strand
CCGCCGCCGCCGCCGCGGCGTGCCGGGGTCGGCGCCAGGGGGAGGGCGCGAGCAGGCCGCAGAGCCAGTCCCCGAGGCCCGGCGGGGCCGAGAGGCGGGGCGGGTGCCAGGCGGCGGCGAGGCGCTCCTCGTCCTCTTCCCGGGGCGGCGGGCTTCCTTGGGCGATGGCCCAGACCAGGGCGCCGAGGCCGTAGAGGTCCGTCCAGGGCCCGATGGCGTGGAGCGCGCCTTGGGCCTGCTCCGGGGCCATGTAGCGGGGGGTCCCGGCGCTGGCGAGCACGCCGTCGGCGCGGTCTTGGGCGGAGATGGCGAGGCCGAGGTCCGTGAGCGCGACGCCGCGCAGGCGGTCCCGTCGGCCGCGCAGGAGCACGTTGCCCGGCTTCAGGTCGCGGTGCACGAGCCCCCGGGCGTGGGCGTGGGCCAAGGCGTCGAGGAGCTGCCCGATGGCCTCCCGCAGCGTGGCCCAAGGCGGCGGGCTCTGCACCCAGCGCGAGAGGTCACCGCCCGAGGCCAGCTCCAAGATGAGCACCGGCTGGGCGTCTTCAGTGAGCCCATAGTCGATGAGCCGGGTGATGTGCGGGTGATCGAGGCGCGCCGCGGCCCGGGCCTCCCGGGCGAAGCCCTCCAAGGCCGCCGGTGTGGCGACCGCGCGGCCCAAGAGCAACTTCACCGCCACGGCCTGCCCGCTGCGTCGGTGCCGTCCCCGGAGGACCTGGCCCATGCCCCCGGCGGCGAGGGGCTCCAGGACCTCGAAGGCGCGGAGCGGGTTGTGGAGGAGGGTGGGCGGCATGTTGGGCATCGTACCGCCTTTTGGCGCGGTCGAGGCGGCGGAGCGTTGAGCGGACGGTGGCGTCTACGACGGGAGGGTTTGGGGGGAGGGGGTGCGGCGGTCAGCCCTCCTCGTCCTCTGGCCCGCTCCCGAACATCTCCCCCAAGAACATCGAGGGCGCCTTCGGCCAACCGTTGTATCGCTGAGCCCAGGTGATGGTGAGGGTCTCTTGCGCCCGGGTGATGGCGACGAAGCAGCTCCGCCGCTCCTCCTCCAGCGCGCGCTCTCGCTGGGAGGATCTCAGCGCCTGGAAGGACGGGAACACCTCCTGCGCCATGCCGATGAGGTAGACGTGGTCAAACTCTAGGCCCTTGGCGCCATGAACTGTGTAGCAAGGAACTGATCCCGGCGGGCGCGGCGTCACCTTGGGGGTGAGGTCCATGGCCTGCAAGTAGGCGCTGAGCGTGCGAGGGGTCGGGGGCGCGGTCGTGACTGCCAGATCCTTCCAGATCTCAAGCTCTTCTTGAAGGTCCGCTCCAAAACGCGCAGCCCAGGTAGCTTGTGCGGTCTCCAAGAATCCCGCGATGAGCCTGGCCGGATCAAAGCCGTCGACCAGCCTGTCCCGAAGCTGCCCATGCAGGTCTTCGATGTGGTTGAGCTCGGGCCAGTCGGGGCGCTCTTGAAGGCGTTGGGCGACGGCGTCCGACCACCCTCGCAGGTAGTCATCTCCCGCCGTCGTGGCCAAGGCGACCACCTCTTCAAGTTCTAGGGTCTCTTCCGTGAGGCGGCTCCAAGCGACACAGAGCTGACGCAGGATCTCGCGGTCGGCGCGTGTGGCCGCGAGGCGTAAGGCCTGGACCACGACACGAACAGGCGGCGTGTCCAGGTCGTTTCGTTTTTTGGCGAGGTAAGGCGTGAGCCCGACGCTCCGCAGCGCTTGGGCGACGCCCTCTAACAGCCTCCCCGTGCGCGCGAGCACAACACAATTTTGGGCGTTGGGGCCTCGCGCCGCGATGTGTTCCGCGACCCAAGCGGCCTCTTCCTGATCATTCAGATGATCGCACAGTTGGATTACTTCGCCATCCTTCGCTGCGCGTGTCGGGGTCAGCGGCTCGCGCGCAGGGTCGCGGCTGCGGTTGTGCTCAATGAGGCGGTTCGCGACCGCGACGATCTCCGGCGGACAGCGGTAGTTCTTGGGGAGCTGAATCACCTCCATGTTGTAGTCGTGCTGAAGCGCCTTGAGACGCTCGGGGCTCGCCCCATTCCACTGGTAGAGGACCTGATCGTCATCCCCGACGACAAACAGGTCGGGATTAGACTCCGGCGGGACGAGGAGCTTAAGCAGCTCAAACTGTACCCTGTTCGTGTCCTGAAACTCATCGACGCAGACGTGGGACCAGGTCAGGCGTATGAGCTGCGCGACCCCCGGTCGCTCTCGCAGCAGCAGCGCGAGCGAATACAACAAGCTGCCAAAATCTTGGCGGTTGGCCTGGATCAGCGCCTCATTGTACATCTTGAACAGTCGTGGAACCCAAGGGGGCGTCTCGCGAAATCCAGGCGCCTCAGCGCCGCCGTCGTACAGCTCGCGGTACAGGTAGTCCATCATCTTTAAGAGGCGATGGCGGTCGGCGAAGGGCTCCTCCCCCTCGTCCTCCAGCGACTTGGCGATGGAGGTGAGCAGCTCGAGGCGGTCAGCGTCTAAGGTGATCAGGCTGAAGTCAGGGCGCAGCCCGACGTGGGCGCCGTGCTGGCGCAAGGTGTCTACGGCGAAGGCGTGGAAGGTCGTGAGCTTCGCGCGCTCGCTGCGCGCCCCCAAGAGCGCTTCCAGCTTCTCACGCATCTCCGCGGCGGCCTTGTGGGTGAACGTGAGCGCCAGGACGGCCGCGTCGGGGTCCTCCTTGAGGATACGCGCCACACGGGCGGTGAGCACCCGCGTCTTGCCCGAGCCGGGCCCCGCCAGCACGAGCAAGGGGCCGTCCTTCCACGCGATCGCGCGGCGTTGGTTCGTGTTGGGTTGGCGGGCGTCAGCGGGCATCATGCTCCTTCGGCGAGCTTTAGGGCGCTCGTCAAGACGTTCACCAGCAGCTGCGGGGGCGGGGCGCCGTGGTTTCGGATCTGGTCGATGACCTTGTGGGCGGCATCGGGCTTCTTAAATTGCCGGACGTTCTTGATCGCCTTGAGGAGTTGCGGAACGTAATCCTGATGGCCCCTGGCTACACTCACGTTTCGCGATGTTTGCGTGCTGAGATACCCCTCATAGATGGTGAGGAATCCGCTTGCACAGAGATGCTCCTCAATGTCAGCTTCCTGCATGACATGAAGTTGGTCAACGAGTGTTGCAGGGTCACTTACGGCTTGGCGCGCGGTTTGCTGATCGTCTTGCCCCTGACCGTCGTTGTCCGCGAGCACACACCACACGATACCGAGGTCACGAGCGGCCTTTAAGTGGATCAACAGGTTCGCGTTTCTCTGCTGCACGACGCGGACCCCGCTCCGCGCGAGGTCCATGTTGAGGTGACGTGCGATCTCCGTGAGCAGCGTCACCTCCGTCTCCCCCTCGACCAGCACCCAGCAACGCGCGAACAGCAGCTCTCCGCGCGATTGCCGCACATGGAACTCAAACATCCGCCGCTCGGGGTCGGTGAACGTCGAGTTGGTGATCCGATGCGCGCTCACGCTCCCGTCGCGCCCCCGCACGAGGCGACACAACGACGTGAGCGGCACCTCGGCGAGCAGCTCACCGGAGTGGGTCGAGACGAGCTTCTGGCCGGGGATGCCTTGGATGACCTTCCACAAGGCCCGCACGGCGGAGGGGTGCAGGTGCGCCTCGGGCTCCTCCAAGCCGACGATTGGCGCCTTGTGTGCGCCCTGTGCGGCGGCCTCTAGCTCCAAGAACGCGGCGAAGAGCATGAGCACCGAGAGGCTCTGTGTGCCCTCGCCGTGGTGGTCGATGGGCACCTTGGCCCCGGTGGGTGTGCCCAAGTGGACCTGGGCGCGGGTGAGCAGGTCAAACACCCGGCTTGGAACGGCCTCGATCGCCACCTGATCACCCGAGGGGATCGGGACCACCTTCTGCACCTCGTTGAGCCGCGCGGTAGCGCTGCGGAAGGGCGTGTGACCGTCGATCACCAGCCGGTTGACCTCTTGCAGGCGCCCCTCGATGACCCGCTGGGTCTCCGCGTCAATGGCCTGCTCTTGTAAGAACGGCCGCCAGAACGCGCCTCGGGCGTCAAAGCTGCGGGTCGCGTCGCGCAGCGCGTCGAGCAGGGTGTAGCTCAGCTCTTGCTGAAATATGCTCAGGCCACGCTCATCTTTGGGCAAGGGCTGGCCGCTGGAGTCAAGGAAACTCCAGTCGTGCTGGAGCGCCTCTACCCCGCCGCTCGGGGGGAGGCTCTCCACCCGCAGGGCAACGGAGTAGGCGCTCGTCAAGGGATCGATCTGTAGGACTCCCGCCGTGCTCAGCCGTCTGACGCGCATCGAGTCCGCGCTGTCCACGGAGAACCAGACCGTGATCCCAATCTGCGGCGCCGTGCTCGGCGTGGCCTGGTCGTCGGGGAGGTGAACGTCATACGGCTCAAACAACGACCGCCGCCGTGGGCTAAGGTCTCGCAGGCACACCCGCAGGGCTTGGAGCACCGAGGACTTGCCCGCGTTGTTCTCGCCGATGAGCACCGTCTCTTCCCCGAGGTGAAGGTCGAGGTGACGGATGCCCCGGAAGTTCTCGATCTTGACCCGCGTGAGCTTCATGGAGCCTCCCCGGCGTCATCACGCGCGGAGAGGCTCGGCAGCGGCAGGGTACGGGAACAGGCGGCGCAGTGCACAGGCGTCCAAGAGGGCAGGCCCCATCGTCCGGGGCGTCGTAGTCCATTGACGTACCACGCCGCGCGCCCAGGTCACAACCTCAGCCCCGCCTCACCCCCCCGCCACCTCCTCCGTCACCCCCGCCGACCGCCGCGACGGCCGCACCCGCGCCGCCAGCTCCGGCAGCCCCGCATAAGAGAACAGCCCCTCCAGGGTCGTCGCCACGGCGCAAACCCCCGCGTCAACCTCCCCCACCGCGCGCTGCTTGGCGACGAGGGTGAGCTGGGCCTCCCGAGCCTCTTGCCTCACAGCGCCCAAGGCGGCCTCCAGCGCGCCCGAGCCTCAACGCTCCTGTCCAAGGCTTCGGCGTCGACGCTCAGGTACACGCTCTCGGGGTTGATCAGGCCGCCCCCGCGCAGGCGGTCCACGACGGAGCGGCCCTGGCGGACGAGCACGAGGGGGTCTTGGGAGGCCCCGCCCACGCTTCGGGGTCGTCGGCGACCCGGCGGTCGGTCACCCTCCGCGGCGTCCTCGGGGTGCGGCCAGGCCCTCGCCCACCGCCGCCCCATCCGAGCCCAGAGGACGCCCAAGATCGCCCGCACCCTCTGCGGAGGTCCTTCAACATGAGCTAGACACCTCCTGTACCTCACCCCGCAGACCCTCTGGACGACCTAGAGACCTCCTCTACCTCACCCTGCAGACCCTCTGGACGACCTAGAGACCTCCTCTACCTCACCCTGCAGACCCTCTGGACGACCTAGAGACCTCCTGTACCTCTGCCTACAGAGTCTCTGGATGAGGTGAGGGCGTTTTTTGAGGCCCCTGGGGGCGGTCGGGCGCTGGG
>JAKLKD010000014.1 GCA_023150845.1 Myxococcota bacterium | reverse complement strand
GCCGAGGCCGAGGGCGTGGCCGCGCGGCTACGCGCCGGGGAGCTCACCGAGGCCGAGGCCCAGGCCGAGCTCACCCGCCTCACCGCCGCCGCGGAGGCGGATCTCAGCCGGGCGAAGGCGGCGCTGGAGGCGGCCAAGGCCCCCCTTCGGCGGTCAGAACACGCCGCTGGGCCGGGCGGTCCTTGACTGGAGTTTGACGAGACGCTTGCGACCCCCGATAAGTCGGGACTAAGGTGGTGCGGCCTACCCCTGAGGAGACCACGTGACCTCGACGCTGCGCTTCTTCCTGTTCACCACGCTGTCCTTGGGCTTGAGCCTCGGTTGCGGCGACAAAGACACCACCGACTCCGGCACCACGGACGACTCCACCGCTGACGACTCCAGCGCGGACGACTCCGAGACCGAAGGGGACGCCGACGCCGACAGCGACGCGGACTCCGACACCGACGCGGACAGCGACGCGGACTCAGACGCCGACAGCGACTCGGACGCCGACAGCGACTCGGACTCGGACAGCGACGCGGACTCCGACACCGACAGCGACTCCGACGCCGACCCCGAGAAGTCCCACGCCACGGACATCCAGCCCATCTGGAACAACAGCTGCAAGGGCTGCCACACCGGCGGCGGGTCCAGCGGCTCGCTCAAGCTCGACAGCGGCTACTCGGCCACGGTGAACAAGCCCTCGTTCCAGCTCAGCAAGATGGACCTCATCGAGCCCGGCGACCCGAACACCAGCTACCTCTGGCTGAAGCTGAAGGGCACCCACACCGCCGCGGGCGGCTCGGGCGTCCAGATGCCGAAGTCCGGCTCGATCTCGGCGGCGGACCTCACCACCATCGAGACCTGGATCACCGAAGGCGCCAACCCCTGATGCCAGGCGTCGGGTGGGGCGCGCCCCGCCTGAGCCTCTCTGCACCCTCTGGAGCTTCACGATGACCCGTTTGACCCTTCGCGCCGCCCTCGCTCTGGCGCTCACCGCGCTCCTGCCCCTCGGCTGTGGCGACAAAGAGACCGGGGACGACTCCGTCCCGACGGACGACTCCAACGTCACCGACGACACCAGCGAGCCCGCGGGTGACGCGGACGCCGACGGCTTCACCACGGAGGACGGCGACTGCGACGACAACAACGCCGCCGTGAACCCCGGCGCCACGGAGACGCCCTACAACGGCGTCGATGACGACTGCGACGCGACGAGCCCCGACGACGACCTCGACGGCGACGGCTACGCCAAGGGCGCGGACTGCAACGACGGCGACGACGCGGTGAACCCCGCCGCCGCCGAGGTCTGTGACGGCGCCGACAACGACTGCGACGGCCTCGTAGACCCCGACGGCAGCGGCGGTGGTGACACCTTCTACCTCGACTCCGACGGCGACGGTTATGGCGACGACAGCGTAGGCGTCGAGTCCTGTACCGCCCCGGAGGGTTACGTCGAGCTCGCCGGTGACTGCGACGACGGGGACGCCACCTTCAACCCGGCGGCCGTCGAGGACGACTGCACCGACCCCACGGACTACAACTGTGACGGGTCCACGGGCTTCGCCGACAGCGACGGCGACGGCTACGCCGCCTGCGAAGAGTGTGACGACACCAGCTCGGCGGTCAACCCCGACGCGTCGGAGACCTGCGACAGCCTCGACAACAACTGCGACGGCAGCGTCGATGAGGGCGTCACCTCGACCTACTTCGCCGACAGCGACAGCGACGGCTACGGCAACCCCTCCTCGTCTACGGCCGCCTGCTCCGCGCCCAAGGGCTACGTCGCGGACAAGTCCGACTGCAACGACAGCGACAAGTCCGTGAACCCCAAGGCCACCGAGGTCTGTGACGTGAAGGACGTCGATGAGGACTGCGACGGCCTGGCCGACGACAGCGACTCCAGCGTCACCGGCACGAGCACCTTCTACGTCGACAAGGACTCCGACGGCTACGGCTCGTCGAGCTCGTCGAGCACCACGAAGGCCTGTGACCAGCCCCGCGGCTACGCCACGACGAGCGACGACTGCGACGACACCGACTCCACGGTGAACCCCGCCGCCACCGAGGTCGAGGACCGCGTCGACAACGACTGCGACGGCGACGTCGATGAGGTGACCTACACCTACACCCACGACGCCGACATCCAGCCGATCTGGAGCGCGAGCTGCAAGGGCTGCCACACCGGCGGCGGGTCCAGCGGCAAGCTCAAGCTCGACAGCGGCTACTCGGCGACGGTGAACGTGGCGTCGTCGGTGTCCGGCTACGACCTCATCGAGCCCGGCAGCACCTCGAAGAGCTACCTCTGGCTGAAGCTCAAGGGCACCCACGCCTCCGTGGGCGGCACCGGGGCCACCATGCCCAAGGGCAGCACCTTGTCCGCGTCCGACCTCGCGAAGATCGAGACCTGGATCACCGAGGGCGCCCCGAACTAAGCCGCCGGGTGAGGTCAGGGTGTCCGCGCGCTGACCTCAGCCTCGATGTGGGCCCGGACGGCGAGCAGGCTCGTCACGAGGCCCACATAGTCCAGGCGCTCCATGCGGTCCTCCGGGCCCTCGTGGAGCGCCAGGGCCCCGGTGCTGGCGAGCACCCCACGCAAGGGGCCGCCGGGGGCCTCCCGGGTCAGCTCGGTCAAGGTGAAGCCCTCCCGCTCGCCGAGGGGCCCGAGCACGACGAGGGTCTTCACGGCCTGCTGGGGCGTTGGCGGTGAGGCCCAGAGGGTGTCCCAGCCGCCCGTGGCGCTGACCGCGCAGAAGATCAAGGTCTCCGGCGGCGGCTGGTTGAGGTCGTAGGACTTCGCGAGGCTGATCAAGGCCGCCGTGGGCGCGGCGCTGTCCCCGGCGCCGTCCCCGGCGTCCTCGGCGACGATGAGCACGGCCCGGTCGCTCCGCCCGTCCTTCTGCCCGCACACCGCCCAGCCCGTCGGCCCCTGGGCGACGTACCCTTGGCCGAAGGCGGGCAAGGTCTTCATCTCGCCGAGGCGGCGCTGGATGATCTCAGCGCCCGCCCGGGCCCCCGCCGCGCCCGGGCGCCGATCCCCGAGCTTCACCAGGGCGTGGGCGTCTCGGGTGAGGTCCTCGTGGCTCACGGCGTCGGGGCCCCCCTCCGGGATGTGTACGCCGAGCTGCTCCGCGGGGCAGCCGAGCAGGGGAAGGAGCGAGAGCAGGAGCGGGCGGGGGAGTCGCATGGTCAGAGACCATAGGCCCGGGCGGCCTCGGCGTCCACCCCGGCCTGGTCGCTCGCTCGGGCGGCCTCGGCGAGGGCGCGGAGGTCCCCGGCGGGCCAAGGCAGACCGTGCAGCTCGACGGCCTTCACCCGCGCCCCGGTGAAGCGGGCGCCGTACCAGGCGTTCACCGACGCTGAGTTGAGGAGCCCGCAGAGCGCCCAGGGATCCCCGGCGCCTTCAGAGACGTAGCAGGAGTCGAGGGGGAAACGCCGGGCGGTGTCGACGGCGGCGCGCAGCACGGCGCCCGACGCCCCGGAGAGCACGACCTTCTCCGGCACATCAAAGAGCCCGGCGTGCTTCGGCGCGGCGTAAGGCGTGCGCTGGAGGATCGCCGCGGGGTCGTAGCGCAGGCGCTCGCCGCGGTCGTGGATCACGAAGCGGGCCACGTCCCGGCCTCGGATGGTCGGCTGGTCGCCGGGCTCGGGCGGGCCGGGGTGCACCCAGCGGGCGTAGTCGCCGCAGACGACACCCATACGCAGGCGCCAACGATCGCCGAGGTGGCCGTCGCCGTCGAGTGTCAGCGCCGGGGTCTCCCCCAAGGTTACCACCCCCTCGGCGCGGGTGAGCGGCCCGTGGACCACGAGGCCCTCGGGGCTGAGCGCCCCGCGCCGGGCCCGGCCCGCGGGGTGAATCACCAGGGCCACGGTGCCCACCCGGGCCCCGAAGCTCCCGGCGGGCAGGCGCGCGAGGAGGTCGATGGGCTCGGCGAAGAGCAGGTCCCGCAGGGCCGCGAAGCTCACCATGCTCAGCCAGGTGTCGGCGACGACGACGGCGAGGCGCCCCCGGCTCAGCTCGACCATGCGCTCCATGAAGGGGGCGTAGAGGTCGGCCTTGTCCGTGGCGGAGCGGTAACGCGCCCAGATGCGCGCCCGGTCGGCGGCGGGGAGGTTCTGGGGCCGCACATAAGGCGGGTTGCCGAGGATCACGTCGGCGACGCCCCGCTCCTCGCCTTGTAAGGCGTCGCGTCGGCTGAGCTGCAGCGTGAGCCCCGCCCGGGCGCCGACCTCCGCGGCGGCGTTGAGGGCGTCGGCGTCGATGTCCCAGCCCATCAGGATCGCGTCGGGGCGGAGCGCGCCCGCCGCCAAGAGCCAGCGCCCGTCCCCGCAGGCCGGGTCGAGGATCACCGGCCGCGGGCCGAGCCCCGTGAGCGCCTCGGCGGTGACGGCCTCCACGGCCCACCACGGCGTGAGCCACTGGCCGAGGCGCTTGCGCCGGTCGGCGGGGATCTGCGCCTCCCAGCGGCGCCCCGGGGCGAGGGCCTCGGGCTCCGGCAGGCCCCTCACGGGATCATGCCTTGTCCCCGGAACCAGTCCACGGCGGCCTTCACCGCGTCGCGGATCGGCGAGACGGGCACGCCCAGCTCCTCCTCAGCCCGGCGCCCGCTGCGGTAACGGGGCTGGGCCATGGCCCGGAGCACGTAACGGTCGAGCCCGGCGAAGCGGTGGGCGTCGTAGCGGCTGCCGACGGCGCCGACGAGGCCCAGCAGCTCACCGGCCCGGCGGGGCATGGGCAAGAGCGGCGGCCGCGTCCCCAAGACCTCGGCGACGACGCCCATAAACTCGCGGTAGCTCAGGTTGTGGGCGCCGAGCAGGTAACGCCGCCCGGGGCGTCCGCGCGCCGCGGCGAGAAGGTGGCCCAAGGCGCAGTCCTGGGCGCTCTGGAAGCACTTGCCGCCTTGGGGGTAGACCGGCAGCCAGCCCTTCGCCATGGTCACGATCAAGGCGCCCGAGGTGGGCTTGATGTCCCAGGGCCCGATGATGTAGTCGGGGTTCACGATGACCGCGCCGAGGCCACGCCCGGCGAAAGAGACGGCCAGGGCCTCGGCCTCAGCCTTGGTGTCGTGGTAGGCCCGCAGCGGGCCACGTTTGCCGTAGACCTCGTCGAGATCCGCGATGGGCGTGTCCTCGTCGCCGGGGCTCGCCCGGTCGCCGAAGCCGACGGTGATCGACGACGAGCAGACGACGAGGCGCGGCACCCCCGCCGCCAGGGCCGCCTCCCCCAAGGCCTCCGTCGCCTTGACGTGGACGTCGGCCATCAAGCTCGGCCCCTGGGGGGAGGGGTCAAACACCCCGGCGAGGTGGTAGACCTCGTCGGCCCCGTCCAGCACCCGGCGCAGGCCCTCGGCGTCGGTGAGCGGGGTCTTGTTGAGCGTGACGGGCAGGCCCTCCAGGCACAGGCCCGGAGAGCTCGACCGCGTGAGGCAGACGACCTCGTCCCCGCGCTGGAGGAGCAGCCGCACGACGTTGGCGCCGATGAACCCGGTCCCGCCCGTGACGACGACCTTCATGGCCTGCTGCTCCTCCCGCGTGCTGGGGTGGCTCACTTGTTGCGCAGGAAGATCTCCTTGGAGATGATCAGGCGCTGAATCTGGCTCGTGCCCTCGTAGATCTGGAAGATCTTGGCGTCGCGCATGAGCTTCTCGACGGGGTACTCCCGGCTGTAGCCGTAGCCGCCGAAGACCTGCACGGCGTCGGTGGCGACCTTCATGGCCATGTCGGCGCAGAAGGCCTTGGCGTAGGCGGCCTCGCGGGTGTTGCGCTTGTGGGCGTCCTTGAGCGAGGCGGCCTTGTAGCAGAGGAGCCGCCCGGCCTCGATGTTCATGGCCATCTCGGCGATCATGAAGGCGATGGACTGGTGCGAGGCGATGGGCACGCCGAAGGTCTTGCGCTCGGTGGCGTACTGCACGGCGTACTCCATCGCGGCGCGGGAGAGGCCGACGGCGGCGGCGGCGACGGAGGGCCGGGTGTAGTCGAAGGCGGCCATGGCCAAGGACCAGCCGTCGCCTTCGCGGCCGACGACGTTCTCCGCGGGGACCTCGACGTCCTCAAACGAGATCGCCCGGGTGTCCGAGGCGCGCTGGCCCATGTTGGGCTCCTTCTTGCCGACGCTCACCCCGGGGCTGTTGCGCTCGACGATGAAGGCGGTCATGCCGCCGCGGGCCTTCTTCTCAGCGTCGGTCAGGGCGACGACGAAGTACCAGTCGGCGACGCCGCCGTTGGTGATCCACATCTTGCTGCCGTTGAGGATGTACTTGTCGCCCTTCTTGACCGCGGTGGTCTTGAGGCCCTGGACGTCGGAGCCCGCGCCGGGCTCGGTGACGCAGTACGCGCAGAGGCTGTACTCATCGACCATCGGGGCGAGGTACTTCTTCTTCAAGAAGTCCGACGCGCCCAAGATGACGGGCTGCTGGGCGAGGCCGTTGGCCTCCATGGCGGTGCCGATGCCGGTGCAGCCCCAGGCGAGCTCTTCAGCGATGAGGATGCCGTCCATGGCGCCGAGGCCGAGGCCGCCGTACTCGCTGGGGATGTGGGTGTTCATCAGGCCGAGCTTGTGGGCCTCCTTGAGCACGGCGTGGGGGTACTCCCCGGTCTCGTCGTGGTGGGGGGCGGCCGGGCGGATGACGTCGCGCGCGAACTGGGCGGCGAGCTCACGCAGGGACTCCTGCTCTTCGCTGAGGCTGAAATCGATGGACATCGCGGCTCCGAGGCGTGGGGGGATGAGCGGGGTAGGACGGACCTGCGGGATGAGCGCGCCCGTCGAGAGAGAGGCTGCGGGAGTGTAACCCGCTGGGCTCGCGCGCGATCGCGCGAGGCAGACCGCCCGGGTTCACCTCCGGCGGTGGAAGGTGTATGCTTTGCGCCTGAGCCGAGGCGCCTCATGAGCCCGTCATCCCCCCAACGCCCCTGGCCCCTCGTCGGTCTGTCCTTTGCGCTCGGCCTGAGCGTCTCCGAGACCGGCCTGGTCCTCCGCAACCTCCTGCGCGGCTTCAAGGCCGGGGGTGTGCTCGGCCACGTCGCCGCCGCCGCCTGCGTCTACGCCTTGGTCTTCGGCGCCGTGGATCTCTTCGCCGCCCGCGGCGGCCTCGCCCCGCGCTGGCGCCTCTTCGTCTGCCTCATGACCCTCGGGATGTTTGGTTGGTTGTCCAACCAACCGATGTTCTCCTTGAGCCTCGTGCTGTTGGCGGCGGGCCTGTTCTCCCTCTTGGCGCAGAGCCGGGCCTGGCCCCTGGCGCTGGTCTTGTGGGGCCTCGCCTGGTGGCCGGCGCGCCCGCAGGAGGAGCCCGCGCGCCCGCCGCTCACGACCCCGGCGGCGCGTGGGCCGAACCTCGCGGTGATCGTGCTCGACACCCTGGTGCGGGACCGCTGCTCGGCCTACGGCTACGCCCGGCCGACGAGCCCGAACCTCGACGCCTTGGCGCGGCGCGGGGTGCTCATGGAGCGCGCCTGGAGCACGGCGAACTGGTCCTTGCCCGCCCACGCCTCCTTGTTCTCTGGGCGGCTGCCCCACGACCACGGGACGAACCAGCGTGAGGGCTACACCTTGGGGGCGGACACGCTCCTCGCGGAGCGCCTGCGGCGCGCGGGGTACGAGACCGTGGGGCTCTCGGCGAACCCCTTCGCGGGCATCGGCTCGGGGCTCGCCCAGGGCTTCACGCACTTTGAGCCCTTCTGGCGCGACTTCACCGCCGGGGAGACCCTGCTCGCGGCGCGGGTGGCGAACGGCCTGACGGGGCGTGACCGGGACAAGGGGGGCGCGGCGATCGTCTCCGCCGTGGACGCCTGGCTCGATCGGCGGAACCCCGACCGCAGCTTCTTCTTGTTCGTGAACCTCATGGAGGCCCACGGGCCCTACCAGGAGGTGCCCTTGGCCCAGCGCGGCGCGTTCACCGACGCCGCGCCCCGGGCCCTGGAGGCGGCGGGGGAGGCGGGCCACATGGCGCAGATCTTCGGCCTGGGGGTGCCTGAAGAGCTGGCCGCGTTGAACGACGCGCTCTTGGACGGCTGCACCTTGGCCGCGGACCACCTGCTCGGGGAGGTGATCCGCCGCCTGCCAGAAGACACCGTGGTCATCGCGCTCTCCGACCACGGCGACATGATGGGTGAGCACGGGTTCTACGGGCACAACACCGGCCTGTATGAGCCCATCGTGCGCATCGCCTGGGTGATGGCGGGGCCGGGGCTGCCCGTGGGGCGTCGGCTGGACGCGCCGGTGTCTATCGCGGACGTGGCGCCGACGGCCCTGGCGCTCTTGGGCCTGCCGGGCCTGGAGGGGGTGTTTGGCCTCGACCTCGGCCCAGCGATCCGCGGGGAAGAGACGCTCAGCGGCCGCCTGGTGTACGCCGAGCACCCGAGCCCGGTCTACACGACCTCGGGCTGGCGCACGCGGCGGCCCTGGCATGACTGGGGTGAGGTCATGGCGGCGCGGTCGGCGGTCACCGACGGCGCCCGGAAGCGTGTGGTGCACAGCGACGGCCGGGACTGGGCCTTTGACCTCAACGAAGACCCCGGCGAGCGCGCGCCGGGGGACGGGCTGAGCTCAGGGCTCCCGGCGCCGAGGGTGATGGAGTGAGGGCCGCGGGCCCCTCGTCCTCACGGTTACGCTGAGCCTGGAGGCCGCGCCGATGGACTACCTGATCCCTCCCGAGCGGGTTGAGACCCCGGGCTTCGTGCTGCGCTCCTACGAGGTCAACGACGGCCCCCTGCTCGCTGAAGCCACCAACGCCTCCTACGAGCACCTGCGCGCCTTCATGCCTTGGGCGCGGCCCCACTCCACCGAGGCCGACGCCGAGCGCGACGCCCGCCGCTTCCGGGGCCGCTGGCTCTTGTCCCAAGACTTCACCATCGCCATCGTGAGCCCCGACGGTCGTCGACTCTTGGGGGGCACGGGCTTTCACCCGCGCAACGACAGCCTGGCGGCGCGCCGGGTGGAGATCGGCATGTGGATCCGCGCCGATGAGGCCGGGCGTGGGCTCGGGTCGGCGGTGCTCCGGGTGATGCTGCGCTGGGGCTTCAGCGCCTGGCCTTGGGAGGAGCTCATCTGGCGGGCGGCGGTGAACAACGTGGCGAGCCAACGCACCGCCCTGGCCGTAGGCATGGAGGAGGAGCATGACGACCCCGAGGGCATGCGCCGGTTTCGTGCGCTGCGGGGGTCCTGGCCGGGCTCGACGCCTTCGTTTGAGGGGGAGGTCACCCGCTGAGCGGACGCGCCAGCGTGTGGCAGGACGAGGGTAGCGGCCCGCACGTCGGCTGAATAAGCCGCCCGTGGCCGCGCCCGGCCGCTCGGAGCCCCCTCATGCGCCACTCCTCCGCCCTCGTCGCGCTGACCCTCGCGCTCTCTCTGGCCTGCGGAGGCCCCGGGAAGGGCGACGGCGGCGGCGACGGCCTCTTTGGCGGCGACACCGGGGACGACGGGGGCACGGTGATCCCTAGCCTCCCCGACGTGCCGGACGCCGTGGCCTACCTCAACAACGACGCCGACGGCACGCACTACAGCGACCTGCCGCACCCCGGCGACGTCTGCCCTGAGAGCTGGGTCCACCTCGGCGGCGGCTACAACACCGTGGCCTGCTCCAGCGGCTCCCCGGGCGTCGTCGCCCTCATCGACGAGAACGTCGACGGCGTGCACTACACCGACCTCAGCCACGAGCGGGAGGTCTGCCCCGACGGCTGGGAGTACATCGGCGGCGGTTACGACACCGTAGGCTGCCACAAGGCCGGGAACGAGGGCCAGCCGGTCTACCTCGACCAAGACCTGAACGGAGCCCACTACAGCGACCTGCCCTCTCCGGGCGACGTCTGCCCCGAGGGCTGGGCGCACCTCGGCGGCGGCAGCTACTCCCAGGTCTGCCAGGCCCCGGCGCGCTGGGCCGTGGTGTACCTCAACAACGACAAGAACGGCGTGCACTACGACGACCTGCCCTCGCCGGGCGACGTCTGCCCCGAGGGCTGGCAGCACGTCGGCGGCGGCTACTACACCCAGGTCTGCGCCAAGGACGGCGGCGGCGCCATCGGCACGCTCAACAAGGACAAGGACCTCGTGCACATGAGCGACCTGCCGAACGAGGGGGACGTCTGCCCCGAGGGCTGGACCTACCTCGGCGGCGGCTACGAGAACGTCTCTTGTGAGGGCGGCTCGCCGGGCAACGTGCTCCTCCTCAACGATGACGTCGACGGCGTACATTACGACGACCTGCCCTCGCCCGGCGACGTCTGCCCCGACGGCTTCAACTTCATCGGCGGCGGCTACTACACGATCGCCTGCGCCGACATCTAAAGCCCGAGCCTCTGAAGCTTCGGCTATCCTGGTTGGACACCCCCGCCAGGATGGCCCCCGATGACCCAGAAGCTCCTCTTTCTCCTGCTTTTTGGCCTCGCGGCCTGCGGCGACGACGGCGACAAGACGCCCCCGGAGAGCCTCCCTCCCTCGGACAGCGGCGGTGAGGTCGACGGCGACGGCGACGGCGTGCCCGAGGGCGAGGACTGCGACGACGCCGACCCCGCGGTGAGCCCCTCCGCCGAGGAGCGCTGTGATGGCGTCGACAACGACTGCGACGGGGCCATCGACGACGACGCCACCGACGCGAGCTCCTGGACGACCGACGCGGACGGCGACGGCTTCGGCGCCGGGGAGCCCATCTTGGCCTGTGAGGCCCCCGAGGGCGCCGTGAGCCAAGACGGCGACTGCGACGACGCTGATGCCCGCTACAACCCCGGCGCGGAGGAGACGGACTGCGCCGACCCCAACGACTACAACTGCGACGGCTCGACAGGCTACGCCGACGAGGACGGCGACGGCTTCGCCGCCTGCCAAGAGTGTGACGACGGCGACGCCGCGGTGAACCCCGACGCCGTCGAGGTCTGCGACGGCCGAGACAACAACTGCGATGGGCTCACCGACGGGGCGGACGCCGCCGACGCCCAGACCGTCTACGCCGACACCGACGGCGACGGGTTTGGCGACGCCGACTTCCCCCTCCAGAGCTGCGAGCTCCCCGAGGGCTACGCCGCCCGCGCTGAGGACTGCGACGACGAGGACGGCGCGGTGAACCCCGACGCCACGGAGCTCTGCGACGCCCGGGACAACGACTGCGACGGGACCATCGACGAGCCCGACGCCGCCGACGCCCAGACCTACTACGCCGACCGCGACGGCGACGGCCACGGCGACGCCGACTACAGCCTCGCGGCCTGCGAGACCCCCACCGGCTACGTCTCGACGGCGGAGGACTGCGACGACGGCGACGGCGCGGTGAGCCCCGACGGCCTTGAGGTCTGCGACCGCGTGGACAACGACTGCGACGGCACCACGGATGAGCCCGACGCCGCCGACGCCCAGAGCTTCTACGACGACGGCGACGGAGACGGCTACGGCGACCCCGCCGCCGTCTCCCGGGCCTGCGCCGCGCCGAGCGGCTCGGTGAGCGACAACACCGACTGCGACGACGGCGACGGCGGGATCAACCCCGGCGCCGCCGAGGCCTGCGACGGCCTCGACAACGACTGCGACGGCGGCATCGACGACGGGGTGCTCGGCAGCGGCGCGGCCTGCGCGGCGTCGAGCTGCGGGGAGATCCTCGCCGACCAGCCCAGCGCGCCCAGCGGCGACTACAGCGTCTCCTCCGACGGCGTGGTCAGCGTCGTGGAGTGCGACATGGACGAGGGCTGCGCCGTGGTCGTGGACGAGGACTTCGAGTCCGGGGCCTCAAGCGCCTGGAGCCTCAGGACGACGTACGGCTGCAGCAGCTTCTCGACCATCCTCGGCGGCTACGGCATCATCGCCGGGGGCACGATCCAGGCCACCTGGGACGTCTCGGCTTACCCCCACACCGAGGCCCTGGTCTCCTTGGCCTACATCAAGCTCGACTCCTGGGACGGCGAGGCGGCGAGCGCCGCCATCGACGGCGTGAACTTCTGGAGCGAGGCGCTCTACTACTACGACGGCGCCGAGGTCTGCGGCTGGAACCGCGGCTACGAGGGCAGCTACGACGAGCGCCACGAGCTCAGCGCCACCGTGGCCCACAGCGCCGACACGATCACGCTCAGCGCCACCTCCGCGCTGAACCAAGACGCCGGGGACGAGTCCTTCGGCATCGACGACGTGCGGATCTGCCTGCGCTGAGCCCTCACTTGGCCAAGGCGTCCCGCACCCCTTTGGGCAGGCGCTTGAGGCGCTCGTCGCCGTCCCAGCGCGCGGCGAGGGCCTCCCTCAGCCCCTCTCGCAGGGCGGAGTTCTCGTCCATGGCGTAGAGCCTGCTGAGGTACTGGGAGAGGCGCGGGGCGTCGGAGAAGAACTCCCGCAGGCGCCGGAGGCTCGGCAGCGCCGCCCAGGTCTGGGTGGCGGCGAGCACATGGTCCTTCAAGGAGCCGCCCTCAAAGCTCACGAGCAGGTGGTTCAGGGCGGCCCGCTCCCCGGCGTCACACACAAAGACGCGGTTCACCGGGGGCTCGTGGTTCTGCGGCTCGGCGGCGACCCCGACCTCCGGCGGGGCCTCGCCCCGGGTGAGCGCCCCGGCGGCGGAGACGGCCTCGGCGCGGCTGAGGGCCTCGGCGCCGCGCTCGGCGAGCGCCAGGGGCCCCAAGAGCACAAAGAGCTGGACGAGCAGCTCGCCGTGGGTGTCCACGAGGCGCAGCTCCCCCCCTGCGCCGAGGGAGGCCGGGGCGTCCGGGCTGACCCGGCGCAGGGGCGCGTTGGGCAGGAGCGGCGCGGCGAAGAGCGCGGCGGCGACGTCGGGCAGGGCGTTGACGACGAGGCCCTGGGCGTCGCGGGTGAGGAGCGCCTGGGCCCGGCTCAGGCGGCGCTGCCAGCCGATCTCGACGCAGGCGGGCTCGTGCTGGGGGCTGAGGCGGGAGATGGTCTCCATCCAGCGCCCGGCCCGGCCATCCCCTCGGGCGGCGGCGCCGCGAAGCTCTTGCAGGGAGCGCGCCCGCCCGAACAGCGCCGAGGCCGCGGCGAGATCCCGGCGCAGGCCGCCGACGCGCCCGTCGGGCTCCAGGGCCGGGGAGACCAAGAGCACGATCGGCGCCGAGGCCCCGTCGGGCACCCCCGGCAGGTGGCGGCGCACGGTCTCTAAGCTCACGACTTCAGGCTCCACGGCCCGGATCGCCGCCATCGCCGCGTGCAGCTCCGGCCAGCCGCCCCACCAGGGCCGCCGCTCCAGCTCCGCCAAGGCCTCGGGGGTGACGCCGCGCCCCTGGAGCAGCCAGAGGATCGCCGCGCGCAGGGCTGTGGGGCCACGCTCCCGCAGCGGGGGCACCCGCAGGCGGCTCGCCCCGTGGATGAGGGCGTCGAGGCTGGGCTCGGTCTCCGCGGGGCCCGTGGTGAACAAGGGGGTCGGGCGCCGGGCGCTGGGCGAGAGCGGGCCGAGGTGCTCAGGGGCGACGGGGGCGCCGGGCGGGCAGACCGCGGCGGCGTAACGCATGAGGCTCTGCAGCTCCCGCACGTTGCCCGGCCAGCGCCAGGCGAGCAGCGCCCGGGCGGCCTCGGGGGTGATCCAAGGCTCCGGGGCCGGGCCGCCTCGGGCGGCGACGTGCAGCACCCGGCCCAGGCGCAGCACGTCCTCACCCCGCTCACGGAGCGGCGGCAGGGTGAGCCGGGCCTCGTCGAGGCGCCCCAAGAGGTCGGCGCGGAACAGGCCCCGGGCCACCATCGCCGTGAGGTCGGCGTTCGTCGCCGAGAGCACCCGCACGTCCACCTTCACCGGGTGGTCCTCGCCGACAGGGGAGACCTCCCGCGACTGCAGCGCCCGCAGGAGCTTCGCCTGCAAGGCCAGGGGCAAGTTGCCCAGCTCGTCCAAGAAGAGGGTGCCTCCCTCGGCGGCGCGGAAGGCGCCGGGGCGGCTGCGGTCGGCCCCGGTGAACGCGCCTTTGCGGTGGCCGAAGAGCTCACTCTCGGCGAGGCCCTCGGGGATCGCGCCGAGGTCCACGGCGACGAAGGGCCCCTCCCGGCCGCTCAGGCGGTGGATCGCCCGGGCGAGCACCTCCTTGCCGACGCCGGGCTCCCCGGTGAGCAAGAGGCTCAAGGGCGTCGGCGCGAGCTCCAGGGCCTCGGCGAGCAGGCTCGACATCGCCGGGCTCTCGCCAAGCACGCTGTCGAGGGCCGGGTGCGCCGGGCGGGGTCGGCCGGGGCGAGGCGGCGGCGGGGGAGGGCGCGGCGCCCGGGCGCGCTGCAGCTCGGCCAAGGCCGCCAAGGAGTCCGACCCCAGGCGATCCAGGTCGCGGAACAGGCTCCACTGCCCAGGCCGCGGCGCGCCCTCGCCTGCCTCGATCCAAGCGAGGGGGCGATCGTCGAGAACGGCGTGGGCCCAGGCGACGAGGCTCGCCCGGCCCACCCCCTGCTCCCCGCTGAGGTGCACCGCGCAGGCCCCCCGGGCGTTGGCGAGCATGGCGCGGCGGAGGTCGGCGAGGCTTGGGTCCAGCGCGGTGAACGCCACCCGCTCGACGGCCTCGACCCGGGCGCGCCAGCCGAGGTCGGCGTGGTGCTCCTCGCCGGGCGCCCACAAGGTCACGCCCAGGCGCCGGGCTTCGTCCACCGTCGCCGGGGTCGGTGCTTCAGGCAGGTAGAGCCAGCCCCCGGCCAGGGCGTGCAGGAGCCCCGGCGCGTGGCCCTGCCGCAGCCAGCCGCAGGGGAACCAGCGGCCCTCCTCCTCGACGGCGAGCACATGCAGCGCCCGGAGGAGGCGCTCCGGGCTCAGCTCGACCACCCGCGGTAATCGCGGCGCTCCCCCGGTCCGGGCGGCGAGGAGGGCGTCTTGGAGCGCGGCCTGGAGCGTGGCCGGGGCGGACTGGAAGAGCGTGTACATCCCCGGATCATAGCGCGGCGGCCTGCACAGCGGCGTCCTCGGCTGCACAGGGCTGCACAGCGCTGCACAGGGCGGCGCGCCTCGGGCTGCACAGCGCTGCACAGGCCCCTGCGTGAACCCTTCACGCGCCGGGATCGGCCTCAGAACGGCTCAGGAGGCCCATACGAGGGGTGGCACACCTGTTGCACTTACGAGCGGCGCGAGCCTGGACGGCCCGCCGGGGCGACGCCCCGTCCCACACAACGAGGACAGCACCATGGCCATCACCTTTCAGACCGACGACCTCAGCTCCAACCGCTCCAGCGCGCTGCCCAACGGCACCCTGCAGCTCGTCGCCTTCTACGACGGCAGCGGCGTCGCCACCTTGTCCTTCGAGACCAAGGACACCAACGGCGCCCTGAGCTGGACCACCGTGAAGGACATCCCCAACTTCTCCAGCCAGATCGTCACCAAGCAGTACACCATCAAGGGCGAGGTGCCCACGGGCAACTTCGTCATCGAGGGCGTCGTCGCCAACGGCGTCGTGGACGGCGTGGCCTTCGGCCTGCTCTGGCGTGACCTCAGCGGCGGCTACCACATCCTGCGCTCGAACGGCGTCGCCAAGGGCACCACCGCCGACTTCGTGAGCGCCTGGCCCCTCGGCATGAACAACACGGTGTTCGCCCCCCGCGTGCCCCAGGTGACCGACGGCTACGCCCGCGAGACCGCGCTCGCCGTGATCAGCGGCGCGAAGCTGCTCCCGAGCGGCAAGCACAGCCTCCAGGTCTTCTGATCCGCCCCTTCGCCCAGCCCCTGTTGAACCCCCCGCGCCGCCTGGCGCACCCGCTTCGAAGACGAGGAACTCTCCAATGACCACCCGCCTCTTTCTGCTCTCCGTCGGCCTCTCCGGCCTCATCGCCTGCACCGGCGTGCCCACTGAGGAGCCCGAGCCCACCGAGGACGACTGCGAGCTCTGTGACGGCCTGGACAACGACGGCGACGGCGCCATCGACGAGGGACTCCCCGACGCCGACGAGGACGGCCTCTGCGACGGCCTCGACGACGAGGGCTGCGACGGCATCGACAACGACGGCGACGGCGAGGTCGATGAGGGCCAAGGGGACGTCGACGAGGACGGCCTCTGCGACGGCCTCGACGCCGAGGAGTGCGACGGGATCGACAACAACGGCGACGGCCTCATCGACGAGGGGCTGGGCGACAGCGACGGCGACGGCGTCTGTGACGCCATCGACGCCGAGGAGTGCGACTGCGCTGACAACGACGGCGACGGCACCATCGACGAGGACTGCAAGTGGAACCTCACGATGATGATGACCGCGGATGACTACTACCAGGTCTACGTCGACGGGGTGCTGCTCGGCGACAACACCGGCTGGTCCACCACCGAGACCTGGTCGCAGTCCCTCACCACGACGGGCGTACACCACATCGCGGTGAAGGCCGAAGACGTCGGCGGCGCCGTCGCGGGCTTCTTGGCCTCGGTGAGCCTCGACGGCGTGGTCTTCTCCCAGACCGGCGACGGCTCCTGGCTCGGCAGCGCCGTGGACCCCGGCGTCGGCTGGGAGACCTCCACGGCGGGCCTCAGCGCCGAGGTCTCGGCCATGGCCTGCGACCCGGGCCGCTGGAACGGCCGCCCGGCGGACCTCATCGCCGCCGGGGCGGAGTGGGTGTGGCAAGACAACTGCGCCGACGTGCGCACCTACGGCGAGAACTGGTGGGTGCTTGAGTTTGAGGTCTGCGAGTCGCCCCCGGCGGTGGAGGAGTGCGACGGCGAGGACAACGACGGCGACGGCCGCGTCGATGAGGACTTCGCCGACACCGACGGCGACGGCATCGCCGACTGCGTAGACACCGAGGAGTGCGGCGACTGCGTGGACAACGACGGCGACGGCACCGTAGACGAGGACTGCAAGTACGAGCTCGGCGTGCTCGCCGCCGCCGATGACACCCTGACGGCGTACCTCGACGGCGTGAAGCTCGGCGACACGAGCGGCTGGTCCGACGTGGGGAGCTGGACCCAGGCCATCACCGGGGGCACCCACCACCTCGCCTTCGCCGCGAAGGACAACAGCGGCGTCGTCACCGGCTTCATCTCCGCGGTGTACATCGACGGCGGCGTGGCCTACGTCACCGGCGAGGGCAGCTTCTTGGCCACGGCGACCACCCCGGCGACGGGCTGGGAGACCTCTACGGCGGGCATGGTCCCCGACACCGAGGCGACGAAGTGCCTCTCCCGCTGGTCCTCCGGCGTGAGCAGCATCACCGCGGCCGGGGCGACCTGGGTTTGGGAGGGCGACTGCACCAACCCCAAGGCCAACCCGAACAACTGGTACGTCCTGGAGTTCCAGGCCTGCCCCGGCGTGGCCAGCGAGCGTAAGTAAGCCCGCGCCGCGGCGCCCCGTCCCCCGTCTCGGCGCGCCCGAGGCGGGGGTTCGGCGTTTGGCCCCTCAGCGCCCAGCGCCCGTCGTTACTGCGGGGCGGGCAGCGGGAGGTCGGTGGTCCAAGCGCGCAGCACCCCGACCTTCTCCGCGGGAATGTCCAGCTCGACGATGATCCGCTCCTTGGCGCGGGGGGGCACGGTGAGCTCACCGCTGACGGAGCTGCGCGGGCGCTGCACAAAACCGTCGGTGTCTAGGGCGGAGAGCTCCAGGTTCATCACCCGCATCGGCTGCTCACCCTTGTTCTCGACGGCGAGGGTGACCTTGCTGCCCCCACCTTCGATGGCCTCGACGCTGATCACCGTGAGGCCGCCGTTGGCGTTGACCTCCTCCATCGAGCTCACCAGGAGCGCCCCGTCGATGGACGCGCCGGACTTGCGCCCCTCGGCGATGCCCTCGGCGACGCCCGTGGTGACCTCTTTGGTGGTCTCGACCGTGGTGCCCACGACCGTCGCCGTGCAGGCCTTAAAGAAGTCGCCCGAGCAGGCGAGCAGGGGGAGCGCGGAGAGCGTGAGGAGGAGCTTGACGGCGCGCATCGAGGATCCTTGGGTTGGAGTCTTGAGATCATCCGTGATCTCTGCGCGATTGTCCAGGGGCGTCAGTCTCCGGGCCAGGATCCGCCCAGGCAGGGGCGGCGCGCACGGCCAGCGCGGCGCTCACGGTGGCATGGGCTGGAGCTTGGGCGAGCCGCTCAGCGCCCGACGAGCAGCCGGGCGGTGAGCACCTCGGTCACGCCGTCGTAGAGGCGCTCGACCCCGGCGAGGAGCACGTCGGGCTGGGGCACCCCCACGCGGCTGTGGCGCTCCAGGTTGAGGCGCAGCAGCTCGGCGAGGGCCCCGGGCACCAAGAAGGCGCCGAGGCCACGCACGAGGGCCTCGGGATCCGCCGGGGGCGTGAGGCGCTCGCCGCGGATCACGAGGTCACCGTCGAGCAGCGCCGGCCAGGCGCCGACCCGGGCGAGGAGGAGATCGGCGTCGCCGTGATCCTGGCGCTGCACCCGCAGCGGGATCACCACGGGGGAGGCCCAGGTGTCGAGCGCCCAGGTCGCCGCGCCGCGCAGCTCTGGCGGGTCGAGGTGCAAGGTGAGGCCCCGGCCACGGGCGGGCAGGCCCAGCGCCAGGGCGCGCTGGGCGTCCTCTTGCTCCATCAGGGCCTCGAAGGCCCGTGACCACGGCAGGCTCTCCTCCATACGCTCCGCTCCTAGGGTCTGGAATCATAGCCGAACCGGCGCGACCGGGCTCCAGGGGATATGTTGGGGAGCCGCCGTCCCCCCACCCCTTCCGCCGTGAAGAGCTGGTCTTGAGCACGCCCCGCCACGACGCTGACGAAGACGCGCTGGACCTCCTCCGGGTAGAGGTGGCCGTCGTGCCCGCGACGAGCCAGTACGCGCCGCTCGTCCGGGGGATCGCCGCGAAGGCCGGTGCGGCGTTTGTGCCGGTCGATCTCGCCGTGCCTTACGACGTCGTGGGCCGCCTGCTCGTCGTCGATCTGACCCAGGTCATGGTCACCCGGCGTCTGGGGCGGCAGGTCATCGCGATCTCCACCCGGGACGACCTCGACTGCTACGACGTCATCCACCCCGATCAGGTGCAGGAGCGCCTCCGCCGGGCGCTCACCAACCTCATCGAGGTCCAGCAGCACCGGGCCCGCATCCAGAAGGAGCGCGAGACGATCCGTGTGCTCAACGAGCTCGGCTTCTCGCTCTCGGCGATCACCGACACGAGCCAGCTCCTCGACCGCCTGCTCTCCCACGCCCGCCGGGCGCTGCGGGCCGACGGCGGCAGCATCTACCTCGTCGCCGACGGGGTGATGCGCTTCGCCGCCGCCCAGAACGACACCATCCGCTTCGAGCCCGTACGGGCCACCTTGGCCGTCGATGACAGCTCCATGGCGGGCTTCGCCGCGCGAAACGGCGAGCTGCTCCGCCACGACGACCTTCGGACCATCGGCCCTGAGCTGCCGAACCGCCCGAACTTCGTGAACGACCAGCGCCTCGGCTACGAGACGCGCTCGGCCCTGCTCGTCCCGATGTTTGACCGGGACAACGCCGTCTTTGGTGTGCTCGCCTTCTACAACCGCAAGTCTGAGCCCGGCGCCCCCCTCGCCGGCTTTGACCGGGTGCTGCCCTTCACCGAGCACGACGCCGACCTCGCCCGCTCCATCGCCTCCCAGGCGAGCGTGGCGCTGGAGAACCACCGGCTCTACCAAGAGATCCGCGACCTCTTCGACGGCTTCGTCACCGCCGCGGTCACCGTGATCGAGGCCCGAGACCCGTCCACGGCGGGCCACTCCCACCGCGTCGCCCGGCTCACCTCCCGCCTCGCCCGGGAGGTCCACGACAGCGACGAGCGCGAGTTCGCCGGGGTGCGTTTCACCCCCGTGGAGCTAGAGGAGCTCTACTACGCCTCGATCCTGCACGACTTCGGCAAGGTCGGCGTGCCTGAGCATGTGCTGCTCAAGGCCGACAAGCTCCACCCTTGGGAGCTAGAGCGGGTGGAGGGGCGCTTCCGGGTCGCCGCGCTCCAGACCCGCCTGGAGGCCGTGCGCGCCGAGGGCCTCGGGGCCGGGCCGCTGGAGGGCCTGCTCAGCGAGCTAGACCGCGACCTGCAGCTCGTCCGCCGCATGAACCGCACGGGCTACCGCTACACCGAGGCCGACGTCGCCGCGCTCAACCACATCTCCGGGCGCTGGTGGCTCACCGACCAGCCCGGCCCCGTGGTCACGGCGCTAGAGTGCGCCCGGCTGTGTATCCCCCAAGGATCCTTGGATCCCGACGAGCGCCGGGCGATTGAGGCCCACGTCTCGTTCACCTACAACTTCCTCAAGGTCATCCCCTGGACCCGCAACCTCAAGCGGGTGCCGGAGCTGGCCCACGCCCACCACGAGAAGCTAGACGGCACGGGATACCCGCTGCGGCTCTCCGGTGACCAGATCCCTTATGGCGCCCGGCTCATGACGATCGCCGACATCTTCGACGCCCTCACCGCCGGGGACCGCCCCTACAAGGACAGCATGGCCATCGAGCAGGCCACGCGTATCCTTCGTGCCGAGGTCGACGCGGGCCACATCGAGGGCCCCGCCGTCGAGCTGTTCATCGGCAAGCGGCTGTGGGAGGGCATCGTCGGAGCGCGCGCCCCCGAGGGACTTCTGGACCCCGGGCGTCACGATCACGGAGCACACCCCCATGAAGACCATCCTCCCTCTGCGCGTGAACGGTGAGACCCACGAGCTCGCGGTCCACCAGCACTGGTCGCTCCTAGAGGCGCTCCGTTACGAGCTGGGCCTCACGGGCAGCAAGCAGGGCTGCGACAAGGGCGACTGCGGCGCCTGCACGGTCCTGCGCGATGGGGAGCCCGTGCTCGCCTGCTGCACCTTGGCGGCGACCTGTGAGGGCAGCGAGATCACGACCATCGAGGGCGTCGCCGACAAAGACGGCCCGCACCCCATCCAGCGCGCCTTCGACGTCTGCGGCGCCTTGCAGTGCGGCTTCTGCCAGCCGGGGATGATCCTCTCGGCGAAGGCGCTCTTGGACCGCTGCCCCCAGCCGAGCGACGAGCAGCTCCGCGAGGCCCTCGGCGGGAACCTCTGCCGCTGCACGGGCTACACCAAGATCTTCGAGGCCGTGCGCCTGGCCGCCAAGGGCCTCGATCGCCAGTCCCCGGTGCGCTACGGCGAGCCCGCTGAGGGCTTCTTGGTGCTCGGCGCCCGGGGCCGCAAGGCCGACTCCATCCAGAAGGCCACGGGCGAGGCCATCTACACCGACGACATCACCCTGCCGCGTATGGCGCACGGCAAGATCCTCCGTTCGCCCCACGCCCACGCCCGCATCCGGGCGATCCGCACCGAGCGCGCCGAGGCCCTGCCTGGGGTCTACGCCGTGCTCGTCGGCAGCGAGCTCCCGACGCCCTACTGCGTCATCCCCTGGACGCCCGACGAGACGGCCTTGGCCATCGACAAGGTGCGCTACATCGGCGACGCCGTGGCGGCGGTGGCGGCGGTGGACGAAGACACGGCGATCAAGGCGCTGGCGCTCATCGAGGTGGACTACGAGGTGCTGCCCGCGGCGGTCGAGCCTGAAGACGCCTTGAAGGACGGCGCCCCGCTCATCCACGAGACCGACTGGAAGGGCCGCCCCCGCCAAGACAACGTGTGTAAAGAGGTCGCGCTTGACTTCGGCGACGTAGACGCCAACCTCGCCGCGAGCGCCGCCGTGGTGAGCGGCGAGTGGTTCTACGAGGGCTCCACCCACGCGCCCATCGAGCCCCACTGCGCCTTGGCGACCTTCAACCCCGACGGCCAGCTCACCCTCTGGTCGGCGACCCAGGTGCCGCACTACCTCCACCGCGAGCTCTCCCGGGTGCTCGGCCTGCCCACCTCCAAGATCCGCGTCATCCAGCCGGTCTTGGGCGGCGCCTTCGGCGGCAAGTCCGAGCCCTTCGACCTGGAGTTCTGCGCCGCGGCGCTCTCCCGCAAGGCGAACCGCCCGGTGAAGATCCTCTACACCCGCGAGGAGGTCTTCTACAGCCACCGCGGCCGCCACCCGATGCTGATGAAGATGACCTTGGGCGCGGACGCCGACGGCGCGCTCAAGGCCGTCGACAGCGACGTGCTCATCGACGGCGGCGCCTACCACAGCTTCGGCATGGTGACGACCTACTACGCCGGTCAGCTCCTCACCGGCCCCGTAGACATGGCCTCGTACCGCTTCAAGTCCAAGCGGGTGTACACGAACAAGCCCTGCTGCGGCCCCAAGCGCGGCCACGGCTCGGTGCAGCCGCGCTTCGCCTTTGAGTGTGGCCTCGATGAGCTCGCCGAGAAGCTCAAGCTCGACCCCATCCAGATCCGCCGCAAGAACGCGCTCCAGTCGGGGCAGCGCACGGTGAACGGCCAGCTCGTGCCGTCTACGGGGCTCAACGCCTGCTTAGACGCCGTGGAGCGCAGCTCCGGCTGGAAGGAGCGCCACGGCAAGCTCCCCTACGGGCGCGGCCTCGGCGTGGCCTGCTCGATGTACATCTCGGGCACCGCTTACCCCATCTACCCCAACGAGATGCCCCAGTCGGCGGTGCAGGTGAAGGCCGACCGCAGCGGGCGCCTCACGGTCTTCTGCGGCGCGTCCGACATCGGCCAAGGCAGCGACGGGATGTTGGCCTACATCCTCGCCGAAGAGACGGGCATCCTCCCCGACGACATCGTCGTCGTCTCCTCCGACACCGACCTCACCCCCGTAGACCTCGGCGCCTACTCCTCCCGGGTGACGTTCATGTGCGGCACGGCGGCCCAAGAGGCCGGGCGCAAGCTCCGCCAGAAGCTCATCGGCGGCGTCGCCGGGGCCTGGAAGCTCCCCGAGGAGCGCGTCGGCGTGGCCTTGGGCTTCTTGTACGACAAGGACGAGCCGGGCCGGCAGATCTCCTCCAAGGACGCCATCTGGCTCGCCGAGGCCGCCTACGGGCCCCTCGGTGAGGTCGGCGCCTACCGCACCCGCAAGCTCGGCGGCGACTACCGCGGCGGCAGCATCGGGGCGTCCCCGGCCTACTCCACGACCGCGCACGTCGCCGAGGTCAGCGTCGATCCCGAGACCGGCCAGGTGACCGTCGAGAAGGTCTGGGCGGCGCACGACTGCGGCCGGGCGCTCAACCCCCAGCTCGTCGAGGGCCAGATCGAGGGCTCGGTCTACATGGGCCTCGCCGAGGCGATCATGGAGGCCCACACCTTCCGTGAGGGCGGCCTGCACCTCGGCCCGAACCTCCTCGACTACCGCATCCCCACCTCGGTCGAGACCCCCGACATCCTCACCCACATCATCGAGACCATCGATCCCGGCGGCCCCTACGGCGCCAAAGAGGCCGGTGAGGGCCCCTTGCACCCCATCATCCCCGCCATCGCCAACGCGATCTTCGACGCCGTGGGTGTGCGCTTGCGCCGCATCCCGTTCACGCCCGCCCGGGTGCTCGCCGCGATCGGCCAGGCCGAGGCCGCGCGCCTCGCCAGCAAGTAGGAGGCCGCCATGCTGAGGATGCCTGAGTTCCAAGTTCACCGCGCCCGGAGCGCCCAAGAGGCCGTCGAGCTGTGGCATGGCCACGGCGGCGCTGAAGGCCGGGGCAAAGACGCGGTGTGGTCAGCGATGTACCTCGCGGGCGGCACCGACCTCCTGCCCAACATCAAGCACCGCCTGTTCACGCCCAAGCACCTGATCTCGCTGGCTTTGCCCCGGCCTGAGATCGTCGATGAGGGCGACAGCCTGCGCATCGACGCTGGCGTGAAGCTCCAGACCCTCGCCGACCACCCCCTCATCCAGGCCGTCCTGCCGCCCCTGGCCGTCGCCGCGGGCAAGGTCGCCGGGCCCCAGATCCGCCACATGGGCACGATCGGCGGCAACGTGCTCCTCGACACCCGCTGCCTCTTCTACAACCAGACCGAGTCCTGGCGTCAGGCCCTCGGCTACTGCCTGAAGAAGGAGGGGACCTGGTGCCACGTCGTCGGCGGCCCCAAGACCTGCGTGGCGGCCCAGTCGAGCGACTGCGTGCCGGTGCTCCTCGCCTTAGACGCCCGCCTGCGCCTCGTCGGCCTCGGCGGTGAGCGGGAGGTCTCGCTGCGGGAGCTCTACCGCTACAACGGCTTTGACCACCTCACCCTCACCCCCGGCGAGCTGCTCACCGAGCTGCGTGTCCCCAAGCCCGCCGCGGGCTTCCGCGGCCACTACCACAAGCTCCGCACCCGGGGTTCCATCGACTTCCCCGAGCTCTCCGTCGCCGTGACCGGGGCCTGGGAGGGCGACGCGCCCCAGGCCCTGGAGATCGTCATCGGCGCGATCAACCCCCAGCCCAAGCCCGTGCGGGGCTTAGACGAGTGGCTGGGCCGCCCGCTCACCGACGAGGGCATCGACGCGATCGCCGCCCTGGTTCACAAGCAGACCCGTCCCCAGGGCTCGATCATCGGTGACCCCGACTGGCGCCGTGCCATGGCCGGGGTGTTCACGCGGCGCGCGCTCCAGGAGCTGCGCGCCGCGAGCGCCTGAGCGCTGACCCGAGGTCAGCGACGGCGAGAGCCGCCTTCCTGGGCGTCGGCGTTGTTGCCGCCGCCGCCCTGCTTCTTGCCGGGCTGGTTGTTCTGCACCGGCGGGGGGCGCTTGGTCGGGGCGAGGGGGGCCGAGCGGGTGGTGGACTTCGCCGGGGCGGCCGCGGGGGCCTCCTCCTTCTCAGCCTCAGGCTCCGGCGCGCCCGCGGGGGCCTCCTCGACCGGGGCGACGGGCTCGACCGGGGGCGGCGGCTCGACGGGAGCGGCCTCAGCGGGGGCCTCCTCGGCCACGGGGGTCAGCTCGACCTCGGCCTCCTCCCCGCCCAACATGCCACAGGCCAGACTGAACACTGCCACAGAGCCCAAAACCAGGCTCGACGCGAGGCGCTTCATCACACTCTCCTTGGTTGGTTCGCGTCCCGCGATGGGACGTCCTGACTTTATGACCGCGCACAGCCGCTCGCAAGCGCGCTTCTACGCGAGCTTCTACGAGTGACAGCCTGGCAACGAGCCCCCGCCTAGACGACTTACACCTTGCGCGAGGGCCGCGTCATGATAGCAGGGCCGCTCAATCGAACCGACTCTGGAGCGAGCGGTGATCACCCAGCTCAGCAAAATTCGTAATATCGGCATCAGCGCCCACATCGACTCCGGCAAGACCACGCTGACCGAGCGCATCCTCTTCTACACCAACCGGATCCGCGCGATCCACGAGGTGAAGGGCAAGGACGGCGTCGGCGCGACGATGGACTCCATGGACCTCGAGCGTGAGCGCGGGATCACCATCCAGTCTGCAGCCACGTACTGCAACTGGAAGGACAGCTTCATCAACATCATCGACACCCCCGGGCACGTCGACTTCACGATCGAGGTCGAGCGCGCGCTGCGCGTTCTCGACGGCGCGATCTTGGTGTTGTGCTCGGTGGCCGGCGTGCAGTCGCAGTCGCTGACCGTCGACCGCCAGATGAAGCGTTACGGCGTCCCCCGCATCGCCTTCGTCAACAAGTGCGATCGTAAGGGCGCGAACCCCATCCGCGTCGCCGGCCAGATCCAGGAGAAGCTCGGGCACAAGTCCGTGATGCTCCAGCTCCCGATCGGGCTCGAGGACGACTTCGCCGGCATCATCGACCTCATCACCATGAAGGCCTACTACTTCGACGGTGACAAGGGCGAGCAGATCCGCGAGGAGGAGATCCCCGCCGAGTACGTCGATCAGGCCAACGAGTACCGCGAGAAGATGCTCGACTCGGTCTCGATGTTCTCCGACGAGCTGACCGAGGCCATCCTGATGGAGGAGGTGACCGAGGAGATCCTCCGCACCGCCATCCGTAAGGCCACCATCAGCCTCAAGATCGTGCCCGTCATGCTGGGCTCGGCCTACAAGAACAAGGGCGTGCAGAAGCTCCTCGACGGCGTGCTCGAGTTCTTGCCCGCGCCGCCGGACGTCGAGAACCACGCGATCAACCTCGACGACAACTCGGACATGATCATCCCGTCCGACCCGTCGAAGTACCTCGCCGTGCTCGCGTTCAAGCTTGAGGATGGTCGTTACGGCCAGCTCACCTACGTGCGCATCTACCAGGGCACCCTGCGGAAGGGCGACACCATCATCAACGCCCGCTCGGGCCAGAAGGTGAAGGTCGGCCGCCTCGTCCGGATGCACTCCAACGAGATGGAGGACATCGAGGACGCGTGCGCGGGCGACATCGTGGCGCTCTTCGGCGTGGACTGCTTCTCCGGTGACACCTTCACCGACGGCTCGGTCAACATGGCGATGACGTCTATCCACGTCCCCGCCGCGGTGATCTCGCTCACGGTGAACCCGAAGGACAGCAAGTCCCAGAACAACATGGCGAAGGCGCTCAAGCGCTTCACCAAGGAAGACCCCACGTTCCGCCTCTCCTCGGACCCCGAGACCGGCGAGACGATCATCTGGGGCATGGGTGAGCTGCACCTCGACATCTACATCGAGCGGATGAAGCGTGAGTACGGCGTGGACGTCGAGGTGTCCCCGCCCCGCGTCGCGTACCGCGAGGCCATCAGCCAGCGCGCCGACTACAACTACACGCACAAGAAGCAGACCGGCGGCTCTGGCCAGTACGGCAAGGTCGCGGGCTACTTCGAGCCCAACGAGACGAACACCTACGAGTTCGTTGACGAGGTGGTCGGCGGCTCGATCCCCCGCGAGTTCATCGGCGCGGTCGACAAGGGCTTCCGCTCCATGTTCGAGAAGGGTCGGCTCATCGGCGCGCAGGTCATGGGCTTCCGGATCGTGCTGAACGACGGCGGGTTCCACGCCGTTGACTCCAGCGACCAGGCCTTCCAAGAGGCCGCCCGTGGCGCCTTCCGCGAGATCTACTTCAAGGCCAAGCCCATCGTGCTTGAGCCCATCATGAAGGTCGCGCTTGAAGGCCCGGCGGAGTTTTATGGCAACATGGTCGGTACGCTCATGCAGCGTCGCGGCATCGTGCTAGGCTCCACTGAGGCGGATGGCTACTCTGCGGTCGAGGCTGAGGTCCCGCTGGCCGAGATGTTCGGCTACGCGACGGTGCTCCGCTCCGCCACCCAGGGCAAGGCTGAGTTCACGATGGAGTTCTCCCGGTACGCCGCGGCGCCGCAGAGCGTCACCGAAGACCTCATCAAGAAGTTCGAAGCCAGCAAGAAGGCGAGCTGAGGAGTCTAGCCATGTCGTACGCAGAGCTCTTCGAGCGCAGCCCCATGCGCATCTTCGAGCGGTCCACCAACGGTGGGCTCGCCAACGGTCAGCTCGGAGCGATCATCGGTCGCGCCGGGGTGGGCAAGAGCGCCCTCCTCGTGCACGTCGCCCTTGATCGCCTCTTCCGCGACCAGAAGGTGCTTCACATCTCCCTCCGTGAGGGCGCGGAGCACGTCCGCACCTTCTACAGCGAGATCTTCGAGGGCATCGCCCGCGTGTCCCGGCTCAAGGGCCCCGACCGCGACCGCGCCCTGGTCAAGATCGAGAAGGGTCGCCTCGTCCAGTGTTACCTCGACCGCGGCTTCGGCGCGGCGGATCTGGACAAGGCCATCAGCTTCACCGCCGACGTCATGCACTTCGTGCCCGACCTCGTCGTGGTGGACGGCTTTGACACGGCCAACGAGGCCGAGGTCAAGGGCCTCGCGGAGCTGGCCAAGGCCCGCAACCTGTCGATCTGGACGTCCGCCCGCGTAGACGGCGGCGCCGCCATCGGCACCGAGAGCGCCTGGGACACCCTCATCCGCCTCGACCCCGTTGACACCGTCATCGAGCTCAAGGTGGAGCGCGCGGGTGGCGCGGCGGCGGAGGCCATGGGCCTCCAGCTCGACCCCAGCACCATGCTGCTCTCTGGCGAGGACACTTGGGACGCGGCCTCGGCCCCGCCCTCTCCGAAGCCCGCGGACTGCACGGTGTACTCCGGCGGCGCCCCGGGCGCGGAGGCCGTCTTCGGCGAGGCCGCCGAGCGCTTCGGCGTCACCGAGATGAACTTCACCTTCGACGGGCACAAGCAGGTCCGCGAGCGCGGCCGCCACATGTTGGCCGAGCGTGAGCTGGCCGCCGGTGACGTGTCGTTGGTCTACGTCTCCAAGCGCCTGAACCGCACCTACTCCGAGGGCACGATGATCCGTCGTGTGCTCCAGAGCTTGTGGCATCAGGTGAGCCGGGCCCAGCAGGTCTTCGTCGTGGGCACGATCCTCGACGACGGCACGGTGACCGGCGGCACGGGCTGGTCCGTTGAGCTCGCGCGCATGTGGCACAAGGATCTCTGGGTCTACGATCAAGAGAAGGAGTCCTGGTTCCACTGGACGGGTGAGCGCTGGGTCGCTGGCGTCGCCGTCATCGAGAGCCCCCACTTCTGCGGCACGGGTACCCGGTACCTCACCGAGGCCGGCGCCCGCGCGGTGAACGCCCTCTTCGAGCGCAGCTTCGGGCAGCACGCCGCGAGCTGAGCTCCCCAGGCGTGACCCCACGATCGGGCTCGGGCACCTCGGTGTCCGGGCCCGAGTCGCTTCAGGCCACCACGAGCCCAGGCTCCGCGCTCCGCTCGGCGCCGCTCGGGGTCGTCGGCGAGGCGCGCGCCACCAGGACCTTGATCAGGTTCGAGGCGGTTCAGCCCGCGGCGGCTCAGTCGGCGCTGAGCGTGCAGCCGGGCTCCGTCCACCAGGCCTTGCCTCGGGCGCCGTCGGGGGCGGTGGGCGAGTAGTTGGGGGTGTAGGCCACCTCCCAGCCGTACACGCCTTGGCTTAGGCCCATGGCGCCGCCGTAGAGCTCCTCAGAGGTGTCCCAGAGGAGCTCGGTGATCTTGGCGTCGACGACAGGGTGCGCGACGGGTTTGGCGGGGTTGAGCTTCTCGGCGGCGGTGGGCCGCATGAGCCCGGCGGCGCCTAGGCGCTTGAGCTGGTAAGCCGCCTCGGCGTCGATGGTGGCGAGCCCCGCGAGGGGGCCGAGGCCGAAGAGCCGACCCAAGAGCCAGTCCGTGTCGTGGGCGACGGCGATGGTCGAGAGGCGCTCGCCCGGGCCGCCGAAGGGCAGGAGGTCAGGGCCGTTCCCGGCGGTGCCCCCGAAGGGCTCCAGCTCCATGAGCCAGGCCGGAGAGACGGCGCCGCCGACCCGAGCCGAGGCCGCCCAGGCCCAGATCTGGTGCTGCTCGCTGTTGAAGTAGCCCCGGGCTTGGGAGAGCGCGAGGAGGTCCGCCGTGCCCCGCACCCCGCCCTGGCCGTCCACCCGCGGCACGTCGGCGTAGGCCAAGGCGTCGTCTTTGTCCTTCTTGGCCCGGGCGGCGTCGAGGTCGAGGGGGCCCGGCGGGCTCAAGGGGCTGACCTGCACCCGGACGTGCCGGGAGCAGATCACCGTGGCCTCGGCGCCGACCTCAGACTTGAGCCCCGCGGCGGCGGCGCCGGGCAGCTCCGCCGCCAAGGCCGCCGAGAGGAGGAGCCCGACGCCCAGCATCAACCGAGGTTCTTGACGTGCAGCTCGGCGAGCTGCGCCGGGTCCACGGGGCTGGGGCTGCCGGCCATCATGTCCTGGGCCTTCGTCGTCTTGGGGAAGGCGATGACGTCGCGGATGTTCTCCGTGCCCGCCAACAGCATCACGCTGCGGTCGAAGCCGAAGGCGATGCCGCCGTGGGGCGGCGCGCCGCAGCGCAGGGCCGAGAGCAAGAAGCCGAAGCGCTCCTCGGCCTCCTCCTCACCGATGCCCAAGGCGGTGAACACCTTGGACTGCACCGCCGAGTCGTGGATACGGATCGAGCCGCCCGCGATCTCGTAGCCGTTGCAGACGAGGTCGTAGGCGCTCGCCCGGATCTCCCCGGCGCGGTCGGTGCCGAGCAGGTGGATGTCCTCAGCCTTGGGGCTGGTGAAGGGGTGGTGCATCGCCACCCAGCGCTGGCTGTCCTTGTCCCAGTCAAACGCCGGGAAGTCGTTGACCCAGCAGAAGCTGAACTCGTGCTGGTGCAGGCTGAGGTCGCGGCCGAGCTGGGCGCGCAGGCGGCCGAGGCCGGGGTTCACGGCGCTCTTGGCGCCGACGCCGACGAGCAACAGGTCGCCCGGCGCCCCGCCCAAGGCGGCAACCACGGTGGCGGCCTCCTCGGCGGAGAGCAGCTTCGCCAAGGAGCCCGTGAGGCCCTCGGCGCCGACCTTGCCCCACAGGAGCCCGCCCATGCCGTACCGCTTCACGAAGTCCGTGTAGCCGTTGAGCACCTTGTTCGAGGCGGCCTCGGCGTGGCCCTTCACGTTCATGCCGCGGCAGACGCCGCCGTTCGCCAAGCCGCCGGAGATCACCGTCGAGGCGCTGTTCGCGACCAGGTCGGTCAGCGTCTTGAGGTGCATCTCAAAGCGGGTGTCCGGGGAGTCGATGCCGTAGCGGTCGATGGCGTCGGCGTAGGTGAGCCGGGGGATCTCGCCGATGGTCATGCCGCGGATCTCGGTGAACATCGCGCGCAGCACACCCTCGGCGACCTCCATCACCGTGTCTTCGGTGGGGAAGGAGATCTCGATGTCGATCTGGGTGAACTCGGGCTGGCGGTCGGCGCGGAGGTCCTCGTCGCGGAAACACTTCACGATCTGGAAGTAGCGGTCCATGCCCGCCACCATGAGGATCTGCTTGAAGATCTGCGGGGACTGCGGCAGGGCGTACCACTGGCCGGGGTGAACCCGGGAGGGGACGAGGTAGTCGCGGGCGCCTTCAGGGGTGGACTTGTTGAGGATCGGCGTCTCGACCTCGACGAAGTCTTCGCTGTCCAAGAAGCGGCGAACGGCCTGGCTGGCCTTGTGGCGGATGATCAGGTGCCGCTGGAGCGTGGGGCGGCGCAGGTCCAAGAAGCGCCACTTGAGGCGGGTCTCCTCTTGGGCCTGCATGGCCGTCTCGGCGGTGAAGGGCAGGGGCTCGGTCTTGTTGAGCACCCGGATGCCCGAGGCCAAGACCTCGATGGCGCCGGTGGGGAGGTTCGGGTTGGGGTTGGCCCGGGCCACGACCTCACCGCTGACCTCGATCACGTACTCCGAGCGCACCAGACCCAGCTCATCCTTCACCGACGGCGCGCAGCGCTCGTCCACGGTGACCTGGGCGAGCCCATACCGATCCCGCAGCACCACGAAGGCCACGCCGCCAAAGTCTCGGACCGACTGGGCCCAGCCCTGCAGGACGACGTGTTGGCCAATGTGCTCAGCGCGGAGCTCTCCGCAGCGGTGGGTGCGACGAACGTTCTTCAGCATGGGATCTCCTGGGCCTCCGAGGAGAGGACAGGCGCTCAACTAATCCGGCACGGGCGGCGGCGCACGGGGTCTTCGACGTGGGCGCTGACGGGGCTAAGAAGGTTGGGTTAGTCGTATGATGAAATTATCGTATGATGAATTTATCGTGTGATTGAGTGCTCGTATAAGCTCAACGTGAGCTGAGTGAGGCTCACGAGGATTCGTCCGGCAGAGCCGCGAGCAGAGCCGTAGCCTCCAACTCTTTAAGTCTTGTGCGGAGCAATGCCCGGGCGGGCTCGGCAAGCTGAGAGTAGATGCGGGGGTTCTCAGGCAGAGCGTCCAGCGCGCGGAGCATCACCGCGCCGCCCTCAGGAATGTTGGGCTCTAGCACCTCCCACTGCGCGGAACTGAGCCGCGTCGGTCGGGTGCCGGTGCGTAGGGTGATGACCCAGACGCAGAGCGCGTCAAGCGCGTAAGGGTGCGCGTCGAAGGGCAGGGAGTTTAGCCAGCGCGTGAGGTTCGCGGGCGAGTCGTCATGGATCAACGCGCTTGCCGCGAGCATGAAGACAGTGAAGACCTCCATGAAGTGCGCGGGCTGCGCGATCGGCTCGATCGGTTCGACGCGCTCGCCGCGGGCGAGCCGGGCCAGCGCCTTGATTCGTTCGGACGAGGGGTGATGATGGTTGGTGAGTGTCTGCAGGATCCGTGGAGGGTCATCGAGGAACATCGCGGCGATGTTCGCGTAGATTATGGCGTGAGGGGGACCTCTCAGGGCCTCAGCCATGTGGCCTTGTGCGGCGTCATGCTCGCCAAGCTGATGGTGTGCGAGCGCTACGACGCTGTGTAGACCGACTAGCACTTCTGGGAGTGTATTCATCAAGCGATTGGCGTAGTGAATGGTGTCCCGCCATAAGCCGAGTTGGAGCGAGGCTCGTTGCGCCGCGATGAGCAGAAGGAAGCTTTCCGGCCACTTTTTAAGCGCGCTTCGAGCGATCTTGAGCGCCGCGTTGGGATCAATGAGCACGAGACGCAGCGCCTTGAGTGAGTGGGCGTGCTCACCACGAGCCCCTTCATTCAGCGTGTCGCCTAAACTCCGCAGTGCAGCCTCGTCGTTCTGGTTGAGCAACGCCAACACCAGACGAGTGCGGTCATGGACGCTGAGAGAGCGTGCCGGAACAGCCAAGCCAAGGAGGCTGACGAGCTCAGAGTCCTCGGCGAGGGAGAGCAGCCGTAAGAGTCCTCGATATCGAATCGTGTTCCCTGCCTTGTAGTGGGCGACAAGCCTCTCAGTGACATCAACCAACACCTCACGCTCGGCGCCGTGCTCGATGAGGAGCAACTCCCAAACGTCGGGATCGGAGCTTAGTCTGGCGAGCGCGCGCAGCCGGGTCATCACGCCGGCGGAAAGGCGGCGCTTCTGAACGACCAGTTGACCGAGAAGTGCGAGCGAGATGATGTTGACCAAGACCTGCTCTGTGGACTCTCCCGTTTCGTTCTTTTCCTCCTCATCCGGCAGCGGTGGAACCTCCGCGATCTCCAAGATCTTGTCCGCGTAGTGCTCAAGCTCTGGTGCACCGAGCCGACAGGCCAGCTGAAACGCCTTCAACAGGTGCGCAAACAGGGGCTCCCGCTCCGCCAGCGCCTTCGCCTCCTCGTACGCCTCCTCTGGAGCCTTGTCCTCTCGCTGCTCGATCCGCTCCATCTGGCGCTCGGCGTGCTCCGACTCGTCCTCGAACGGCAGATTGAGCGCCATGGCGTACGCGCTGCCCGACAGATCCACCCCGCCAAGCCCCCCCACCCTCTCCCCCACCTCACGTCGCGGAATCCACGCCGCCACAAACTTCGCCAGGGTCGCGGGCAGGCGCTCGGGGCGCTTCATCGCCCAGGCGATGCGATGGAGCGGGTCGGCTAGCTCATAGAAGGTCTCGCGGCCTAGGCGGAAGCTGCGCACGAGGCCGTCTTGGTGCAGGTATCGGAGCTGCCCAGAGGCCGTGGTCGGGCTGTCAAAGCAGCGCTCGGCCAACTCACTCACGGACAAGGTTCCCCAGGTCTCGGCGAGCTGCTCCAGGTAAGGTTGTTGGCCTGCCGCTCGCCGGGCCATCTGCTCCTGAAAGTAGGGGGTCAGCTCCTCCGCGAGATCGAGGAACACGCCCTCAAGGTCGTTCAGGCGTCGGTGACGCAAGAAGGGGAACACCAGGGCTAAGGCCCGTGGGTTTGCGCCGAGCAGGTGGCGGATCGCCCCGACCTGGGCGCGACCGCTCGTGTCACCGAGCTGGCCAAGCAGCTTGAAGTCGTTGTGAAGTCGCGCGAGGTTTCGCAGCATCTCGACGCTGTCGTCGAGGCTCAGCTCGGGGAGCGTGAACCGCTCGAAGCTCTGGAAGAAGGGGGCCTCGGGGCTGGTGAACGCCTCGCCGTAGGTGCAGCTCGCGCCGAACAAACACCAGCCGGGGTGCGCCGCGAGCAAGGCGCGCAGCCGGGACTGGCCTTCCGGTTTGATGGCGTCGAAGAGGCGATCGAGGTTCTCGACGAGGAGCACGAGGGGCTGGGCGCCGACCCGCTCCTCCAGGAGCCCGATCGCGCGTCGGAGCTGATCCGCCCGGGGGGTCTTCTGGATCGTGCGCACCAGCTCGGCGGGAGAGGGCTCACCCGCTCGTTCGGGCAAGGCCCCGAGGATCTTGGCAAAGAACGCGACGAGCTGGGCGATGTGCTCCTCCTCGCCAAGCTCCACGAGCAGCAGCTCACCAGCCGTCGCGGCCGGGCGCAGCCGATGGCCCAACAGCGCCATCAGGTGAGATTTGCCCGCGCCCCGAGGCCCGTGGACGAGGCCGTATCGGCCCACCTTGCGCCTCGCGCTCTGCAAGAGGATCGTCGTGAGGTGGTCGAGGAGCCTGTGGCGCCCGACGAAGGTCTTCTCCAGGGCGTCGGCGGGCACGATGCGGGGGGAGAAGCGTGAGCTGAGGATGGTGTTGGACATCAGCGCCTCCGGATCTTGAGGTCGCGGTGCTGGGCCCAGTAGCGGCGAAGGAGCTCTAAGGCGAAGGTGTACTGCTTGCCGACCCGTCTGAGGTAGAGGTCACGCTCAAGGCGCCTGATGACGACGAGCACCTGATCCCGGTCAACGCCGAGCTGCAAGGTGAGCTCGTCGATGGTGCGTTTTCTCTGCGCGATCTCGTCAAGCACGCGGCGCATCACCGGGGCCAGCTCCGGGTAATACTGCTCCAGACGACGCTCGTAGGCGCCGAGCTCCAAGGGGTCTTGAACCTCGCCGACAAGCGCGTCGTAGGCGCCCTGGATGGCCTCGTCGGACCATGACCTCGCGCTGTCCAGACGGCCCAAGACGTGCTGCATGATGTAGGGGTGGCCCTCACATCGCCGGACGAGGGGCTCGGCCAGCGCACCGTGCTCAGGCGGGAGGTGGTGCAGCACGAGCTCAACCCCTTGCTCGATCGCCATCACCGGAAGCACCTGCTTGCTCACGTCGTTCAGCGGCTCGAAGGCGTAGCCCGCGCTCCGAAGACGATCGAGCACCTCCGACATGCCGATGGAGCCCGTCAACACGAAGCGTAGGCGAGGGTGCTGCCCATCTTGGCGGATCGAGCGCAACAGATCGAGGATCTGCTGCGCGCGCTCGCTCTGCTCATGCTGCACGAGGTTCATCAAGAACCAGGTGAACTCGTCCCACATCAGGAGCACCGCGCGATTCTCCTGCTCGGCCCAGCGCTGCAGCTCGTCAAAGAGGTTGGTGAGGTCGGTGGCCCAGCTCGCCTCGGTGACTGTGAGCTTCACGACAGAGGTGTCAACACCCTGAAAGCGCTGGAAAAACGACGAGAACCATGTCTTCGCGCGGGTGGAGACCCCAAGGTGCACCGCGGCGTGCTCAGCCAGCGCCTGCACCAGCGCCATCGGCGTCTTGAGCGCCTGAAGGTCGGACTTGATCACCCGCACATGGGCCGGGGGCGCGCTCGCCATCTTGGTGAGCACTGAAGACTTGCCCATCCGCCGCGGCGCGGTGAGCAGGATGCTCGTCTTCGCCAGGATCTTCCAGTATTCGGCGATGATCATGTCCCTCCCGTAGATCTTCTCGGGAGGGAGCGCGGCGCCAGGCGCGGGGAGGTCGTAAGTGGCGGTGTTCATGCACCTCAATATACGAGGAATTTATCGTACGTCAATTCTGTCGTACGATAAATCCATCATACGTTCTTTCGCTCACCCCTCCGGCTGCACCAGGAGCGCGATCCAGAGGCTCGGCGTCGCCTGGCCCAACAAGACGGCGGCGGGGTCGAAGCGCAGGGCGTGCAGCTCGCGGAGCTGGGCGCCTAAGGCCGTGAGCAGGGCGCGGCGGCCGGCGGCGAGGGAGAGGTTCACCGGGCCCTGGGGGGACTTGGTGAGGCGGCGGAGGAGCTCGGCGGCCTCTTCCCGGGGCGGCGGCTCGTCGGGGGGGATGAGGCCGAAGGCCACGCAGAGGTCGGCGATGGTTGGGGCGGGCTGGCTCAGCGTGGAGTCCTCGCCGTCAGCGTCGGGCTCCTGGCTGGAGTCGTCGCTCGTCGGCTCGTCGTCGTGGTCGCTGGGCACGATGAGGGGCTCGGAGATCTCGACGATCTCGCCGTTCTCGCTGAACATCACCCGGCGCTCTAAAGTCTCGTCGGCCTGGGGGCCGAAGACCTGGACCCGCACCTCGAAGCCCTCCAAGGTCGCCCGGGTCGTCTCGATGAGGTCGCTCAGGTGCTCCCGCAGCTCGTCGTCCTCGATCTGGGCGAGGGGCTCGTCGTCGCCGAAGACGGCCTGGTCCTCGGGGTCCTCCTCGTCGGAGACCGCGTGGGGCTCCTCGGCGCGGCCCTCGGCGCGGTCGATGAGGGTCACGACGCTCTCGTCGCCGTAGATGAGGCCCAGGATGGCCGGGAGGTAACGGTCCATCGCGACCTTGTTCGCCATCAGCGTGTTCTGGATCGCCATCTCGGCGGCTGGGGCGCCCGCGGGCTGGTCGAGGGGCACGCCCTCAACGTCTACGGAGGTCTTGAAGCGGATCTCCCCGTCGGAGAGGTCCATCTCGTAGTTGCCCAGGGGCAGGCCCCAGTTCGCCCGGGTGAGCAGCTCCAGCATCTCGGGGAACTTGTTCTCGGGGCAGCGCACGGGGAGGATCGTGTAGATGAGCACGAGGAACTGCGTCTCACGCACACGGGCGAAGAGGGGCACCGTCGCGCGGCGCAAGGTGAGCGCGCCGCGGATGATGCCCTCGTCTTCGTCTGCCCGAAGGGGCTCCTCTTCACGCTCCAGCACTCGCAGAAGGAGCTGGAAGAGGGTCGGGTCGGTCTCGCTCATGGGGTCTCCGTCGGGTGTCGGAGGCCCCTTATCTGCTCCTCGCTCAGAGGTCGCGCTCAAGGAGATACTTCACGGCCTTCAGCGCCCCGCCTGTGGTGTTCAGGTTCGCGGCGTTGCGCCATGTGCCATACACGACGCGGCCCTCGCCGTCCTGGAAGGACACGAGCAGGGGCGAGTCGCTGAGCGTCTGGGACTGCGAGCCCGAGCGCCACTGGATGTCGCCAGAGGCCCAGACCCGGGTGCCGTCGCCCTTCGCGGTGATCGGCGGCCAGACGTCGAGGTCGTAGTTGACCTTAAACGTCTCCTGGCCCATGGTCTCCTTGAGGTCTTCATCGGCGACCAAGGCCGTCACCGTGCCCGTCTCGCCGAGCTGGGCGTCGTTGGGGAGCTTGTCGTCGCCGACGAAGTCGATCTTGCCCGGCCAGCCCTGCTCGACGACGTCATAGGCCCAGTCCGTCGCGTAGAGCACGCCGCCGGACTGAACGTAGGCCTTCACCGACGCCTGCACCGAGGCCACGACCCCAGAGGTGTCCGAGCCGTCGGTGTCGTAGAAGAGGTCCTCCTCTAAGTGCCCGCCGTTGAAGAAGATCACGTCGTAGATCGCCAGGCCCTCGCTGTTGAGCAAGAACTGCTGGAGCTCCTCGCCGGTCTGCCCGTTGATGACGTCGTAGGTGCCGTAGCCCAAGGCGTCGAGCACGGACTGGAAGTCATCGTAGGAGCCGGTGACGACGGCGACGTTCAGGGCGCCGCCGCCGCAGTCGGGATCGGGCAAGACGACGGACTGGGTGCCGACGCTCACCTCGATGATCTCCAGGAGCTCGTTGCCCTCCTCGACATAGACCCGGTAGTCGGTGTTGTCGTAGATGTTCTCCAGCTTAAACTTGCCCTCTGCGTCGGTCACCGAGGTCACCGTGTCGGCCAACCAGCCGTCTTCGGTGATCATGTGGGTGTAGACGCGGGCGCCCTCAAGCCAGGTGTTGCGGTCGTAGTCGCAGACCCGACCCTCGATGTTGAGGCCGTCGCCGCCGGGCACGTCGGACAGCGCGCGGATCGTGTTGTCAGACTTGCAGCCGACCATGGCCAGGGCGGCGCTGAGCGTGAGAAGGGCGCGCATCAGAAGGACCTCCCGGGGACGCGGACGTAGATGTCGTAGGTGTCGAGGAGCACGGTGCCGTCGCCGAGCACGTTGAGGGTGAGCTTAAAGAGCTGGTCCTCGGTGGTGGCGGGCATGGTGCCGCGGAAGCTCAAGGAGAAGGTGACCTCTTGGCCCGAGGCGCTCGACGAGAGCGCGTAGCTCTCCGGCGAGACCCCGGTGACGAAGCCCCACTCGTCGCCCTCGATCTCCAAAGAGACCGTGCTGAACTGCACTGAGCTCACGAGGTCGCCGATGGCGTCCACGATGGTCTTGCGCAGGGCTGAGGCGCCGCCCGAGGACCAGTTGAAGACGAGGCGGTCATCGGCCATGCCGTCGCCATCGGTGTCGGCGTAGGAGCCGGTCTTCGTGGCGAGGTCGTTCATCTGCGACTGCGCCGCGGTGCCGTTCACCGTGATGCCGATGAGGTAGGCGCCGGTGTCCAAGGCCGCGGCCACCACCTCAGAGGAGCCCGCGGGCAAAGAGCAGGCCGGGGGCACGCCGTAGCCAGTGTCGGGGTCACGCAGGGCGGCGTCGGTGGCGTAGACGAGGATCGGCAGGGCGTAGTCGCGGAAGCCGAAGCCGCCGATGCTGCCGCCGCCCGCGCTCGACGAGCTGAACGAGGAGCCTCCCGCGCCCCCGAAGGCGTCGGAGGAGGACGCGATGAAGGGCCGCACGTCGGTGTTCGAGTCGTAGACGTTGTCGCAGTCCTGGTCATAACCGACGCCGGTGAGGCCCTGGTAGAGCGCCTCCATGCCGGACTCGGGGGTGTCGCCGCCGTAATGCAGCGGCAACGACTTGAGCCGGGAGCTCACGAGCGCGGTGTCGGAGCTGATCTGCTGGACGAGGATGAAGGGCTTGTCGCCCGAGGAGCCGTAGCTGCTGTAGACGTAGTCGTCGTAGGTCGCCGCGCCGTACTGCGCGTCGGGCAGCGTGGTGCTGAGCTGGGAGACGATGGTCGAGAACTCGCTGCCCATCGTGTTCACGAGGCTCGACATCGAGCCCGTCGTGTCCAGCAAGAACGCCACGTCGCCGAGCTGCACCGAGAGGGTGAAGGTGAAGTCGTTCTCGACCCGGGTGCGCTCCTCGACGGTGACGTAGACGCCGGTGATGATCGAGCCGGGGTCCTTGGGGTTGGTGCCCGCGGCGATCTCGGCGCCGTCGGAGAAGCCGTCGGCGTCGGTGTCGTTCGAGTAGGCGCTCGTGCCGTAGACGTCGCGCTCCTCTTGGTCGGTGAGGCCGTCGCCGTCGCTGTCGGTGTCGGCGATGTCGTAGACGCCGTCGCCGTCGCTGTCGCGGGGGGGCTCAGAGCCGCCGGACTCCTCAGCGTCCGTCACGCCGTCGCCGTCGCTGTCGAGGTCGAGGTAGTCGTAGATGCCGTCGGCGTCGGTGTCCCGAGGCTCATCCTCCCACGCCGAGGTGCCCGCCTCGTAGATGTCCGCCACGCCGTCCCCATCGGCGTCCTTGTCGCGGTAGTCCGGGCGGGTGTCGCCGTCGGAGTCCGTTAGCGCGCACTCCGCGCCGATCTCCCAGAGGTCAAGGATCCCGTCCCCGTCATCGTCCAGATCGTGGAAGTCCTCGATGCCGTCGGCGTCGAAGTCCTCTAGACCCTCGTCCTTGTCGAGGATGCAGTTGCCGTCGGAGTCGTCGTCGCGGAAGTCCTCCACGCCGTCGCCGTCGGTGTCCCAGGGCAAGGTGAGCGCGTCTGCATCCCCGGCCTCGCGGTCGTCGGGCACCCCATCCGCGTCGGTGTCGGTGTCGAGGTGGTCGGCGAGGCCGTCGGCGTCGGTGTCAACCGTGATCTCGACCTCTGTGCCATCCTCGGCGCGCTCAAGATCGAAGCCTTCATGGAGGTCGAGGATGTTGTCGCCGTCGCTGTCTGCCCAAGAGATGTTGTCGGGCTGCGTGTCAGCGTTGCTGGTGTCGTCGCCGCCTTTGGTGCAGGCGATGAGCAGCGACAATCCGGCGGCTGCGGAGAGGAGGCGCATGGGGGCTGGCTCCGTGGGGGGGAAGGTTCAGTATACACAACCTGCGCTTGGGCGCAGATTGGATTCTGATCTTCTTTGGGCCAGCCCGTCGTGCCGTTTGGCGCCTCAGCGAGAGCAGCTTGGGTTGGTCGCGCCGGGCGTGCCCATGTCGGTCTCGTCGCCCCAGGCGGCGGTCGAGATACACCAGGAAGAACCGAGGTCATTTAGGGTCGAGCTGAAGGCGCTCGACGACAGGCTCAGGCTCGCGCCCTCCGGGTTGGGGAACGTCGCGCCGCCGTCCCATGCGACCTCGTCAATGACCAGATCGCCGACCTTCACCGAGAAGGAGTCGCCGCCGGAGTTCTTGAGGCTCAGGCCGGCCCAGGCCGCGTCGACCTCGACGCCGCCGTTGTCCCGGGGGATCAGCTCGCCGCCGAGCACCACGAGGGCGCCGGGCGCCACGGTGATGGGCAGGCCGGACTGTACGCGGTAGTCGTCGTCCCCGGTGGAGGCGAGGGTGACGCCGTTGAGGGTCAGCTCGCGGGAGGTGGTGTTGAGGAGCTCCACCCACTCCCCCTCGGGGTCCGCGACGCGGCTGGGGTTGAGCATGATCTCGGTGATCACGAGGTCACCCTCCGCCCAGCTCGTCTCGTCGGTGAGGCCGTCACAGTCCTCGTCGACGCCCGTGGAGTCGAGCTCCTCGGCGTCGGGGTTCACGGCGCTGTCGTCGTCGTCGCAGTCCTGGGGCTCCTCGTCGCAGGCCGTGAAGCCGTCGCCGTCCTTGTCGAAGCCCTCGTCGATCTCGCCGTCGCCGTTGTTGTCGACGCCGTCGCAGCGCTCGACAGACACGCAGTCGGCGAAGCCGTCGCCGTCGGAGTCGACGAAGTCTTCGTCCGAGGCGCCGTCGCCGTCGTTGTCAACGCCGTCGCAGTCCTCGACGTCGAGGCAGTCCGGCGTGTCGTCGGAGTCCGTGTCGGTGAAGCCCTCGTCGGCGCGGCCGTCACAGTTGTTGTCGAGGCCGTCGCAGTCTTCAGCGCGGCCGGGGAAGAGCGCGGGGTCGTTGTCGTCGCAGTCGCCGTCCTCAACCGTCGCGCCGTCGCCGTCCGCGTCCTCGTTCACCGGATCGCCGGGATCGGGGGTCTCGGTCCCGGTGTCGTCCGCGGGGGGCGTCGTGCCGTCTTTGTCACCGCAGCCCGCGGCGAGGGGGAGGAGGAGGGCGAAGAGGAGGCACGAGCGGGACATGAAGACTCCTGAGAGGTCGCGCGCGCACCATAGCCGACCGCGCAGGGGGGCTGCGCGCGGGAGCCTCAATCAGACCAGAAGCTCTCCAGCCGAGTGGTGAGGGGCCCGGGGTGAGAGGCGTAGGGCCGGTGGCCGCCGGGGACGTGGCTGACCTCGACCTCGGGGCGGTGCTGCAGGACGTCGGCCACACACCAGGGGGTCTCCGGGTCCGTCGCGCCGAGGATCCAGAGCGTCGGCACCGCCGGGGGCGTGTCTACCTCCCAGTCGAGCACCCCCCGAAGCCGGGTGATGAGCGTGTCTTTGGTGATCCCCGGGCCCGAGGTGAGGGTGTTGATGAGCTCCTCGGGCACGCCGTCTCGGGCGAGCACCCCGCGCTGGCGGCGGCGGTAGAGCGCCTCGACGACCGGGGCGGGCGCGAGGCTGAGCAGGGTCGTCTTCCAGCGGGCGGCCTGGGGGATGAGCGCGGGGCTCGGCAGGGTGGCGATCACGGCGAGTGAGCGGAGCAGCCGCGGGGGCAAGCAGGCGGCGACGAGTCCCCCGAAGGAGCCGGTGACGGCGTCGAGCGGACCGTTGTTTAGCTGATCCGCGTCATGCAGCCGGGCGACCAAGGCGGCGGCGGCGGCGCGTGGACCGCCGGGCGGGAGATCACAGGCGAGCACCGGGCGGCGCTCGGCGAGGCGCTCGGCGAGGGGCGACATCTCCCGGGCGTCCCCGAAGAGGCCCGGCAGGAGCAGGACACGGCGGCGCCCGCGCTCAGGGCCCGCGGACCAGAGACCTTCACTGAGGAAACGCATCGCCGGGCTCCTCCGCTGTCTACGCTGAGCTTACGCCTCCCGCCGCCGAGCCGTCGCCCGTTGGGCCTCGCTTCGCGCTATGCTGGGGCACGCCAGGAGGACTCAATGCGGTTGACACTCGCGCTTGTCGCCAGCGCCACACTGATCGTGGGCTGCAGGAAGGAGGAGGGCTTCGAGCCCGCGGTCACGGCCATGGACGCGCCCAGCCCGTCGGCGGTCGTCGTAGACCCGTCGGTGGGCTCGGGGAGCGTGCTCATCCCCGTGCGTGTCACCAACAGCTACGGCGTGGCCGTGGCCAACCTCACCGGGGAGGTCACCTTGTCCTTCGCCGGGGAGGCGCTGGACGACAGCACCGCGACCCTGGCTCTCGACCCCTGGGGCTACGGCGAGGTGGAGCTCTCCAGCACGACCCCGCAGGAGGTGCTCGTCACGGTCACCAACGCCTCGACGGGCGGCAGCGGCGCCACGGGCACGGCGACGATCACCGGCGGCGCCGACCTCAACACGGGCTTCTTCCCCGGCTGGCTCGCCCAGGCGACGGCGGACGAGGTCATCGCGATCAACGGCGGCCTGCTCATGCGGGAGGGCGGCACGCTCACCTGGCAGGCCTTTGAGGCGGGCAGCCCGACGCGGCAGGTCGCGACCTTCCCGGATCTCGCCGGGATCGCCGTCGGGGACATCGACGAGGACGGCACTGAAGACGTCGCGGTGTGGCGTGACCGCGAGGTCCACCTGCTCCGCGGGCGCCCGGGCGGCGGCTTCGGGTACAAGGTCGGCTACGAGGCCGAGAAGACGGTGCGCGGCGTGACCATCGGCCGCCTGGACAGCGCCTTGTCCGCGGACGTGGCGATCCTCTACTCCGACAGCGCCGAGGGCGGCGTGCAGCTCCTCAGCGGCGACGGCGTCTGGGGCTTCGAGCCCACGGAGCCACGCGAGCTCTTCTTCGACTTCTGGGGCGTGAGCGCCGGAGACTGGGACAACGACGGCCAGGACGAGCTGGCGATGTTGGCCTCGGACGAGGACGGCATGGGCGTCGTCTACCGCTACGAGCTCGGCGAGACCGGCTGGGCCACGGCGGGCATCACCTTGGCCGATGACCTCGACCGCCCCATGCGCCCCGGCAGCCGGGTGTTGCCGGGCGTAGACATCACCGGGGACGGCCTCCAGGAGCTGCTCGTCGTCGGTGTGCCCCCGGACACCACGGGGCAGCAGCCCTTGGCGATGTACACCTTCGCCAGCGGCACGAAGGTCTATGAGCTCTCGTGGGGCAGCTTCTCGGTGACCCCCTCGGACGTGAGCGGGGACGGCACCGCCGACCTCGTCGTCACCGAGCGGGAGCCGGACGTGCTGCGCATCATCAGCGTAGACACCGACGACGGCCAGCTCATCAACCGCACCGCCGGGGACATCCCGCCCACGGAGAGCGTCGCCGTGGCCGACACCGACGGCGAGGACCTCCCCGAGATCCTCCTCCACGACGGCGAGGTCATCTTCGGCCTGCCCGGCGTGCGTGACGAGGAGGTCGAGGCCCGCTGGAAGACCCGCAGCGAGGGCAGCGTGCTCTTCGGTGGCCTCGCCGCCGTGGGCCCGGTGCTCACCGTTGAGCTCGACGGCAGCGCGGGCACGGAGCTGCTCTTGGCCCGCACGATCAGCGGCGTCGTGGCGCTCCAGGCCCTCGACGTAGAGAGCGACGGAGAGGGCGGCTTCAAGTTCACCGGCAGCACCGCCGGGCGCATCGACGTCGACGGCGGCGCGAGCGGCGCGGCGACGGCCCTGGACCTCGCGTACTGCGGCGGCGTGCTCTTCGCGCTCATCTCCGACGGCGGCACGACGCTCTACGCGGCGACCCCGGTCGGCGTCGAGTCCCTCGCGCTCGTCGCCCAGGTCGACGTGAGCGCCTCGGCCATCGCCTGCGGCGACGGCGACGTGTTCGGCACGGTCGTGGTGCTCGGAGGCGGTGAGGTCGCGGCCTATGACGCGACCCTCAACCTCCTCGGCCAGACCTCGGTCCCCACGAGCGCCGAGGACGTCGCCGTCGCGACGCTCAGCGCCGCGGGCCCGGAGCTCGTCACCTGCGAGACCGCGGGCTGCTCCTTGCTCGCCGCGGACCTCGACCTCGACGGCTTCGATGAGGTCATCGAGGGCGGCGACGCCCCGACCCTCACCGGCTGGGGCAGCTCCGAGAGCTTGCCCCTGGGCGGGGTGCCCACCCTGGGCGACTACGACGGCGACGGCCTTGAGGACGTGCTCTTCACCGACCTCAGCACCGGGCGCATCTCCATCCACCTGGGCCTCGTCGGCGCCGTGGCCCCGGCGCGGGTGCAGCACACCCGGCGGTCCATCGCGGGGCCGGCGCTCCTCGCGGACGGTGACGGCGACGAGATCCGCGAGGTCTTCATGCTCGAGGTCTCCGGCGGGCTCTACATGAGCCGCCCCTCCACCACGGCCACGGAGTGAGCCCCCTCGAATGACCCGCGGGCTCCCCTTCGCCCTGGTCGTGCTCCTGGCCTTGCTCCCGGCCAGGGCAGGGGAGCCGCGCCCCGCCTGGGAGTCGCCGCGGGTGCCCGCCGGGGCCGCGCCGCCCGAGGGCCTCACCGCGATGACCGCGGAGTCCTGCGGCGCCTGCCACGTCGAGATCGCCGCGGAGTGGCGGGCCTCGGTGCACGCTCACGCCTGGACCGACGCCCAGTTTCAAGGCGAGCTCAAGAAGGACCCCTCCGTCGGCTGGCTCTGCCTCAACTGCCACACCCCCGCCGGGGACCAGCAGGCCGAGCGCGCCGAGCCCACCGGGGATCCCAAGAGCCCTACGCGCGCCGTGAACCCCACCTTCAACGCGGCGTGGCGTGAGGAGGGCGTGAGCTGCGCGAGCTGCCACGTCCAGGACGGCAAGATCCTCGGCGTCTACGGCGACGGCCGCGCGCCCCACCCCGTCGAGGTGAGCGAGCGCCTGCGCGGCGCTGAGGTCTGCCTGGGCTGCCACCAGGCCGTCGCGACGGTGAGCCCGACCTTGGCCTGCGCCTTCAACACAGGGGAGGAGTGGCGGGCCTGGGGCGGCGAGGCCACCTGCCAGGGCTGCCACATGCCCGAGGTCACCCGCCCCGTCGCTACGGGCGGGCCCGTTCGTGAGGGCCGCCGCCACCTCTTCTTGGGCAGCCTCATCCCCAAGGACGCCCTCTCCGCCGAGGAGGAGTCCTACTACGCGCTCTTCGCCGCGGGCCTCGACGCCGAGCTTCTGCTCCCCGACGACGCCCCGGCGGGCTCCCTCGTCGAGGGCCAGCTCATCCTGCACAACGCCCGCGCGGGCCACCACCTGCCGAGCGGCGACCCCGAGCGCCACCTGCTCGCGACGGTCACCGTGTCCGACGGCGCGGGCCGCGTGATCTACGTCGCCCGTTACCGCGTCGGCCAGCGCTGGCGCTGGTGGCCCGAGGCCGAGCGCCTCGACGACAACCGCCTCGCCGCGAACGAGCGCCGGGTCGTGCCCTTCACCTTCCCGATGCCCGCGGGCGGCGCCGTCGCCACCCTCGTCGTCGAGCACCGCCGGATCTCGGAGGAGGCCGCGGCGTATCACGCCCTCGACGGCTATCCGACGGGCCGGGTGGTCACCGAGGCCCGCCGCACGTTAACCGAGACCGGGCAGAGCCCTGAGAACCCCCCGACCGGAGCACAAGATGGGTGAGCGCGTCTTCGTCACTGGCGCCACGGGCCGCATCGGCCTGCCGCTGGTGCGCGCCTTGCGGGCCGCAGGGCATGAGGTCGCCGGGCTCACCCGCACCGACGCTGGCTCGGAGGCGCTCACAGCCCTCGGCGCCCAGGTGGTGCGGGGCAACATGGACGACGCCGAGGCCCTGCGGCGCGGCGCTGAAGGCGCCGAGGTCGTCTACCACCTCGCGGGCGGCGTGCGTGGCCCGGGGAGGATCACCCCCGACCTGCTCAACCGCCGGGGCACCGAGCTCGTGATCGCCGCCTGCGCCGGGGTGCCCAGCCTGCGCGCCTTCGTCTTCGCGTCGAGCTGCGCGGTGTACGGCGATCGCAGCAACCTCTGGGTCGAGGAGGACTTTGAGCCCTCGCCCAACACCCGCTACGGGCGGTCGAAGGCCGACGCCGAGGCCCTGGTGCGCGCCTCGACGGCCCGGGGTGAGCTGCCCGGGGTCATCGCGCGCATCGCCGCGGTCTACGGCCAGGGCTTCCCCTTCATGATGGAGGAGCCCATTCGGCTCGGCCGCGCGCTCCTCCCCGGCGAGGGCCGCAACCACGTCCCGACGATTCATATCGACGACTGCGTCGCCGCGCTTCAGGCGATCGCCGCCCGCGGGCGCCGCGGCGAGGTCTACCACGTCGCGGATCGTGCCCAGCCCCAGCTCAAGGATCTCTACGCCTTGGTGGCCGCCGCTGTGGGCGGTCGGGCGCCGACGTTCTGGTCCACCTACATCCCCTCCTATGTGCAGTTCGGCGTCGCCCGTCAGAATGAGCGCCTCTGGAGCCGCCTCGGGGTGAAGCCGCGCTTCACGCCTGACAACATCCGGCACTACACCAACTCCGTTCGCCTGCGCACGGAGAGATTGGCCAAAGAGCTGGGTTTTAGCTGGAAGTATCCCGATCCCAAAGAGGGCGTGCCCGCAGTGTTCGCGTCCAACGCTTGACCCCCTGGATGTTCCCCGCATATAAGGGGAAGTCGCGCTGGCTCCCCGCGTGAAGAGGTGTGCTGATGTCCCTGCTCGTTGTCCTGATGCTCGCCGGATGCACCCCGAACGACGCGGTCGTCGGCGGCACCTTTCACGCCTGGCTCGCCAAGGGCTCGTCCGCCGCGGTCGCGACCGGCTCGATGGATCTCGACAAGGCGAGCTTCACGCTGGACTGCGTCTCCGAGACCTTAGAAGAGGGCAGCGTCTGCAACTTCGGCACGCCGAACCCCGTCGATGACCGCTTCGACGAGCCCTACTTCTACGACGGCTCGGGCGCCGCGGGCGCCAGCCGCCCGGTGTTCTCCCAGTTCTCGCGCCTCGGCGACGACATCTTCTACGGCTACCAGGGTGAGGTGAGCGCCTGGCGCTCTGAGGCGATCATCACCTCGGAGAGCGACTTCCAGCTCACGGTGCACCACGACCTCGACGACGTGGCGCCGGGCAACGACTTCCGCTTCGCCTTCGTGATCGACCCCGACTACCAGCCCACGGTCTGCATCGAGTCCGGCCAGACCTGCTATGTCGAGGGTGACAACGACGGCGACGGCTGGGCCGACTACAACGACCCCGACTGCCTCGGCGACGCCTGGGAGGTCGGCTTCACCCACCGCTCCTGCAACAACGGCCTCGACGACGACAACGACGGCGACGTGGACGCCACCGACGCCGACTGCACCTCGGCCTACGCGACCGAGGCCGCCGCCTCGACCTGCAACGACAACCAGGACAACGACGGCGACGGCCTCCGTGACGACGCGGACCCGGACTGCTCCATCGGCTGGGGCGTCGCTGAAGAGACGGGCGACTCCAACGGCCTCTACGCCTGCGCCGATGGCGTCGACAACGACGGCGACGGCGACGAGGACCTCGACGACGCGGGCTGCGAGAGCGTCTGGGACAACGCCGAGGACGGCGCCCTCAGCGGCGACTCCTGCGCCGACGAGCTCGACAACGACGGCGACGGCTGGGTGGACAGCCTCGACAGCGACTGCCTCACCGGCGAGGCCGAGGCGGGCCTCAGCGGCGCCCCCTGCGGCGACGGCCTCGACAACGACGGCGACGGCCTGACCGACGCCACGGACGCGGGCTGCGTCGACGCCATGGACGGCGCGGAGACCGACCTCGGCCTCTCCTGCTCCGACGAGAGCGACAACGACAGCGACGGCTACGTCGACCTCGACGACCCCGACTGTGTGCTCGGCGAGGAGGAGGACGGCTCCTTCTTCGGCCTCTACGCCTGCAACGACGGCGAAGACAACGAGGACAGCGGCGACGGCGACATCGACGTCGACGACAGCCACTGCACGAGCGCCTTCGACAACAACGAGAACAGCACCTCGGGCTCGTCTTGCCGCGACGGCGCTGGCGACGACGACGATCTCGACGGTTGGGGCAACGACACTGACCCCGACTGCCTCGTCGGCAACGCTGAGGTCGGCTTCACCGGCTACATCTGCAACAACGGCGTCGATGACGACGAGGACGGCCTGATCGACGCCGAGGATCTCGGCTGCGTCGCGCCCCAGCGCGCCACCGAGGACGACTCCGCCGACGCCGACTGCTCCGACGGCATCGACAACGACGGCGACGGCTTCATCGACGGCGTCGGCGCCACGGTGGAGGAGTCCGGCGAGGACGTCGTCTACGGCGCGGACTACGGCTGCTGGATGGGCGGCGCTGAGGCCGACGACTCGGCGATGGAGTGCGGCGACGGCATCGACAACGACGGCGACGGCTTCTCCGACGCCCTGGACATCGACTGCGTCACCTCGGCCACCCTCGTCGAGGGCCCCATCGGCGCCTGCAGCAACAAGCTCGACGACGACGGCGACGGCTGGGCGGACAACGCCGACCCCGACTGCTCGGAGTCTGAGTACGAGGTCGGCTTCACCTCCAGCGCCTGCAACGACGGCGTAGACAACGACGGTGACGGCGACGTGGACGCTGACGACGGCGACTGCGCCATCGCGAACAGCCGCTTCGAGGAGCTCGACGAGTGCGGTGACGGCATCGACAACGACGGCGACGGCTGGATCGACCGCGGCGACAACGACAAGGACCTCGGCGACCCGACCTGCGTGAACGGCGGCCCGAGCGAGGGCGGCGGCGCGGCGGGCCTGACCCAGTGCAGCGACGGCCTCGACAACGACAGCGACGGCGACGCCGACCGCCTCGATGACGACTGCAACCACGCCTTCGACACCATCGAGGCCACCGAAGATCCTGGCGATCCGATGCCCTTCAACCTCAACTACGGCAACACCCTTGAGGAGTGGTCGAAGGACGAGGACGGCAAGACGATCTACTACCTCAACGCCGGCGCGGCGCAGATCAACCCCTCCGACGCCGAGGTGTTCTGGAGCTTGCCGCAGGAGTGGCTCGCGGGCTTCGCCCACGCGAAGTTCGCCGATGACGAGCTCATCGTCGTCCCGAACGACTTCCACTTCCTGGACGCCGACGCGCTGAACCCCGACCCCGACGCTTACGCCGAGGGCGCGGAGGAGATCAACAGCTACGCGCGCATCTGGGAGGCCGAGCTCGGCACCTACGGCGCCATGAACCCGACCGACTTCACGATCAAGGTCGAGGACAACGCCTGGCGCCCGATCGACGAGTCTGAGGCGGGCCTCGATAACTTCGTCGAGACCCACTACTCCTTCGTGCGCTTCGAGGGCTCTCCGACCTTTGAGGTCGGCACCTCGGTGAAGGGCGACTACCAGATCTTCCTCCAGGGTCGCGACTCCTTGTCCTTCGCCGTGCTCAAGGGCACGTTTGAGGTCGAGGCCATCCGGAAGGACCGCTGGGCCTACTCCGTCCTGGAAGAGGACAAGATCAACGAGCACGTCGAGGAGGCCGAGAAGAACGGCACCGTCTACGTTCCGTCCCCGTGCACGACGTACTGATGAAATTCTGGGAGCGCGGCTTGACAGGTGCCGCGCGCCTAGAATAAGCTCCGTGTTCAGTGAAGCGTGAGGCTTCGCGCCAGCTTTGGCCGGGACCTCCTCCAAGTTATACCGAGTGCGTCCCCCCCCCCCACATTCGGTATCGAGGAGGCCCGGCCTCTTCTGTTCCTTGCGCCGCTGATTTAGGTCGGCTGGCCTCGGCTGTTCCGCTCGCGCTCAGGCGCGCAGCGTGAGCTCAAACACCACCTTGCCGTGCCCGGGGCGCAAGGGGTTGCCCATAAAGTCGCCGTCCATCCGCCGAACGCTCCACCCGGCGATGCGCACGAGGCCCTGGATCTCCTGCGGGTAAAACATCCGCATCGGCACGCGGATCTCCTGCAGGCGGCCGCTGGCGCGTTTGTAGTGGTAACGCACCCAGTTGATCTGAGTGATCGGGTCGTAGAAGCCGTTCTCCCAGCTCTTCATCTTCCCGCCCTCGGGGTCGGGGTACCAGCGGATCTCGTGCTGGCCCTCGGGGTCGCGGGTCCAGAAGGTCGGGTCGGGCACGACGAGGTCCAAGGCGAAGACGCCGCCGGGCTTGAGCACGGTCTGCACGCAGCGCGACAAGGAGAGGAAGTCCTCGGCGACGCGCAGGTGGTGCAGGGCGTTGAAGGGGAGGATCACGAGGTCGAAGAGGCCCGGCGCGTGGAAGTCGCGAAAATCTCCCTCGATGAGGCTCACGCGCAGCCGCGGCTCGGCGCGCACACGCGCCCGCAGGCGATCGAGCATCGCCGGGGCACGATCTAAGCCGACGACCTCAGCGCCGCTGCGGGCGATGGGCAGGGTGAGCCGCCCGGTGCCGCAGCCCAGCTCCAGGACACGCTCTAGGCCCTTCGCGAGCCTGAGATAATGGCCCATGTCCTCGACGAGGCCCTCATACTCCAGGTCATAGAGCTCGGGGTGGCGGTAGAAGTCTTGCTCGGGGGACAGCTCGGGGTCACGTCGTTCCATGGCGAGAGACTACAACGGACAGCAGGGCGCGTGTACGCGCGTTAGGGTGCGACGATGAGAGAGAGCCCTGTCGTGCTGCGAGGCGCGAGCCTCCACCTAGAAGAGCTGGTTGAGGTCGCCCGTGCTCGCCGCCCGGTCGCCTTGGGGGAGGCCGCGCGGGCGGAGATGTCGCGCAGCCGCGCCTGGGTCGAGTCTGTCGTGCGAGGTGAGCTCGTCGACGCGCGGGGTGAGAGCCGCGCGATCTACGGGGTGAACACCGGCTACGGATCCTTGGCGCGGGTGCGGATCCCCGCCGAGTCCCTCAACACCCTGTCGCGGAACCTCCTGCGCTCCCACGCCGCCGGGGTGGGTGAGCCCGCCGCCGAGGACGTCGCCCGGGCGACGGTGCTCCTGCGGGCGAACGCCTTGGCCCGGGGGGTCTCGGGCTGCCGCCCGGAGCTCGTGGAGCTGCTCCTCGCGCTCCTCAACCGGGGGGTCACGCCGGTCCTGCCCACCCAAGGAAGCTGCGGATCCTCCGGGGATCTCGCGCCTTTGTCTCACCTCGGCCTGCTCATCGCCCACGACCCCGCCGACCCCGAGGCGGAGACCGGCGAGGCCTTCTTTGAGGGCGAGCGCCTCAGCGGCCGGGAGGCTCTGCGCCGCGCCGGGCTCGCGCCTCTGGCCTTGGGCCCGAAGGAGGGCCTCGCGCTCACCAACGGCGCCCAGCTCACCACGGCGATCACGGCCCTGGCCATCTACGACGCCGAGCGCCTGCTCGCCGCCGCCGAGCTCGCCGCGGCCATGTCCATCGAGGCCCTCCGCGGGGTGCGGCGGGCGTTCTTGCCCCTCGTGCACGCCCAGCGGCCGTACCCCGGCGCCCAGACGACGGCGGCGAACCTCTTGGCTTTGCTCGACGGCTCGGCGCTCATGGACGCCGTGCCGGGCAAGGTGCAGGACGCCTACTCCTTACGCTGCACCCCGGCGGTGCTCGGCGCGGCCCGGGACGCGGCGCGTTTTGTGCGGGGGCAGGTGGAGGTCGAGCTGAACGCGGCGACGGACAACCCGCTCATCCTCCTCGACGCCGAGGGCGACGACAAGGCCTTCTCCGCGGGGCTCTTCCACGGCGAGCCCGTCGGCATGGCCGCGGACTTCCTCAAGATCGCCCTCGCCGAGGTCGCGAGCTTGAGCGAGCGGCGCCTCTACCGCCTGCTCACCGCCGCGCTCTCCGACCACCTCCCGTCGAGCCTGCGCGAGGCGCGCTCGGGGCTCGGGCTCCTGGCGCTGCAGACGACGGCGGCGGCCTTGGTCTCGGAGAACAAGGCGCTGGCCTGGCCGGCCTCGGTGGACTCGATCCCCACCTGCGAGGACCAAGAGGACCACGTCGCGATGTCCACCACCGCCGCGCGGCGGGCCTCGGACGTGCTGCGCAACACGCAGTGGGTGATCAGCGTGGAGCTGCTCTGCGGCGCCCGGGCCCTGAGCCTGCGCCTGCGGGGGGAGCCGACGCTGCAGCTCGGCGCGGGGACCGGCGCCGCCCGGGCCCTCGTCGAGCGCGCCTTGGCCCACCTCACCGAGGACGCCACCCCCGCGGAGCAGGTGGCCGCGGTGCATGAGGCGCTCTGGCGCGGCGGGCCTGACCCCGTGCGCGCCGCCGCCGCCGCCGCTGGGGTGTCGGGCTGGCCCCAAGGGAGGACCGAATGAAGGCCGAGATCGTCCTGGGCGAGGGCCCGCTCACCGTAGACGACCTCGTCGCCGTCGTGGACGGCGCGCGGGTGCGCCTCGGCGAGGAGGCCCGGGCGCGCGTCGCCCGAAACCACGAGGTCTGGCTGGGGCTCGGCCCGCCGGACATCCTCGCCCGCAAAGAGACCTGGCTCCTCGGCATTGAGGGCGTCGGCGCCCCCCAGGCCCAGCGGGTGAGCACCTTCGTGCGCTGCCACTGCGCCGGGGTCGGCCCACCCTTGGCCACGGCGCTCGTGCGCGCCTTGATGTTGACCCGGGCCTCCCAGCTCAGCCAGGGGCTCTCCGGGGTTCGCCCGGAGCTCATCGACCTGCTCCTGGAGATGCTCAACGCCGGGGTTCACCCGGTGATCCCGAGCCTCGGCAGCGTCGGGGCCGCCGGGGATCTCGCGCCTTTGGCGCATCTCGCTGAAGTGGCGTTTCGCCTGGGCGGCAAGGCCGAGCGCGGCGGCGTCGTGCGGGGCTACGCCGAGGCGATGGAGGGCCTGCCGAGCTTCACGCCGGAGCCCAAGGAGGCCCTCAGCCTCATCAACGGCGCGACGCTCACCGCGGCGATGGGCGCCCTCGCGGCCCACCGCGCGCGGCGCCTCTTACGCACCGCGGAGCGCACCCTCTCGATGAGCATGGAGGTCGTGCTCGCCGACGCGGGCTGCCTCGACCCCCGGGCCTTGGCCTCCCGCGGGCACCCCTCCGCCGTCGAGAGCGCGGCGCGGGTGGCGGCGTCCCTGGAGGGCTCGGCCTTGGTGCAGGCGGGGCGCTCGCCCGACGCCTTCTCCGTGCGCTGCGCCCCGGCGGTCCACGGCGCGGCCTGGGACGCCTTGGAGTACACCGAGCGGGTGATCACCCGGGAGCTCAACGGCGCCTGCGACAACCCGCTGGTCTTTGAGGACGGCGCGGTGGAGGCTGGGAACTTCCACGGCGCCCCGGTGGCCCTCACCCTCGACCACCTCAAGGTCGCGTTGACCCAGGTGATCTCCATCGCCGAGCGCCGGGTGTACCGGCTCACCTACGGGCGCCTCACGGGCAACCTGCCGAGCTTCTTGCTCGAAGGGAGCGGCGTGAACAACGGCTTCATGCTCGCCCAGTACACCGCGGCTTCTTTGGTGAGCGAGTGTAAGGGGCGCTGCTTCCCCGCCTCGGCGGACTCGATCCCCACGGGCCAACACGCCGAGGATCACGTCCCGATGGGCCCCAACGCCGCCCGCGGCCTCCTGCACATCACTGAAGACGCCGCGTCGGTCTTGGCCATTGAGGCCCTCGTCGCCGCCCAGGGCCTGGAGTTCCGCCGGGAGGGCCGCAGCTTCCAGGCCGACGGCACCCCGGTGCAAGGCCCGAAGGTGGCCTTGGCCCCGGCGGTCGGCGCGGCCCTGGCCACGGTGCGGGCGGTCGCCCCGCGCTGGATCGACGACCGTGTGCTGCACCGAGACCTCGCCGCCGTCGCCACCTTGGTCCGGGGCGGGGCCTTCGCCCAAGGCGACGGGGGTCGAGGTTGGTGAGCCTGAGGCGGTCTACGCTTGGCACCACCCTTGCATAATAGGTTCATCGCGGAGCTGCGTCCGCGCCTCACAAGCGCCCTCGGGGCCCCTGGAGATGGCTTCTCCGGGGGTCGTGTCGCGTAGTCTGTTTCGCACCCCGCCACCTGCGTTACACCCTGGACGGCTGACCTCATGTCGTTACCGCCCCTGCTGATCCTGCTGCCCGCCGAGCGGGCCTCCCTCGCTGCCGTGGTCCTCGCCGCGGGCGCCGTCCCGGTCATCGACCTGACCTTGGACGAGGAGGCGACGATCCCGCCGGGAGCGGGTGTGCGGGTGCGGCCGGGGCAGGCCGCGCCCGGCGACGGCTGGGTGCTGGTCGCGGGCGAAGGAGAGGCCCCCCAAGGACGCCAGGCGCTCATCGAGCGCACCCGCCCCGGCCCCGCGCCGGAGGGCTACGCAGGGGTGATCCTGCGCGGTCGTGAGGCCTCGGGCGTCGGCGCCGACGTGGACGGCTTCCTGTTGCTCACCGCCCACGGCCCGGGCGCGATCCTCGACGCGGGCCTGGGCCCGGACACCGCCGCCGCCGCCGTGGCCTGCGGGGCCGCGGGTGTGGTCGTCGCCGAGGCTCTCTGGGCCTTGCCCGAGCTGGGCCTCGGCCCCAACGCGCTCAAGCGGGTGCGCGGCGCCCGGGACGTCGACACCGTCGTCGTCTCCGGCCAGCGCGTCGTCGCCCCGGCGCTCTCTCCGGCCTTGCAGCGCCTCGCCGCTGGGGAGCCCCTGGCCTCGGTCTGCCGGGGCTGGCTCGCCGCGGACACCCCGGCGCACACCGCGCTGCCCGCCGGGCAGGGCCTCGCCTTGGCCGCGACCCTCGCCGACCGCTTCGGTGGGCTCAAGGAGGCCATCGCCGCCTACCAGCAGGCGATGGGCCGCCCCGCCGCGCCCCCTCGGCCGAGCCGCGCCCGGGAGCTCGCCACGAACCTCAGCGCCCTGCTCGCCGCCCGGGGGGCCGCCGCCGCCTCGCCGAC
>JAKLKD010000331.1 GCA_023150845.1 Myxococcota bacterium | reverse complement strand
GGGCTCATCTGCGAAGATCTCATCCGCCTGGGCACCATCTACACGACGCCGGGCTTCACCGACGAGCGCATCTGGATCTTCCTCGCCCGGGGGCTCACCGACGTCGGCGCGGCGCCGGAGCCCGACGAGCACCTGAGCCCCGTGCGCCTCCCCCTGGCGCGGGCCCTGGAGCTCGTCGACGAGGGTGAGCTGACCGACGCGAAGACGATCTCCGCGCTGTTTATGCTCACTCGGCACCTCGCCCGCGAGTCGCGCTGAGCGGCGTTCGCCCACGACTTTGATGTCGTGATCGGCGCGCCGCGCTGCGACGGATCAGCGGTCAAAACGGCCGTATGAGAAAGCTGAGCGTGTGGCACGGACCTTGCTTATGTTGGGTGCATCCCCTGTGGAGAGGTGCATCTCATGCGACGACTCACCGTGTTGACCCTCGGCCTGTCTTTGGCCTTTGTGGCCTGCAGCGACTACAACGCCTATGAGCGCGCCGATGGCGCGGCGGACGCTTGGGACACCGCCAGCTCGGACGACACCGCCGCGTCCGGCGAGTCCCCCGACGACGACGAGGATGACGGCGCGTCCGAGCGTGAGGACGACTTCATCAAGCTCCTCCCCGCCACCACGAACCAGTACATCTTTGTGGTGAACAGCGCCCGGGACACGGTCTCCCGGGTGTCGGTGCCGTCGCTCCAGGTGCTCACTGTTGAGGTCGGCTCCCGCCCCAAGGTCGTACGCACCACGGCGGACAACGAGCGCGCCATCGTCTTCAACGAGGGCAGCGACGACCTCACCGTGCTCGACGCCGAGACCCTCAACGCGACGACCATCGACGTCTTGCCTTACCTCAACGCGATGGCGCTCTCCGATGACGGCGTCTGGGCGGTCGTGTACCGCGACGCCGACGAGGAGGGCGACGGCTCTAGCGGCGGCGCCCAGTCGTTTAACGAGCTCTCCATCGTGAACACCGTCACCGGCGAGCACTTCAGCGAGGTCGTCGGCTTCAAGCCGCGGCAGGTGAAGTTCACCGGGGACTCCAGCCGCGCCTTGGTCGTCAGCGACGAGTACCTCAGCGTCATCGATCTCACCGTGGACGACCCGGACGTTCAGGTTGTTGAGATCGCTGAGGATCTCCTCGATCCGCCCCCGGCGGAGGAGATCGAGGTGAGCCCCGACGGGGCCTACGCCTTCTTGCGCCAGTTCGGCGAGGACAGCATCGCGCTCATCGATCTGGACACCCTCACCGTGGACCGGCTGCCGACGGGGCAGAACCCCACGGACCTCGACCTTAGCCCGGACGGCGCCCGCGCCGTCGTCGTGAGCCGCGGCTCCAACGAGCTCTACGTCTTTGACGTCGAGAACCCCTACGGCGACCCCGAGGTCATCGCCTTGCCCGTGGACGAGCTCATCGGCTCGGTGCAGTTCTCGCCGGACAACACCAAGGCGATGCTCTACACGACGGCGGCCCTGGTGAGCCACTACACCACCTGGGATCTGTCGTCGGGTGAGCTCACCGTGCGCCCGCTCATCAAGCCCATCCAGTCCGTGAACGTCACCCCCGACGGCGGCGCCTTGGTCGTCTTCCACACCGAGGCCGACGCCACAGACGCCGACACCACGAGCGAGTTCTACGGCGAGTGGGCGATGAGCATGATCTCGCTGTCCGACTTCCGGCGCAACGCCATCCTGCTCTCCGCCGAGCCGACGGCCTACGCCGACTCCTTGGACGGGCGCTGGGGCTTCTTCGTGATGGAGGGCAAGCCCTTCTTGGAGGTGCTCGACTACGAGAACCTCGGCCTCACAGAGATCAAGCTGCGCTCGAACCCCGTGCACGTCGGGGTCTTGACCGGCACGTCCTACGCCTACGTCAACCAAGATCACGAGCTCGGTCGGCTGTCTTTCTACGACCCCGACTCGGCGGTCCTGGAGACCATCACCGGCTTCGAGCTCAACTCCGGCATCGAGCACTGACCCGTGGAGACCCTCATGCGGATCCCTTCTATGACCTTGCTCCTCGCCCTCGGGGCCTGCGGGTTTGAGCGCCTCCCTGACCAGAGCGACCACAGCGTCGACGCGCCGCGGTGGGACAAGGCCGTCGTCGCCCTGAACGACGCCGTCTACGTCATGCTGCCCCAGTCCGGCGGCCTCGCCCGGGTTCACCCCACCGAGGGCTGGTCCATCGTGGACCTCAACGGCCTCACGCCGAGCCGCCTCGTGGCGACCCCGGATCGGGAAGGGGTCATCGTCTTCGGCAGCTACCCGGTCTGCACGGAGATCGACCCCAAGATCAAGACCGTCGAGGACTGTGAAGAGCGCGACGGCGAGCTGGAGCTCGTGCACGAGGTGGCCCTGGTGCGGGGCGGGGCGGTGGTCAGCGCCGCCGAGATCGCCGCGCACTTCAACGCCGTCTCGTTCACGAACGACGGCACCCAGGCCGCGCTGCACCTCAACTACGACTCCGGCGCCGACATCGAGGTGACCGGCGTGAGCGACCTCACCCAGGTCTTGTTCATGGACCTGGACTCGGGCGCCATCACCCCCGTCGCCGTGGGCTTCGCCGCCGACCGCATCCTGTTCAACGCCGACGACTCCAAGGCCGTCGTGCTCAGCCGGGGGGAGGTGCTCGTCATCGAGCTCACCTCGGGGAACTACGACATCGAGGTGCGCTTCCCGCTGAGCCTCGACGTCGATGTGCAGGTGCGGCCCCAAGACGTCGCGCTCACCCCCGACGGCACCTACGCGCTCGTGACCGTCGCTGGGGACGACAGCCTCTATGTGCTCGACCTGGAGCAAGAGAGCATCAACATCGTGGCCCTGAGCTCGGCCCCGACGGCGATGGTCGTGGACGCCGTCGCCGACCGCTCGATCTTCGTCTACTCCGGCTTCGCCGCCGTAGACATCCTGGAGCACGACCTCTTCGAGATCCAGACCGTGCCCCTCGACGAGCCGATGAGCGAGATTCAGTCCCTCGCCGGGGAGGCGCTGCTCTACTCGACCTACGGGCGGAAAGACGCCTACCTCTTGAGCCTCGACACCGAGGACTACGACGAGCTGCGCCTGGAGAACCCGCCGAGTGAGGTCGTGCTCTCCCCGGACGAGACCTTGGCCTTGGCCATCACCCGGCCTGAGGTGTCTGGGGCCTCGGGCCTCGACGCCTGGTACGACGCGAGCTGGGGGGTCGAGATCATCGACCTCGTGGACCGCGAGAACCTGCCCCTCGTCGCCGAGAGTGAGCCTCTGGCCGTGGCCTTCACCACCGACGCCGCGACGCCGACGGCGCTCGTGCTCCTGGCGGACTCTACGGACCTCATGCAGCTCGACCTCGCCCGGCGCACGGCGAGCCCGGTCGAGCTTGAGGCGCCCGCCGTCGGCCTCGACCGCTTCGGCGACGCCGGCTTCGTCATCGTGAACGACGCCCCCTTGGGCCTCTTGAGCTTCCTCGACCCGGCCACGGGCGAGATCATCACCGTCGGCGGGTTCGCCGCGGCGGGCATCCTGCAGGGTGAGCGGCCGCTCCCCCGTCTCGCTGAGGAGGAGTGACCATGCTCTGCGCCATGCTCTTGTCTTCGCTCGCCGTGGCCCAGGCCACGGAGCTCTCCGTCGAGCGCGCGGCCTTGGGCGCTCACGACCCCGCCTACAACAGCATCGACTACCGGGATCGCCTCTCGGGCTGGGGGCTGCGCGCGGGCTACGCTGTCGTGCCGGGGCTCTCCGTCATCGGCTCCTGGTCGATGCAGCGCCGTGGCGCCTCCAACTACGCGCCGAGCTTCCTCGCTGACGAAGAGTCCAGCGGGGGAGGGGCCGACACCCAGGTCGCGCTCTTGGGCCATACCGCCGGGCTCGGCGTGAAGTGGAACCCCATCGAGAACCCCTGGTTCTCGCCCTACGTCGGCGGCCAGGGGCTCCTGCAGGTAGGCACGCTCAAGCTCGACGACGACCTCAGCCGGGACGACAACGTCAACCAGTTGACCTCGCGGGCCTTCGCGCCGGGCTTCGCCGTCGTCGGCGGCGCGGACGTCGGCCTCGGCCTGGAGGGGCTGGCCGTGCGCCCGATGGGCCACGTCGAGCTGGGCTACGGGCAGCTCGGGGCCCTTGATTACGACGACCTCGGCGAGCTCCGCCTGCGCGGCCTCATCGTCCGCGCGGGGGTCGGTGTGCAGTTCTGAGGCGACCGCCGCTCAGCGCGCGGCGGGGGTCTCCTCGCCGCGGCGCCGGAGCAGGATGCTCACGCCCAGCAAGGTCACGAGCACCGAGAGGTACTGCGCCGGGGTGAAGCCCAGGTAGCGGGTGTCGGTGTCGGGGTGGCGGAAGACGTCGAGGATGAGGCGTAGGGGGCCGTAGAGCACCGCCATCCAGCCGACGAAGAAGCCCGAGAAGCGCGGCTTGCGGCCCAGGTAGACGAAGACGCCGAACATGAACGCTGAGTAGATGGCCTCGTAGAGCCCGAGGTCATGGCACGCGACGGTGGCGGGCTTGTCGGGGCACATGCCGTAGACGCCGAGCCAGAACTCCGTGGCCGTGCCCGCGTGGTCATGCACCGAGAAGCAGCCCAGGCGGCCAAACATCCAGCCCAAGGGCAGGCCGTAGGCGACCACGTCGGCGTAAGGCCAGAACGGCACCCGCTCCTTCACCCGGAAGAACCACCAGGTGAGCAGGGTGCAGGCCACGAAGCCGCCGTACGACGACAGGCCGTCCCAGACCTTGAGCAGCTCGACGGGGTTCTTGAGGTACTCCTCGGGCTCGTACATCAGGGCGTGGCCGAGGTGGCCGCCGACGAAGGTGCCGAGCACGAGGTAGCCGATGAGGCGGTTGATCACCTCAGGATCGAGAGTGTGCGCCGTCGCGCGGCGCCGGGCGACCTCGGCGCCCGCCCAGAAGCCGAAGGCGACGAGCACCCCGAAGCTGTAGATGGTGATCGGGCCGAACCCCGGGAGGGAGAACAGCTCAAGCTTGACGGGCTCAAAGGGGCCGATGAGCGGATGCATCGAACGCTCCGTGACGGGGCGAGCTTGCCTAACCTATCGGACACCTCGGGGGCCACGCGCGGCGCGGGGTGGTCAGGCAGCTTGGCGAGTTGCTGTTATGATGGGGATTCGACCGCACTCGGAGCTCTCGATGCGCCTCGCCCACTTCGCCCCCCTCCTCGGCACCCTCGTCGCGCTCAGCGGCTGCAAAGGCGCGTCGAGCGGCGCAGACAGCGCCTCGGAGCTGGCGTCGGGCGCGCTCACCGTCTCCGGCGACTCCCTCGACTTCGGCGTGGTCACCCTGAATGACACCGCGACGCGCACCTTGTCGTACTTCAACGGCGGCGCGGGTCCGCTGACGATCTTCGACGTTCAGCTCGACGACGACGCCCTGCGCCCCCACTGGTCCGTGGTCGGCGGCGCCCCGGCCACCTTGGAGCCCGGCGTCGGGGCTGAGCTCACGAT
>JAKLKD010000330.1 GCA_023150845.1 Myxococcota bacterium | reverse complement strand
ACGCGAGGGCCTCGGCGGCCTCAGCCCGCACGGTGTCGGCGAGGGTGATGAGCCCCGCCAGGGCGCCGTCCACGGCGATCCAGACGAGCGCCTCGCCCCGGGCCTCCCCGGCCTCGGCCTGGGCGGCGAGGGCGGCGGTGTCGATCCCGGCCTCAAGGAGCGCCCGGCGGCTGCCGACGCGCACGTCTCGCCCCTCGACCGTGCCCCGGACACCCCGACCGGCCGTGGTCACGACGTCACGGGCCTCGGGGACCGCGCCCGTCGCCGCGGCGCGCACGGCGGCGGCCAAGGGGTGCTCCGCGCCGACCTCGACGGCGGCGGCGAGGCGCAGGAGCGAGTCGGTCTCGACGCCCTCTACGGTCAGGACCTCACGCACCCGGAGCTTGCCCTCGGTGAGCGTGCCCGTTTTGTCGAGCACGAGGTGGGTGATGCCGCTCGCGGCCTCAATCGCCGACGCGCCCCGGGTGAGGATGCCGCGCTCGGCGCCCCGGGCCGTGCCGACGAGGATCGCCGTCGGCGTGGCGAGGCCCAAGGCGCAGGGGCAGGCGATGACGAGCACGGAGACGGCGTTCACCAAAGCAACGTCGAGGGCCGCGCCCGCGAGCGCCCAGCCGAGGCCCGTGAGCGCGGCGATGAGCATGACCGCGGGGGCGAAGACCGCGGCGATCCGGTCGACGACACGCTGCACCGGCGCCTTCTGAGCTTGGGCGTCCCGCACGAGCGCCGAGATCCGCGCCAAGGCCGTCGCCCCGCCCACGGCGGTCACCCGCAGCCGCGCGCCGCCCGCGCCGTTGATCGTCCCGGCGAGCATGGCGTCGCCGAGGGCCTTCTCGACGGGGCGAGCCTCCCCGGTGAGCATGGACTCGTCCGCCGTGGTCTGGCCCTCCTCGACGACGCCGTCGGCGGGCACCCGGGCGCCCGGGCGCAGGAGCGTGAGGTCACCGACACGCAGCGAGCGCGCCGGGCGCTCAACGACCTGCCCCCCCTCGATGACCAGGGCCGTCTGGGGGGTGAGGTCGGCCAGGCGCCGCAGGCCCTCCGCCGCCGAGGACCGGGCGCGCTCCTCCAGGAGCTTGCCGAGGAGCACCAAGGTGACGACCACGGCCCCGGACTCAAAGTAGACGACGCCGTGGCCGAGCCCCGCGAGGAGCCCCGCCGCGGAGAGCCCCCAGGCCGCCCCGGCGCCCAAAGCGACGAGGCTGTCCATGTTCGCCGCGCCCTGCTTGAGCTGGGTGAAGGCCCCGACGAAGAAGCGCCGCCCCGCGCCGAACACCACGGCGGCGGAGAGCGGCGCGGAGATCCAGGCCCCCGGCGTCCAGTGCATAAAAAACATGCCGAGCACAAAGACCGGCAAGGTGAGCGCCGCGGCGATGACGACGTCCCGGGTGAGCCCCCGGCGGGCGGCGTCCTCGATGGCGCGGCGGGCGTCGGCCTCGGCGGCGGGGTCGGCGTCCTCCAAGCCGTCCGGCACCTCAAAGCCCGCCCGGACCACGGCGCTCACGAGCCGCGGGCGATCCACCACCCCCGGCGTCAGCGTGAGGCTCGCGACCCCGGTGGCGTAGTTCACCTCGGCGCCGAGCACGCCGTCGACCTTGCCTAAGGTGCGCTGCAGGCGCACGGCGCAGGACGCGCAGGTCATCCCGACGACGGGGAGGTCAAGGCGAGCGGTCGGGGCGGCGGCGGTCGTGTCCATGCCGATACCCATAAGCACGGACTGCCGCCGGGTTAACAGGGTTGGATGACCGAGCCCGATGAGCTGAGCCGCCTACGCGCCGAGATGGACGCCCTGAACCTCACCCTGCGCGGCGTGATTCAGGCCCGGGCCCGCCTCGCGCGGCGTATCGGCGCGGTGAAGCGCGCCCGCGGGCTCCAGCTCTACGACCCCGGGCGAGAGGCCGAGATGTTGCGGGACCTCGCCGCGGAGCCCGAGCCCGGCCTGCCCCCGGAGCGCCTCACCGCGCTCTTGGCGGAGGTCATCCGGGCCTGCCGCGAGGCGGCTCAGGAGGAGTAGACCGATGGTCTAGACCGTTAGTCTAGACCGATGGTTTAGCGTCCAGGCTACTGTTTCGGCGCGTGCCGCCACAAGAAGTCAAGCTCCTTCGCCCGCACCTCCGTGCCCGCCCGGCCCAGCCAGACGAGGTGCCCAGCGCGGTCGAGGAGCATGAGCTCGGCCTTGGGCGCGCGGTGGGCGACGCGGGTGGCGTGCTCCAGCGGCACGATGGGGTCGAGCACCCCATGCACCACGAGCACCGGGGCGGTGATGGACTCCAGGGGGGCGTCGGTGAGGGCGGCCTGCTGCCGCCGGTCGTTCTCCCAGCCCAGCATCCGCGGCCTGAGCGGCCCCAAGGCGCGCAGGAGCCCCACCAAGCGGCGGATCTGGCTCGGGGACTCCATCAACTCGTCGATGAGCTCGTCCTCCCGGGGGCCCCGCGCCGCCAAGGTCGCCCCCAGCACCCAGCGCAGCGCGAGGCGCGGCGCGAGCGGCAGGGCCCGCACCAAGGCGTGCAGCCGCGTCTCCGTGCGCCAGACGCCGAGGTCGCCGTCGAGCCCCCGGGCCAAGGGCCCCTCCCCGGTGCCCAGCGGCGGGGTCGCCCCGGTGACCGCGCTCTCCAGCACCAGGGCCCAGACACGGCTGGGGTGCCGCAAGGCGAGCTGAATCGCCGTCGGCCCCGCGTGCTGCCAGCCGAGCACGGCGACCTGCTGAACCCCCAAGGCGTCGAGCAGGGCCACGAGCTGGTCCGCGGCGTCCTCAGGGGCCTCGGCGCCGATGAGCGGGGTGCGCAGCGCCCCGGGCCGGGAGGGCGCGATCACCGTGAAGCCCTCCCCCAAGAAGTCCTGGGCGCTGGCGAGGCCTCGATCCCAGCCCCCCGGAGAGGCGTGCAGCACGAGCAAGGTGGGCCCAGCGCCGACCCGCGCGCACTCGACGGCTCCACGCGCCGTCTGCACCAGCGCCCCTTCAGCGGCCCGCACCCCCAAGGAGTGCAGGAGCCTCTGGCGATCGAACCACCAGCTCCCCATGAGCCAAATGGCGCCGAGAAGCCCCAGCACCGCCAGCACGACCCCAGGTGCCATCCGCCAAACACTCCACTGGCGCCCGCGCCGAGAGCGTCGGCGGAGCGCAGACCGTCATCTACGCAGTGTATCCTGACACCTGCTCTGCGGAGACGCCATGTCCCCTCTCGTCCTGATGCTTCTGGCCTGTCGGCCTGACCCCGAGCCCGCCGCCCCGGCTCCTGACCTCACCGAGCGCCTGCCCGCGGGCGCCGTACGCGCCGGGGTCGTCACCGACGCCGCGGCGCTCTTCGGCGGCCTCTCCGCCGAAGGCCAGGTCGGCGACGTCAAGATCTACAACGATCGTGCGATGTTCATCATCCAAGGCGAGCGGCCCGGCGACTACTACATCGCCACGGGCGGCGGCGTCGTGGACGCCGACATCGTGCGCCCCGAGGGCCAGCCCGGCCGCGACGTCGTGGACGAGTGGCAGGCCATGGCGGGCCTCGGCCGCCTCCAGCGCCCCGACAAGATCACCATCGTCGAGGACGGCCGCGCCGGCCGGGCCTGGGTGCGGGTCGAGGGCGGCGAGGTGCCGATGGCGCTCATCACCGGCGCCTTGGAGTCCCCGGACTTCATCCCTGAGCTGGGCCTGCAGGTCACCACGGACTACATCCTCAGCCCCGACTCGCCGCTCCTGGAGGTGATCACGACGATCACCGCCGCCGAGGAGGACGTGAGCCTCATCCCCGGTGACCTGCTCATCGCCGCGGCGGACGCCGCGCGGGGCTGGCGCTCCCAGGCCGGGTTTGACAACGACGCTGACGCGCCGAGCATGATCGTCAACGGCGCCGTCGGCACCCGAAACGAGGGCGCCTGGGGCATCGTGGCCCCGGCGGGCGGTGAGCTCGCCTCGTCCGCGGCCGGGGAGCTGCTCCAGAGCGTCGTGAACGCCGCGTCGTCCTTCGGCGAGACCCTGACCATCGAGGAGGGCGCCTCGGCGAGCTTCCGGCGCTTCTACGGCGTCGGTGACGACGTCGCCGCGCTCACCGACGACTGGCTCACCCGCAGCGAGGCCGAGACCCAGACCGTCAGCGGCGTCGTCGAGGCTGACGACGGCCCGGTCGCGGGCGCCATGGTCACCGTGCTCGTCGACGGCGCGCCCTACACCCTCGCCGTCACCGACGCGGACGGCCGCTACGAGGCCCTCGCCCCGGCGGCCGGCGTCGTCACCACCCTCGCCGTCGGCCGAGGCACCGGGCTCCACCGCGACCTGCCCGCGGGCGCCGCGCCGTACTCGCCCTACACCACCGAGGCCAACCGGGCCGCCGCCTTGGCGTCCTTGTCCGGCGGCGCCACCCCCATCGCCCAGGCCGAGGGACGCGGCCTCTCCACCGCTGAGGCCCCGGACCGCCTCGGCGTGCCCGCCACCCTCACCGTTCGCGCCGCCGACGGCCTGCCCTTTGAGCTGCGCCTGGAGGGCGGCAGCGACGGCGACCGCCGCGTAGACCTCGGGCGCCCCTACGGCCGCGCGGCCTTGGCCTGGACGGCGGACGGTGAGGTGAGCCTTCCTGTCGAGCCCGGCAGCTACACGCTCCTCGCCTGGCGTGGCCAGCGCTATGAGCTCGTCCAGCGCGGCGTTGATCTCGTCGCCGGGGAAGAGACGGTCATCGACGTGACCCTCACCGCGGCGTACGAGCTCGACGGCTGGATGATCGGCGACCCCCACAGCCACGCCGCGCCGTCTGGCGACGGCGGCATCCCGATGGAGGACCGCCTGCTCGTCGCCGCGGGGGTCGGCGTCGGCCTGCACTTCGGCACGGACCACGACCACGTCGCGGACTACGCGCCTCTGCTCACGCCGCTCGGCCTCGACGGGCAGCTCAACACCGTGCTCGCCGACGAGGTGAGCCCGCCGCCCCGGGGCCACATCAACGCCTGGCCCCTGGAGAGCGGCGAGGGCTCCAACGGCGGCGCCTGGCTGTGGTGGGAGCGGGAGATCGAGTCCACCGACGCGATGTTTGTCGCCCTGCGGGAGCACCACCCCGGCGTGGTCCTGCAGATGAACCACCCCCTGGACAGCGGGGTCGCGGCCGCGGCGGGCTGGTCCCCAGGCAAAGTCAGCGACTCGGGACGCTGGGCTGAAGACTTCGACGCCGTCGAGGTGCTCAACGACGGCGAGCACGAGGGCTACTTCGACTTCTGGCTCGACACCATCAACCGCGGGATCCTCTCGGCGCCGGTCGGGGTGAGCGACAGCCACCGGCACCTCGCCGGAGGCCCTGGCGTGAACGTCACCTACCTGCACATGAGCGGCGATCCGGCGTCGTACAGCCCCGACGCCTTGCGCGACGTGATCCGCCGCCGGGCGACCATCGCGTCCTTCGGCGTGTTCTTGGACATGGACCTCGTGCCCGGCTCAACCCTCACCGGGGCAGGCCCC
>JAKLKD010000329.1 GCA_023150845.1 Myxococcota bacterium | reverse complement strand
GATCCTGACCCTCGCTCATAGGCGCACTTTACGTTAAGCCGCGCGGCATGTCTCTCTCCGTACTCGCCTTGGCGCTCGTCGCCGCCTGTAACCGTGACCCCGCCGTCGCGGACGCTCCCACCCCCACCGCCGTCTCCGACGCCGTCGCCGCCGATCCCCTGGCCGCGCCCGCCGACGTGAAGGCCCCCCCGGCGGACGCCCAGAAGTCCGCGTCGGGCCTCGCCTGGAAGGTGCTCACCCCCGGAACCGGCGCCACGAAGCCCGGCCCCGAGGACGAGGTCACCGTGCACTACACGGGCTGGACCACCGACGGCAAGATGTTCGACTCGTCCATCAAGCGCGGCCAGCCCGCGACCTTCCCCTTGGACGGCGTCATCTCCGGCTGGACCGAGGGCCTCCAGCTCATGGTCGAGGGTGAGAAGCGCCGCTTCTGGATCCCCGTCGATCTGGCGTACCAAGGCCGCCCCGGCAAGCCCGCCGGGATGCTCGTCTTTGACGTCGAGCTCCTCGGCATCAAGGCCGCCCCCAAGCCGCTCCCCGCCCCTGAAGACGTCGCGGCCGCCCCTGGCGACGCCTCGGTCACGAAGAGCGGCCTCGCGTACAAGACCCTCACCCCCGGCGACGGCCCCAAGCCCGGCCCGAAGGACATGGTGAAGGTGCACTACACGGGCTGGACGACGGACGGCAAGATGTTCGACTCCTCCGTCGTGCGCGGCGAGCCCGCCACCTTCCCCTTGGACAAGGTGATCCCCGGCTGGACCGAGGGTGTGCAGCTCATCAGCGTCGGCGGCAGCACGCGCATCTGGGTGCCCGAGGAGCTCGCCTACAAGGGCAAGCCCGGCCGCCCCAAGGGCATGCTCGTCTTTGACGTGCAGCTCCTGGAGATCATCGCCGCGCCGAAGCCTCCGAAGGATCTGAAGGCCCCCCCGGCGAGCGCCGAGAAGACGGCCTCGGGCATCGCCTCCGTCGTGCTCAAGCCCGGCAGCGGCGCCAAGCCCGGCCCCACGAGCGTCGTGAAGGTGCACTACTCCGGCTGGACGACGGACGGCGAGATGTTTGACTCGTCGGTCACCCGCGGCCAGCCCGCGAAGTTCCCGCTCAACCAGGTCATCCCCGGCTGGACCGAAGGTGTGCAGCTTATGTCCGTGGGCGAGAAGCGCATCTTCTGGATCCCTGAGGAGCTCGCCTACAAGGGCAAGCCCGGCGCCCCCCAAGGCATGCTGATCTTTGAGGTGGAGCTGCTGGACATCGTCAGCCCCTGATCCCAAGGGCCTGATCTTGAAGGCAAAAAAGAGCCCTCAGCGGTCGTCGCTGAGGGCTCTTTCTTGTTTGAGCGCCCCTCAGATGCCCGAGGCGACCACGTCGTCAAACATCTCGACGAAGAAGCGGTTCTCTTCGGGGAGGCCGATGGTCACCCGGAAGAGGTCCTCAAAGTTGTAGCCGGGGAGGTTCGTGAAGGTCTTGATCTTGATGCCGCGCTCCAAGAGCGCCGCGGCGATGGGCTTCGCCTTGCGTTTGCCGTCGGTGATACGCACCAACAAGAAGTTGGCCTCCGACGGGTAGACCTGGAGCCAGGAGTGCTTGGAGAGGCCCTGGGTGATGAGGTCACGGGCCGTGGCGCTCGCGTCGCGCACCCAGGCGAGGTGCTGCTCGTCGCTGAGCGCGGCGAGGGCGATCTGCTCGGTGAGCGCCGGGATGCGGTAGTCCGTGAGCTGGCTCTCGAGGGTCTTGATCAGCTCGGCACGGCCCAAGAGGTAGCCCACCCGCACGGCGGCGAGGCCATACGCGAAGGACATCGTGCGCAGCACGAAGAGGTTCGGGTAGCTGGCGACGAGCTCGGCGACGCGCTTGTGGCGCTCGGGAGAGATGTACTGGACGTAGGCCTCGTCGATCCAGAACGTCGTGCCCGGGTACTTCGAGAGCAGCGGCTCCAGCTCGTCCCGGGTGATGAGCACGTTGCCCGTGGGGTTGTTGGGGTTCGCGAGGTAGACGAGGCCGTCGCCCTGCTCGATGGCGGCGGTGAGGCGGCCGAGGTCGAGCTTAAAGTTCTCCTCCGGCTTTAGGGGCACGAGCCGCACCTGCAGGCCGGAGTTCATCGCCTTGAGCGGGACCTTCCCGTAGGTCAACGACGGGGTGATGATCGGGTAGCCGTTCTTGGTGAGCAGGTGCTTCACCACCCGGACGGGCGAAGCTTTGATCGCCTGCCGGATGATCTCGGGGATCGCCTGCTTGAGGATCGGGCCCGAGCCGTTGTGCAAGAAGATGTTCTCAGGCTTGCAGCGGCACTCGGCCGCGATGGCCTCCAAGAGCGGCTTGTTGTCGTTCGTGGAGTAGTTTCGCAGCGCGGCGTTGTTTTTTACGCCAGCGAGCACGTCCAGCACCTTCGGGGAGCAGTAGGTGCCGTCGTTGAGGCCGAGGTTGATCGGCAGCTTAAAGGGCGTGCCGTCGCTGTAGGTCGGGGGCGAGCTGGGGGGCATAGAGGGCACTCAGGAGGAGGCGGGAGGGCTTGGCTAACACGACCTTGGGGCGAAGGCGCGGGCCGCGCTTGCGGATGGCGCCCCGATCTGTCATCCTAATCCTGTCTCCATCCTCTCCCGAGGTGCCGATGGGCCGTCTCCTCTTCTCCACCTGTGCGCTGGCTCTGGCCGTCGGCTGCACACCTTCGGTGGTCGACATGCCGTTCGACAGCGACGGCGACGGCCTCATGGATCTCGACGAGCAAGAGATCGGCACCGATCCTTTCCTCGACGACAGCGACGGCGACGGCCACCTCGACGGCTTTGAGGTGGACGAGGGCGCTGACCCGCTCGACACCGAAGACTACCCCTACGCGGGCGGCTACGGCATCGACCGCTCCTGCCGCGACACGCTCACCGCCACGGGCAACGCCGTCGGCGACGTGACGGACAACTTCTCCCTCCTTGACCAGCACGGTGATCAGGTCAAGCTCTGGGACTTCTGCGGTCGGGCGGTGCTGCTCGTCGCGGGCGCCTTCTGGTGAGGTAGCTGCCAGGCGGAGTCTCCGTCTATGCAAGCCGCTTACGAGCAATACCGCGACTCGGGCCTCATGATCATCGGGATCTACACCGAGACCACGGAGTACGAGCTCCCCACCCAAGAAGATCTGCAGGGCTGGGCCGACACCTACGGGCTGACCTTCGCCGTCACCGCGGACGACGCGGCGGTGTGGACCCGCTTTGAGGTCGACTACGGCATCCCCTCGCTGACCCTGCTCGGGCCCGGCGCGGTGGTGGTCGCCGCCGACGACATGAGCGCGGTCTCCAAGATCCCCGACGCCCTGCCCCAATAATCACCGGGCCCACGGGCGGCGCTTGAGCACGACGTCACAGGCTTGTGGGGTCGTGCTCTCTCGATTTGCCTCTCGACGGGAGCTGCGAGCCGCTTGGGTGCGCCTCTTGTCGCCCAAGCTGCGCAGCCCTTCATGACCGCCGCCGTGATCTCGACCCGCCTTGAGAAGAACGACGACGCCCCCTCGCGCTCCTTGCTCGCCCCCGGCGCCGTCGTCGTCTCGGCGGATGGCGGGAGCGTCGACTCGATGCTGGACGAGGTCCTGCCCAAGTGAGCCGCCCGACGGGGTCGTCTCACGCGCGCTTGACATGAACGTGTGAGAAACGTGCGAAGATGCCCGCGTCTGAGCACACCCCTGAGGTCACGGATGCTCATCCGCCTGCTGCTGTCGCTCCTCGTCCTGATCACCGTCTCGACGCCCGCCCTCGCGGGCACCATCGAGCTGCTCCCGGCGGGGCCCCTCGTCGCGGACGGTCAGACGACGCTGCGTGTCGCCATGCGTATCCCCGGGCTCACCGACGCCGACAAGGTGCGCGCTCGGCCTGAGTCCGGCGAGCTCATCGCCGTGAGCGTCGCGGGCCCTGAGCTCGTGATCCTGCACATCAAGCCCGCGGCGGCCACCCAGGCCGACACGCTCACCGTGACGATGAGCGTGCGCGGCGTGATGAAGCTCGACGAGGACATCGAGCTGCCGCTCCTGCCGCCGCCGAGCGGTGAGGTTCAGGTGAGCGTGAGCGCCGAGGTGATGACCTACGGCGCCGGGGGGACGGCGACGATCACCCTGCGGCCCCAAGGCGCCCACCCCCTGCCGACGAGCGCGCGGAGCTTCTTGCTGACGGCGTCGGAGGGTAAGGTCTCCGCGCTCACCGCCGCGCCGGACGGCTCGTACTCCGCCACCTGGACGCCCCCGGCGAAGGGCACCGTGCCCGGCCTCGTGCTGTTCACCGCCACCGACGCCACGAGCCCCGGCCGTGTGGTCGGCTTCGGCACCATCGCGATGGCGGTGAAGACGAAGCAGGTCATCGACGCCCCGGCGGGCTCCCGGAACACCCTCGTGATCGGCGATGTGCCGTATGGCCCGGCGACGGCGACGGCGGACGGCAAGGTCACCTTCGACGCCGTGCTCGACCCGCGCAAGCCCACCGGCACGCTCCAGTCTGTCGACGCCACGGCCCGGCGCACGGACAGCGTCGTGGACCTCAAGCTCGGCAGCCCCACCCGCGTCGCCTTCGCGCCCCTCCCGGCGAACCTGCCCGCGGGCACCAAGCTGCGGCTCAACCTGCTCGTGCTCCAAGGCGACGGCCGCCCCTGGTCCGGCGCCGCCCCCACCCTGCAGGACGGCGCCGCCGGACGTAACGAGGGCAAGGGCTGGTTCTCCTTTGAGGTGACGACCCCGGACACCCTCGGCCCCTGGAAGGTCACGGCGACGGCGGACGGCGTCTCCACGACGCTCTCGGCGACCTTGGTCGATCCCCTCCCCGCGCTCACGGCGTCGGTGAGCCCGCCCGTGCTCAAGAAGGACGAGACGGCCTTCGCGGTGACCGTGAACCTCAAGGACGCCCAAGGCCGGGCGCTCACCGGGCGGAAGCTCAACTTCACCGTCGTGGGCGCCACCGCCGTCGGCGCGGCGAAGGACAACGGCGACGGCACGACCACGGCCAAGTTTAAGCTCAACAACGGCGTCGACGCCGCCCAGGTGCGGGTCTCCCCGATCCTCACGCCGACGGGCCTGCCCCCGGCGCGGCTCGTCGTGTGGCCCCGCAAAGACAGCGTCACCGCCGATGGCGCCGCCACCGTCGAGGTCTTCGTCGTCGCCCTCGACGCCTTCGGCATCCCCGTGCCGAACGTCGCCCTGAACGTCTCCGCGCCCCGGGGCGACGGCGCCTTGGCCCCGACGGCGACCACGGACAAGAACGGCCTCGCCGTCTTGAGCTACCGGGCGGGCTCGGCGCCGGGCGCCGCGGCGGTGCGTGTTGAGGCCAAGGGGGTGCTCGCCGAGACCCTGCTCATGCAGACGAGCCCCGGCGCAGCGCCCCTCGCCTTGGAGCCCCCGGGCTCAGACGACGCCTTGGCCGCCCGCTCCACCTGGCGCGCGGCCTGGCCGACCCTGCAGGTCGCCAAGATCGGCGTCGA
>JAKLKD010000328.1 GCA_023150845.1 Myxococcota bacterium | reverse complement strand
ATGGCGGCCCAAGGTGTGCAGAACCTACGCGCTGAGCGGCAGGCGCCGCGCCCCCAGCGCTCCCAGCCCGCGCCGCAGCGCCCTGGCGCCCGCGCCGTAGACGCCCCCCGTCCGCTGCCCGCGGCGCCGATGACCATCGACCTCCGCGCCGATGACCTCCCGCCGCCGCCCAAACCGACGCTCACGCGCGCGGACCTCCTCGCTGGGCGGGCGCCCAAGGCCGCCGATCCGCTGCCCATCGGGGCTGGTCCCGCGCCGAGCCTCAGCCAGCAGGCCTACCACGTCACCCGCGAACAGCTCCAGCACGCCCAGGTCGAGCTGGAGCGCCGCGCACGGCTCCTCGCGGAGGCCGATCGCGCCGCGTTGGTGGCCCAGGCCCGCGCGGACCAGGCCGAGGCCCGCGCCGCCCAGCTCGACGCCGAGTCCCGGGCGCGGGTGCAGGCCCTTGAGGACCGCGTCGCGGAGCTGCTCGCCGAGCGGGAGCACCTCCAGCGCACGCTGAAGGCGACACCCCCGCAGCCTGCGCCGGTCATCGTCCAGGCGCCGCCCCCCCAGGCTGGCCTCGCCGAGCTCCTGAGCGAGCGGGGCCTCCTCGGCGACGACGAGCACGCCGCGGCGATCCGCGCCTTGGTGGACGCCCGCCGCCTCAACGAGCTCAGCCGCCTCCTCAGCGCCGCCGAGCCCGCGCCTGTCGCGGACCTGCTCTCCAGCCGCCTCGTGCTGCACTGCGGCCGGGAGGACTGCCCTGTGCCCGTCGGCGTCGCCGTCGTTCGGGTGAGCCTCGCGCGCTGCGAGATCTGCGACGGCTCCGACACCCGCCGCGCCATCCGGCGCTTCGGCGAGGCCCTGCTCCTGCGCGGCGTGAAGCGCCTCACCTTGGTCGGGGGCTCGCCGCCGTACCACCGCATCCTCAAGGAGCACCTCGACGCCCGCGTGGAGCTGCACCTCATCCCCGGTGACGCCCGCCACACCCAGACCCAGGCCCAGCACGAGCAGCGCTGGGCCCAGCTCATCGTCGTCTGGGGCGGCACGCTCCTCGATCACAGCGTCTCCGGGCACTACGGCGGCGACACCCCTCCGACGATCCGAGTGCCCCATCGGGGCATGGGGCGAATGTTAGATCTCGCGCGGGAGGCCATCGACGGCCTGCCATGAGCCCGTCGAGACCGGCGCCCCCTCGTTCCACCAGGAGTTAAGCACATGGCCATCCCGCTACTGCCTGAGGGCCGCGCCTCGCTGCGCGCGTGGAGCTACAACCTCGGGCCCGCGTGGTACTACGATCCCGCCTACCGCCGCATCGCGGGCAGCCTGGACATCAGCCGGGGCGCCATCCTCGACGTCGGCTGCGGGCCGGGCTGGGTGTGTATCCACGCCGCGGCGGGCAACCCCGAGCTCGACTGCGTCGGCATCGACCAGAGCGCGACGATGATCAGCATCGCCGAGCGGAACCGCGCCCACCGGCTCAACATCACCTTCAAGCAGATGCAGGCCGAGGAGATCATCTACCCCGACGACACCTTCGACCGCGTCGTCGCCGTGCAGACCATGCACCACTGGCGCGAGCCCGACGCCATCCTCGCCGAGATCAAGCGCGTGACGCGGCCCGGCGGGGTCATCAGCCTCTGGGACGCCGACCCCTCCCTGGATGTGCCCTCGGACTGGATCCGCCGCCGCGGGCTGTGGCCGCCGAACGCCTGGGTGAAGCGGAGCTGGCGTCGCTGGTCCTTGGGCGATGAGGGCTTCCGGGACATGACCCGCCGCGTCGAGGGCCTGGGCTTCGCTGAGGTGAAGACCGACACCTTGGGCTTCTACCGGCGCATCGTCGCGACGAAGTGACCCCCGCCCGCGCCGCCGCGCTCGCCTGCGTCGGCGCCGCGAGCCTCGGCGGCTGCCGCGCCGACCTCTTGCCCGGCGAGCTCGTCCTGCCCGGCGAGCTCTCCGCCGTCACCGTCGAGGGCCCCGCGGGGCTCGGCGAGGCCCTCGCCGTCAATGACACCGCCGCCTTGATCTCCGCCGGAGAGGAGGCCTGGCTCGTTGATTGGTCAGGTGACCTAGTCTCGTCCTGGGCGCTCGGCGGCGAGATCGGCGCCTTGTGGTGGGCTGAGGACGGCGCGGTGATGGCTGGGGTCCGAGGGCGCGGCGTTGTGCGGGTGGAGGACGACACCCTGCTCTTGGACCACCCGGAGGCCCGGGTCTTCGCCGGTGACGCCGGGGGCTGGGCCTGCGCCGACGCCGCGGGGGTCATGCGTGACGACGGGCGCCGGGTTGAGCTCGGCGGCGTGCGGGCCTTGGCGCTCCGCGGCGACCGGCTCATCGCCTTGGCCTGTGACGGTGTGGACGGCTGCGGCGCCTTCGACCTCAGCGCCGCCCCCGACGCGGCCCCGACGCGGCTCGGCGAGGCCGGGGAGGGTGGGGCGGTGTCGCTCGACGAGGACGGCGTCGCCTGGTGGTCCGACCCGATGCTCGGCGTCGGGGACGCCGCGGGGGTCGTGACCGCCGAGGACGGGCGGTCGTTTGGGGGTCTGGCGGGAGATCAGCTCGGCCGCTCCTTGAGCCCCGCCGTGGCCGTCGGCGTGTCCAACCCTGTGTCTTCGCCGCGCCGGGCCCGGGCGCTGCAGCTCGGCGACCCGGGCGCGCCGGTCATCGCGCTTGTGGGCGGATCGCCAGATCGTCCCGCTCGAAGCGCGTCGAGCGGCGACGCCCTCGCCTTGGCGACCCCGGAGCGTCCCGGGCCCGACGGGGTCGACGGCGCCGTTTACCTGGTCCGTCTTGACCTCCCTCCGTTTGGGCCATAGGCTCTACAATCCTGCGTCCTGGCTGCTCTTGTCCGCGCTCCAAGGTGTCCGATGCCCTTCGGTCCCAAGTCTTCAGGCCCCCCCAGACGGCCCAACCGCCCGCAGCGCGATCCCACGCTGGAGCGGAAGATCGCCCAGCTCATGTCCGCGCACGGCCTCGACAAGCAGGTCGCCACGGCGATCGCCACGGGCAAAGAGGAGCTGAACGAGGTCCTCAAACGAATGGTGCAAGCCGCTGAGGTCGAGAACCTCATCCGGAAGCACGGCATCACCCGGGCCTTGGCGACGCAGATCGTGCTTAAGCAGGCCGAGCTCAGCGCCGTGCTGTTTAAGATGCGCCTCGACGCCCACGTCAGCGAGCACCGCGACCGCTCGGCCTTAGACGACGCCGCACGCACCAAGAAGCCCGTGGCGCTCTCTTTGATGGGCAACCGCAACGTCGAGGGCGTGATCTTGGCGTCGGAGCGCTACGAGATCGTCTTCCAGGAGACTGGGAAGCCCGAGGAGCGCATCCACAAGCTTCAGGTGAAGTTCTTGTGTGACGCGGATGAGCGGAAGCGCCTCCGCCGCGCCGTGCGTTTCGACAACGAGATCAAGGCCCGCCCCCGCGAGCCCGCGGTGAAGCCCCAAGACCGCGTGAACTTCTCCAACCGGCGCCTCTTTGAGGCCCTCGACCGCGGTCGCACCGTCGAGCTCACCTTCCTCGAGGGCGAGATCTTCAAGGGCAAGATCGTCTGGATCTCCAAGTACGAGCTGGGCTTCTCGGTGAAAGGCGGCGCTGAGATGGCGGCCCTTCGCCACGGCCTCGCGCGGCTCTCCGAAGAGGACTGAGCCCTTATGTCGCTCCGCTGCTTCGTCGCGCGACCCGGCAGCCCGTTCGCGGGCAACGTGCCGATCTCGCTTGGCCTCTGGACTCCTGACGGCCCCATCCGCGGGGACCGTGTGGTCTTCTTTGACCGTCCCCAGCCCGTCGACGCCGAGATCAGCGTCGATGGCCGCGTGGCCTGGGAGAGCCGAGACTTTGGCCTCACCGTGCCCGAGGTCTATGAGCGCTGGCGTGAGCGAGACGTCGAGCTCGTGCGTTACCGCTGCCTGCTCGTCGAGCGTGGGGATGAGTCCCGCGCCGTCGGGGCCTACTACTGGCTCGACGAGGAGCCCGTGGAGTGACTTGGGGCGTGGACCGCGTCCGCGCGCCGGAGTAAGGGGGCAGCCTCGCGCCTGTCGCGCGAGCTGGAGGCGGACAGCATGGGAATCCTCAAGGGGGCGTTAAGCGCCCGTCGGTACGTCGTGCGGGGCGAGGTGCCCGAGGCGTTTCGGGCGACCTTCCCCGAGGCGCTCAACCAGAACGCCTTCCACGAGCCCTTCTCAAAGGTCAGCAAAGAGGAGGTCTTCGGCTGGGTTCAGCACAAGAACCTCCTCGACACCGACTTCTCCAACCTCGACGACTGGCTCTACAACCAGTACGCCTTGTTCTCCCTGCGCGCCGACAAGAAGAGCCTCCCGGCGAAGCTCTTTAAGGCGACGGTGGACAAGGAGCTGCGGGAGTGGTGCGTCGAGCACGGCCGCGAGCGCCCGCCGCGCAACGTGAAGGAGGAGGTGAAGGAGCGCATCGAGCACGAGTGGCTCCAGCGCGCCTTGCCCCGGGTGGCCGTCGTTGAGCTGGTCTGGAACATCCCCGAGGGCTGGGTCCTGTTCCACAGCCACAGCGAGTCGGCGAACGACCGCTTCCGGAAGCTCTTCCACCGCACCTTCGGCCTGGAGCTTCACCCCCTCAACCCCTTAGATCTCCTCGGAGATCCCGAGCTCGCCCGGGCCCTTGAGCGCACCGGCGGCTCCGACCTGCGCGGGGAGACCTGATGGAAGACGAGCGCGCCCTGTTGGGGCACCTGCCCTCGGAGTTCTTGACCTGGCTGTGGTTCGCCTCGGAGCGTGACGGCGGCACCTTCCAGCTCGGCGACGAGGTCGGCGCGGTGGACGTCTGGGTAGACGACCGCATCGCGTTCCGCTCGCAGGAGGAGGACAAACCCCGCACCGTGCTCACCGGGGAGAACCCCTCGGGCACGCCGGAGGCCCGTGCGGCCCTGGCGGGCGGCCGCGTCGTGCGGGAGCTGCGCCTCGCCATCCGCAAGGAGGACCGTGAGTACAGCGTCTCCGTGCGCGGCGCCTTCTTTGACCTCCAGGCCGCCAAGCTGCCGGGGCTCGTGAAGGCTGGCCACGAAGAGATGTTGTATGAGCGCATGTACCTCTACGAGGAGCTGATGTTCATCCTCGGCGGGCTCTTGCGCCGCTTCGCCATCGAGCGCACGGACCCGGCCTGGGGGGACACCACCCTGCGGGCCATGCGCCGCTGGGTGGCCACGCCGCCGTCCGCGGGCGGCCGAGACGACGACTTCGGCGTTGGCGCCGACGACGAGCTCGGCTGAGGGGGCAGGGGACGCGCCACCTCGGCGTGGCGCGCCCGGGAAGGTTGACAGGCCGGGGCAGGGGGTTATAAGGCTCATCAGCGCGGAGAGGTCACAACCTCACCAGCGTTGGGTGTTGTCTGCGCGGTTAGCTCAGCTGGATAGAGCGTTGGCCTCCGGAGCCAAAGGCCACAGGTTCGAATCCTGTACCGCGCACCACCCCTCCACTCCGCCGCCTCTTCGGCGCATCAAGCTGTGTGACGGATGACGCTCACCCTCATCACGCTCGGCGTCG
>JAKLKD010000327.1 GCA_023150845.1 Myxococcota bacterium | reverse complement strand
GGCGGCGGGCCCGTCCGGGGCGGCCTCGGCGCGGGGCGGGAGCTTTGGTGTGGTGAGGCCCCAGGCCAAGGCCGCAGGCAGCGCCGCGTCATCTTCGGCCAGACGGCAGCGGCCCGGCGTGAACGCGGCGCCGCTCGCCCACACCGCCGGGCCGTGCACCACCGGCAGCCCCGCCGCCAGGGCCTCCACGGGGCTGTGCCCGCCGAGGTTGGGATCAAAGGTGCCCCCGATCACCACAACGTCGCCGAGGGCCATGAGCCCGCTCAGCTCACCTAAGGTGTCGAGCAGCACGGCGTCGAGGCCCGGCGGCACCTCCCCCTGCAGCTCGGAGCGGCGCCGCCAGCGGAGCCCGGCGCCGTCGAGGAGCGCGGCGAGCTCTGACACACGCTGAAGCTGCCGCGGGGCGAGGAGCAGGCGGGGGCGGCCCGGCAGGCTCGGCAAGGCGGCGAGCACCCGCGCCTCGTCCCCTTCACGGCCGCTCGCGACGATGATCAAGGGGCGCCCCTCCCTGGCCCACGAGAGTGCGGGCGGCGGGCGCGGCGCGTCCGCCTTGGGCTCCCCCACCACCCGCACGTTCTGGGCCCCCAGCGCGGCCAAGGCCTTGGCCTCCCCCTCATCCTTGGCGAGCCAGACGCTCACCGCGTCTCGGGTGCTCACCCAGAGCCGCGGCGCGAGGCGCACAAACCGCCTCAACCCGGGCCCCACCCGGGCCCCCGCGACGATGACCGGCACCCCACGCGCCGCCGCGGCGCTCAGCAGCAGGGGCCAGAGCTCCGCCTCGACGAGCACGAGCAGGGACGGTCGCACTTGTCGCAAAAATAGCTCCGCCGCCCCGTCCCAAGGCGCGGCGGCGAGCACGTCATGGCCCCGGGCGGCCTTCAGCCCGGCCTCGGTCATCGCCGTGCGCAGGATCACCCGCCCCGGCGTAGCCCGTCGGAGGGCCTCGGCGATGGCCTCCGCGGCCCGACCCTCCCCCACCGACGCGCCATGCACCCACACCGCCCCGGGCTCCACCGGCGGCGCGCGCCAGCCCAGGCGCTCGGCCTTGGCCCCACGCAGCCGAGGGTGCAAGGCCGTCACCAGCACCACCACGGGCCAGAGCGCCCACCACAGGAGCCGCAGGAATAAAAGCGACATGCGACGCTCAGACGAGGTGGACGTCGCGGAGATCCCAGCGGAACCGCCAGAGGTCCACCCGGTCCCCCTCAAAGACCACGCCTTCGGCCTCCAAGAGCTGGCGCTGCACCGGGCCCCGCACCGGATCTCCGCGCAGGGCGACGTGGCCCGTGCTGAGGATCACCCGCTGCCAAGGCACCGCGCGGCCGAGCTTGTCCAGGCCACCCGGGCCGAGCGCCGCCATCGCGTAGCCCACCTGCCGCGCCGCGCCCGGGGCGCCCAAGGCCCCGGCCACGTCCCCATAAGCCAAGACCTTTCCCGGCGGGATCTGCAGCACGAGGTCATAGACGCGGGCGCGAAAGTTGCTCATCGGCCAAGCCTAACCGACCGATCGCCGCCGCCGCCCACGACGCCGCGCTGACGCCATGATGTGCTCGCAGCGACGCTCAACAACGTTGTTGTGATCGCCCTACCCATCGCCATAACGACGCCGCAGGGGCCCTTCCTGAGTCAACAACTCTGTTGGCGTGCCATCCTGCACGATCTGGCCCTCGTCGAGCACGACCACACGGTCGGCCTGCAGGATCACCGAGGCGCGGTGGGCGACGGTGAGCACCACACGCCCCGGGGTCAAGGCGCGCAAGGCGTGGATGAGCCGGGCCTCACTCTCCGGGTCCAGGGCGGAGCTGGCCTCGTCGAGCACGAGCACCGGGGCGTCCTGCAGGAGCGCCCGGGCGAGGCAGAGGCGCTGGCGCTGTCCGCCGGAGAGCCGCATCCCGGCGTCTTGCAGCGGGGTGTGCAGGCCAAGGGGCAAGGCGCGCACAAACTCCTCGGCGTCGGCGGCGGCCAAGGCCCTCCAGAGCGCGGCGTCGTCGGCGTCGGCCCGGGCGAGGCGCAGGTTCTCGGCGACGGTGGCGTCAAAGAGGATGGGCTCCTGGGTGAGCAAGGCGACCTGCCCCCGGAGCGTGTGCAGGCGCAGGCGGCGCAGATCGACGCCGTTGAGGAGCACCTGGCCCCCGGTGGGGTCGAGGAGGCGCGGCAAGAGCGAGGCGAGGCTCGACTTGCCCGAGCCCGAGGGCCCCACGAGCACGACGAGCTCGCCGGGCACGAGGGTGAGGCTCACCCCGCGGAGCACCAGGCCGTCGCCATACCCAAGTTGAACATTGTTTAACTCAAGCTTCAGGGGGCCCGGCGGCAGCTCTTGGTCCCCATCGACGAGGGCCGGGCGGCGGTCGAGGAGCTCGAAGCAGCGCTCGGCGGCGGCCAAGGCGCGCTGGGTCAAGGAGCTGACCTCGCTGAGCCCCTTGAGCGGCAGGTTCATCAGGCCCATCGCCACCAAGAACGCGACGAGCTCCCCCGGCGTGAGGCGCCCGGCGAAGACCTCCCGGCCCCCGTAGGCGATGACGAGGCCCGCGGCGACGGCGGCGATGAGCTCAATCACCGGCCCAGGCAAGAGCTGGGCCATCGTCGCCCGGAGCTGCACCTGGCGCTGGGCCTCGTTGTGGCGCTCAAAGTCCGCCGCCCGGGCGGCCTCGGAGCGCGTCGAGAGCACGATCTTCACCCCGGCGAGGGTCTGCTGGGCGCTCACGGAGAGCGCGGCGAGGCCCTCCAGCCCCTCCTTCGCCGTCGCCCGGGCCCGCGCCCCGAAGGCGCGGATCGGCCAGATCACGAGCGGCATGAGGATCAGCGCCGCGACGGTGAGGCCGAGGTCCACCCGGATCGCGACGATGAGCAGGCCGATCAAGGTCAGGGGGCGCTGCACCGCCGTGGCGTAGGCCGAGACGAGGTACTGCACCTGCCCGGCGTCTTGGGTGAGGCGGCTCAGGCGCTCACCGAGGGGCGTGGCCTGGTGCCAGGCGGGCTCCAGGCGCAGCATGTGGCGGAACATCGCCGCGCGCAGGTCCGCGACGACGGTGAAGGCGACGTTCCGGCTCAGGGCCGAGCGCCAGAGGTTCACCGCGCCGTTCACCGCGTAGAGCCCCACCACCACGAAGGGCAAGGCGCGCAGCGCGGCCTCGTCCCGGTTGATGAGCACCGAGTCGAGCACCTCTTGGATGAGCAGGACCAAGGCGCCGGGGATGAGCGCCGCGACGCCCATGAGCGCCGTCGAGAGCAGGAGCGCCGGGACGTGGGGCCGGTGCAGGGCGAGCAGGCGCCGGAGGTTGGGGTCGATCACCACGAGAGCCCCCGTCCGTGTCGCACGGTGATGGCGCCCAAGGCGCGGTCTCCCCGGCGGGGCGTGACCTCCCCGGAGCCCAGGCGTGTCGCCACGTCGATAAGCGGCGCCTCCCCGGCGGGGGTCACCACGAGGGCCTCCTCAGGCAGGGCCCCGGTCCAGGCCAGGGGCGCCCCCGGCGTGAGGCTGTAGGCGTCTACGCCCCCATAAAAACGCGACAGCGCCGCGTGCTCCCAGCGGGCGCAGAGGGCGGGGCTCACCCCCCAGGCCGAGACGGAGCCGCCGAGGCTCGGCCCGATCCGCCGCTCGTCGCCGAAGAGGCCACCCTCCTCACGCTGCTGCGACAGCGCCCAGAGCCCGAAGGTGAGGCCGCTGAGCGCGCCGAGGCCCGCGAGGCGGCGAAGCCTGGGCCCGGCCTCCTCCGCCGACCAGGCCAACACCACCCAGGCCGGGGCCAAGAGCGCCGGAGACACCTCCCCGACCCCGGCGGCCGCGGTGAGCGCGGCGATCCAGGCCAAGAGCAGCCAGCGCCCCGGCGCCCCGGCCAAGGCGGCGGCGAGGGTGACCAGACCGATCGGTCCAATCCGGGGCAAGGCCCCGAGCCAGAGCACCACGCCACGATCGACGGCGCTCGTGAGGCCCTCCGCGGCGGGATCCCAGAGCCCGAGCCCCCCAGCGAGGCCCGCGTGTACGGCCGCGAGGCTCACCGGCAGGAGCGCCCACACCCAAGGCCCACGTAGAACCGCGAGGCCCAGCGCCCAGAGCGCCGTGAGCGCGGGCAGCTCCCCGGCCTCGGCGGCCTCAAGGCTGAGCCCCGGCGCCCCCAAGAGCAGGAGCGCCGTGAGCGGCCGCCCCCAGGCCAAGGCCCCAAAAGAGACGCTCTGCAGCACGATCCCCAGGGCCCGCGCGCCCAGCTCCGTCGCGCCGAACAGCGCCACCGAGGCCGCGGTGAGGGCCGCGCCAAAGGACGGCGCCCCGGCCTCCCACGCCGAGGCCGCGAGCGCCTCCCGAGGGCTGAGCCCCGGCGCGTCGGCGAAGAAGAGGCGCCCCAGGCCCCAAGCCAAGGTGAACAGCGCGGGCGCGGCGTGGCTCAGTCGCATCAGACCGCCCCGTCCAGATGCGACAAGATCCGCTCGGCGGCCCGCTCCGCCGCGCCGGGGGGCCCGAGCCGCTCCCGCACCTCTTGGGCGGCGCTGTCTTGTCCTGGCTCCCCCAGGCGCAGCAGATCGGCCAGGATCGCCTCAGCGTTGAGCTCCTGGAGGTGCTCAGGGTACGCCCGCCGACCCAAGATGAGGTTTGGCAGCGCCATGTGCTCCACCCCCCGGACGAGCAGGCGCCCGATGAGGTAGGTGAGCCAGTGGACCTTGTAGGCGACCACGACGGGGCGGCCCAGGCAGGCGAGCTCCAAGGTGACCGTGCCCGAGGCCGCGAGGCAGGCCCGGGCGGGGAGCGCCGCCTCCTTCGCCCCCGTAACGAGGGTCACGTCGTCGAGGGTGCGCCCCGAGGCCTCGGCGAGCTGTCGCATTTTTTCGGCGCTCACCGTCGGCGCCAAGGCGAGGCGGATGACGGCGCCGGGCCGGGCGGCGCGGAGGCCCCGGGCCACGTCGAGGAACACCGGCAGGAGGCGCTTGAGCTCACCGTCGCGGGAGCCCGGGAAGATCGCCCAGTCGTCTCCGCGGGGGGTGAGCGCCCCGGCGCGGTCCAGGGCCGGGTGTCCGACATAGGTGGCGCTTCCGCCAAATGGTTCAAAACACGCGGGCTCAAAGGGCAGGAGGCAGAGCAGCTCATCGGCGTCTCTCGCCAAGGTCCGGGCGCGGCCCCGGCGCCAGGCCCAGACCTGGGGCACCCCGAAGAGCACGACCTTGGCCCCGGCCTCCCGGGCGGCGGGGATCATCGGGAGGTGCAGGTCCGGCGCGTCCACGGGCACAAACATCGCTGGTCTCGCCGCCAAGGCCGACCGCAGCGCCGACCGGGCCGCCCGCACCCGGGAGAGCGCGCCGAGCACCTCGGCGACGCCCATCACCCCGAGGTCCTCGACCCGACCCAGGGCCTCGACCCCGGCGGCGCGCATCTTGGGCCCCGCGAGGCCCCGCAGGCGCAGGTCCGGGCGGCGTCGCAGGAGCGCCGCGGCGAGCTCGGCGGCCAAGGCGTCCCCGCTGGCCTCTCCGGCGCTGAGCACGAGGGTCGTCGGTGAGCTGGGCA
>JAKLKD010000326.1 GCA_023150845.1 Myxococcota bacterium | reverse complement strand
CTACCAGTCCGAGAGCGCCTGCGCGGCGGACGAGCTCGACGGGGACACCGCGGGCCCGAGCCTCTGTGATCCCGACACAAACAAAGAGCGCAGCTTGTCCGCGGCCTTGGGGGAGGTCTTCGCCTCGGTGTGGGCGACGGAGGCCTGGGAGGAGCGTGAGTGGTACGGCATCGACCACCTCCAGGCGGAGATGGCCGTGCTCGTGAACACCCGCAGCAAAGACGAGCAGGCGAACATCGTCGCCTTCACGGGCAACCCCAACGACATCGAGGACGACCGCCTGCTCGTGAACGCCCAGCTCGGCGCCTGGGACGTCGTGAGCGCCGAGCCCGGCGTGGTGCCGGAGAAGGTCTACCTCACCGTGTCGGATGGGGTCGTCACCAAGATTGAGCGGGTGTCGCCCTCGTCTCAGGTGGAGTCTGGTGAGGTCGTGCTCACCGACGCCCAGCTAGAGGCCCTCGGCGCCGCGCTCGTCGAGATCACCGAGGTCATGCCCCTCGACCACAGCCCCGCTGCAGGCCACGACGTCGTCTGGGACACGGAGTGGAAGGTGCTTGAGGACGGGCGGCTCGTCGTCAAGCAGATCCGGCCGTTTCAGCGCTGAGGCGGCCCACCGCGGCCACGCGGCGGGCCTTGAGGTCGGGGCGCGCTCGGGACGGCGTCGGGCGGCGCGGCGTCGAGCCACCAGAGGCAGAGCCCCTCGGCGCAGGTTGGCTCACCGAGGCGAGCGGTGAGGCCAGCGCGTAGGGTCTGTGTGTCATCGCCCTCGCGGAGCGTCAGGGCCCGCACGCCGATGCCGCCGAGCTCGGCGGGCAGGGCGGTGGGCACCTCACAGGGGGTCGGGCGGCTGAGGCAGCGGTCGAGGCCCTGGGTGAACGGGGGCCACTCAAAGGGCGCGCTCGGCCGCCGCGGCAGGTCCGTCGTGGGGCGACCGTGCAGAGCGGCGAGACGGAACGACCACTCCTTGCTCGCCGTCCCCGGCGGGTAACCGGGCAAGGTCATCACCGCGCCGGGCTGGGGGTCGTCCCGCAGGGCCGCGGCGAGGGTGGGGAAGGGCAGGGGGGCTGTCGGCAGCGGCAGGGGCGCGGCGGTGGCCATGACAAGCTCCAGGGTGAAGCCGAGGCCAAAGAGCGCGGCCGCCCAAGGGCGCCAGCGGAGGCGCGCGACGCAGAGGGCGAGGCCGAGGAGCGCGACGTGGAGGAGTCTGTAGTACATCCCGCCCGAGGCGATGGGCAGGTGCAGGCGCTCGGCGAGCATCATCGGCAGCCAGAGGCCGAGGCTCCGCTCCCGGGTCCAGAACAAGATCGGGCCCAGGGCGGCGAGGACGCCCGCGGCGGCGAGGCCGAGCCCCAGCCACCCCACACGATCTCGGCGCCGCGCGCTCACCAGGGCGGCGAGGACGAGGCTCCAGGTGAGGTAGACGCCGTGCTGGGTGCCTGAGGGCGCGGCCTCGGCGTCGGGGTAGAGGAGCCCCTGCAGGGTCGCGGAGGAGGCCGGTAGCTCCATGCGCTCCGTCGCGTAGGACAGCGGTGAGGAGGGCAGGTAGATCTGATCGGTGAGCTCCAGGCCCCCGGGGGTGAAGTACGCCCGCCCCAGGAGGCCCACGGCGATGAGCCCGGCGCCCAGGGCCGCCCAGCGGGGCCAGTCCTCGCGGCGCCCGGCGCCGAGCGCCAAGAAGGGCAGCACAAAGAGCGCTACCATGAGGCCGTAGGGCTCGGTGAAGGTGAGCGCCGCGCCGACGCCCAGCGCGACGGGGAGGGCCCGCCAGCGCTCCGCGGCCTTGAGCGCCCAGAGCAAGGTCAGCGGCACGAGCCAGGTCTGGGCCTTGGCGGCTTCAGCGTTGCCGAGGTTCGCGACGAAGTGCGGCGAGAAGGCGTAGGTGAGCCCGGCGAGGGTCAAGGCGAGGGCGCCGGCCTGGGGGACGAGGCGGCGGAGCAGGGCCACGAGCGCCGTCGCCGTCAGCGCCGGGCCAAAGATCAGGCTAAGATTCAGCACAGTCGCCGCGCCGAGGGGCCGCAGGAGCGCGCCGAGGGCCAAGATCACCCAGCCCAGGTGGCGCACCTCCCGCTCCACGGGCCAGCCCGCCTCCCGGGTGCGCGTGAGCGGCGCGCCTTCCCACAAGGCGTCGGCGGCCACACGCACAGACCAGGCCTGGTTGCCCCAGTAGGCGCCGTCCAGTGCGTGATCGCCGAGGTGGAGGGCGAGGGGGAAGGTCAGGGCGACGCTCAGGGCCAGGGCGGTGAAGAAGACGGGGAGCAGGCGGGGCGTGGTCATGGCGTCGGGACACGGTAGACGATGATGTGTTCGCCGCCGTCGCGGCTCTCGGCGGGCTTCGCGTCAAGCGCGCCCAAGGCGGCGCTCAGCCGGGCGCGGTCGCCAGGGGAGAACAGGTCGGGGTGGAACGCGACGGCCTCAAAGCCCCAGGCGCGCAGGAGCGTGAGGCCGTCGCCCCCCGCCAAGAGCGCCTCGGTGAGCGCCGCTTGTTTCGCCGCCCGGGGGTTCTGGGACCAGCTCGGCGCCACACAGTCGTCGGCGATGGGCCGCCCATGCCGCGACTGGTAGAAGCAGGCGAAGGCGGAGAGCCGCTGGTTCCACTCGTCCGTGGGGTCCGGCGACTCGGGGTAGAGGTCAAAGATCGCGCCTCGCCCGGCGTAGGCCGAGGGGGCGGCGGCGGTCTCGCCACGCTGCCGCCAGGGCATCCCGCCCCAAACAACACAGTCGATCAAGGCGAAGGCGAAGAGCGCCCAGGCCCGGCGCCCGGCCCGGCGCTCCAGGGCCTCCCCGACCTTCGCCGCGAGCACCCCGAGGCCGATGACCGTCACCCAGCCCAGCCGGGCGGGGAAACGCAGCAGCTCGGCGGCGGGCAGCTCCGTCAAGAGGGACATCGGCAGGGGGAGGAGCGCGCCGTCGCCGTCGCTCAGAGACGGCCCCATCGAGGTGAGCAGGCCCACGACGACGAGGCCCAGCCAGGGGCCCCAGCCGCGGGCGCCGCGCAGGGCGAGGGGCGCCGCGAGGCAGAGCGCCAGGGCGGTGGGGGAGAGGAATGAGGACTGCGAGTGGCCGAAGAGGTCGAGGGCGGGGCTCGGCGCCGCGAGGGTGACGAGGTCCGCCGAGCCCGCCTGCAGCATCGCCGCGCGGCTCTCGAAGCCCCGGCTCACAAAACGTAGGCCGTCGATGGCCCGGCCATCCCGAAAGACCGAGAGGTAGACGAGGCCCGCGGGGAGCGCCACGGCGGCGGCGGCCAAGGGGGCCAGGCGAGGGCGCGCGGTGGCGACGGCGCAGGCGAGGATCGTGAGGGTCAGGATCGCCGCGGCGACGCCGGTGTAGGCGCTCGTGGCCAAGGCGACGGTGAAGCAGAGCCCGGCGGCGAGGCCGTGGGCGGCGCGGCCGTCCGGGGACGTGGCGCGGCGCCAGGACCAGGCCAAGAGCGGCAGGCTGAAGTTGAGGAGCTGGTAGACGTGGCCTTCGAGGAGCGCCGTCGAGGTGAGCCCGGCCCCGGCCCAGGTCAAGGCGGCGAGGCTCGACCAGCGGGCGCTGACCCCCTCCGCCCGGGCCAAGGCCCACATCGCCAAGGCGCCGCTGGCCACGGCGAGGGGCTGCAGGACGTTGTGCAGCGCGACCGCCGAGCTCCCGGCGAAGATCCGCCCCAAGAGCAGCAAGGTCCAGGAGTCCGCCCGGCGCAGCGACGCGCCGTCAGGCCAGGCCGTGAGGGGGTCGGTGAGCGAGGCGTCGATGCGGGGCGCGGCGCTCAAGAACCACACCGTGCCGTGCAGGTCGAAGTGGCGGCCCACCAGCGCGGCGTCCCCGGCCCAGAGCGCGGGGCCGGTGACGATGACGGCGAGCGCCAGAGCGGCCAAGAGCGCGAGCGCCGTCCGGCTCATGGGGGGCCCTCGCCACCGCGCCGCAGGAGCGTCGAGACGTAGAGCAGGACGAGGCCGGCCCAGGCGAGGCTCGCCGCGGTCGGGGCGGCGCCGAGGTCTGGGGTCTCCGGGGGCAGAGGCGGCGCCGCGACGCGCCGGGCCCGGGGGGCGCCGTCGTCGAGGCGGAACACCCAGCGGTCCTCGGGGCTGTACACCCGCTCAAGACCCTCCCAGAGCGTCTCCTCGGCGCCGTCCGGCGCGCGGTGCGCCAACCTCAGGCTGAGCACCCGGGCGCCGTCGTGCACGAGCGCCCCGGTGTACACGCCGTCGTCCGCTCGCTCATCCGGGCCCTGGCCGTCGTCACGCAGAGGCACGGCCCGGGCCTCGCCCAGCACCACCCCTTGGGCCTCGACGTTGAGGCCCTCACGGGCGGTCACCAAGGCGAGGGTCAGGGTGGCGGGGGCCTCTTGGGCGAGGGCGCCGGTGGTCAGCAGGAGCCAGAGGGCGGGGGACACAGGGAGATCCTACTCCCTGCTGACGCGCGGCGGGGGAGCGGTTAAGGGGGAGAGGCCACTAGCCCCCGAAGATCAGGAGCGACGGAATGTCCACCGAAGCGATCCACGCGCGAATCAAGCCCGGCGTGACCGTGCTCGCGATGCTGGAGTCCCTCAAAGGCGCCGTTGTTGACGGCAACCCCGTCAAGCTGGAGATCGACTCCCGCGCGGTCCCGTACCTCAAGCACGTCATCGCCGGGGTCACCGACGGCCCCATGGCGTCGAAGGTCGAGGCCATCCTCTCCGCGCAGGAGCCCCACCACGAGAAGTGGCGCCGCTTCACCCTGTTGCGCGAGCGCCCGGGCCTCTGGAAGCTCTCGGTCTTCCCGACGCCCTTCAACAACGCCTCCGCGCCGCTCTCGCCGGGCATCCCGCCGAGCGCCTCTCGCGCGGGCATGATGGCCTGACCGTCTCCGTGACGGACGACCCCGCCGCGCGCCACGACGAGGCCGCCGAGGTTCCGCGGCCCGGCCTGGATCGGCGGTACCAAGATCCCCTCGACCTCATCTGGATCGCCGCCGCCGGAAAGCTCGGCATGCGGGTGGTGCGCTCGGACGAGGTCTACGCCGCGTGGGACGGCCGCGCGCAGCTCACGCTCTCGGCGAGCGGCGGCTTTGACCCCGACGACAGCCTCGCCCAGCTCATCTTCCACGAGATCTGCCACGCGCTCACCGAGGGCCCCGACGCCTTCTCGCGGGTGGACTGGGGCCTCGAGAACACCGACCGGCGCCACCTCGTGCGGGAGCACGCCTGCCACCGGGTGCAGGCGGCCTTGGCGGACCCTTACGGCCTGCGGGAGCTCCTGGCGGTCACGACGGTCTACCGCCCCTACTACGACGCCTTGCCGCCGGACCCCCTCGCCCCGGGGGCGGACCCGGCGATCCCCATCGCCCGGGCGGGGCACCGCCGAGGCCTGAGCGGCTCGTGGGCCGCCGCCATCGCCGAGGCCTTAGACGCCACCGCCCGCCTCGCGGCGATCGTCGCGCCCTTCGCCCCGCCGGAGAGCCTCTGGCGCTTGGCGCGCCCTCGGCACCCCACGGGCCTCGGCCCTGGGGACGACCCCTCGCGCCTCTGCGGCGGCTGCGCCTGGGCCCAGCCCGCGGAGGCTGGCCTG
>JAKLKD010000325.1 GCA_023150845.1 Myxococcota bacterium | reverse complement strand
TCGCCCTGCGCCCCACCCTGGGCTACCGCTACGGCGTCATCCCCGGCGTCGCCTTGGGCTGCGGCGGCGGCGGCGGCGAGGGCCTCACCTGCGATCTGAGCCCAGGACCCGACGACGACTGGGCCGTCTACGCCAGCACCTTGGCCCACATCCCCTACGCCGAGCTCTCGATGAACTACCGCCGCGCCGGGCGCACCACGGCGCTCGGCCTCGGCGTGCGCGCCGGGGTGGACCTCGTGCTCGGCGCCCCGATGAGCCCCGGCTTCGCCCAGGTGACCACCCGCCCCCTCACCGTGGCCTACAGCGTCGAGGACGACGCGGCGTTCCGGGCCCTCGGGCTCCGGATGCTCGCCGAGGTCAGCGTCGCCTTCCGCTGAGCGCGCTCAGGCCCCGACCATGCCCAGGTCCACCACGACGCCGAAGTGGTCCGAGGGCTGCATCGGCGGCTCGGCGCCGGGGATCAGGGCCTCGCCGATGAGGGACGCCGACCGGGGGCGCACCCGGCCCGCCGAGGCCCGCAGCATCACCCGGTCGAGGCGCCGCGCCGTGACGTGGGGGCCGATGCCCGCGGCGAGGGGGTTCCGCCCGGGATCAAAGCTGAGCCCGGCCTCCCCCGGCCGCAGCGCGGGCCAGAGGTCCACAAAACCGGAGCTGACCAGGGCCTCCGGGGACTCCTCGTCGCCGAAGTTGAAGTCTCCGGCGAGGATCGACACACCTCCGAAGGGCTCCCGCACCGAGCGCAGGAGCACCCGGAGCTGCTCTTGGCGGATGCGTGGCCCGTCGGCGTGGAGGTCTGAAGAGAGGTGCACGGCGATGGCCTGGAGCGGCACGCCGCCGACGTTCACCCGCACCGCCGTCGCGGCCTTGCTGCGGGGCAAGGTGAGGCGCGCCACCCGCTCGACGGGCAGCCGGGAGAGCCAGAGCTGGCCGTAGGGGCGCACGCCCAGGGCCTCGGGACCCTCGCTGAGCCGGTAGCCCGCCCGCACCCAAGGCCAGGCGCCGATGGCCTCGACCACGGCGGGGGTGACCTCTTGGAGCGCGATGAGGTCGGCGTCGGCGGCCTGGAGCAGGGCCGAGATCGCCGGGAGGCGCTCGCCAAGGCGCACCCGCGGCGCGTCGTAGAGGTCAAACAGCAGGTTGTAGGTCACGATCCGCAGGCGACCGTCACGCACGGTGCCCGGCGCGAGGGACGCGGCCGCGCCCCAGCCGTCTCCGGTCCAGGCGTAGGCGGGGCCCTCAGTCCAGGGGCGAGGTGGCGGTGGCGGTGCCTTCACGAGCTAAGGGAACCGAAGCTGAACGCCGACGTTCACCCGAAGCGCGGTGGCGAACAGCGCGCCGGGCTGGGACGCGGCGAGCACCGCGGCGGTGCCTTGGGCGCTGGAGCCCGTGCCCCAGCTCCCGTCCTGGGCGGCCTTCGCCAGGCCGTCGGAGCAGCGCATGTCCTCGGGCAGCCCGAAGGTCTGGTCCCCTTGGCAGGTGACCGGCGCCGTGCTCGTGGGCAAGACCAAGGAGTATTGGGCCTCGCCGAAGATCGAGAGGGACTGGCTGATGTCCAGGGCGAGGCCCGCGCCGCCGGTCACCAGCGGCGCCACGACGGCGGGCCGCGCGGTGAACGTCGCGTCGCCGTCGATGTCGCTCGGCAGGCCGAGGTCGGCGAGGGACTCCGCGCTGAGCGCCGGGGCGATCAAGAACGTGAACGAGCCCGACAAGAAGGGCTTAAAGAGGCCGCTCGTGATGGGGTAGAGCCGGGCGAAGGGCTCGACGTAGCCCGCGGTGCCGCCGAGGCTGGCGGTGACCCCGGCGCCCTGGTACACGCCGTCCACCCCTTCGGTCACGACGAGGGACTGGGCCGCGCCGCGCTGGTTGATGGCGACGCCCCCGGCGACGCCGACCTCAACGGACTGGTTCGGGTGCACCGTCAGCGCGATCCGGGTGAGCACCGTCGGCGGGCTGCCGTCCGCGCTCATGCCCGTGGCGTAGAGGCCGTCGATGAGGTGCGGTGAGGTCGTGGCGCCGTCGGAGAGCGCGTAGGCCGCGGTGTAGTCCCGCTCAAACCACCGCAGCGGCGCCCCCGCGCTCAGCTCCAGGCCGACGCTGCCCCCGCGCAGGCGGCGCGAGGAGGCGAACTGCTCCGCCGTCTGCCCGCTGGTGCAGAAGGCGTCGTAGAGGCTCGGGGTGAGGCGCAGCGACCGGCGCTCCTCCTCGGAGCGCACGCAGGACTCCCCGGCGAGGGGCTTGGGATCCGTCGGCGGGTCCACCGGCTTAGGATCCTCGGGCTTCACCTCGTCCGGCTTAGGATCCGTCGGTTTGGGGTCCGCCGGCTTGGGATCGGTCGGCTTCGGGTCCGTCGGTTTGGGGTCGGTCGGTTTGGGATCGGTCGGCTTCGGGTCCGTCCCGCCGATCGGCAAGGTCGGATCAAACTCGTCGGGATCGACGGGGGGCGGCGACGAGGACAACGAGGGGTATGGCGCCTTCGGCGGCGCCTTTCCCGCGGGGCGAGGCTTGTAGAGCTTGAGGTCACCCCGGATCTTGCCCGCGGCGAGGCGGCAGAACTCGGCCTCTTGACCCTGGGGGATCTCCTCGGCGATCTCTCGTAGGGCGCGCTTCTCGTCCTCGGCGTCGTACACCCGCACCACGACCGAGAGCACGCCGCTGTCGAGGGTGCGCACCGTGGTGAACACGATGAGCGGCGACTCCCAGTGCGTGAGCACGGCCTTGGGGCAGCCGGGCGTGCCGAGGCAGCCCTCAGGGGGCTGGAGGTTCTGCGCCTTGAGCTGCTCCGGGCCCGCGGCCTTGACGCCTTGGCGCTCCAGCTCGGCCAGGAACATATCCTGCAAGGTCAGGGCGATGGCGATGTCGGTGACGCTCTCGCTCTCGAACTCCGAGACCAGGACGTCTTGGGCGTGGGCGGGCGCGTGGAGGGCGGCGAGCAGGAGGAGCGGGTTCATCAGGCTGAGCATACCTCAAGGTGCCGGTCATCTCAAAGCCGAGGGCGGCGTCCGGGCAGTTGACGACCGGCGCGATCTCCGATAACAGAGCACCCGCGGGCCGAGATAGCTCAGTCGGTAGAGCAACTGATTCGTAATCAGTAGGTCGCAGGTTCGATTCCTGTTCTCGGCACCATCCTCCCGCCGGTCCCCACCGGCGGGATTTTTGTCTCTGGAGGTTCCTGTGGCCGTGCTCACCTGCCGAGGCGTTGAGCGCGCGTACGGTGACCGCGTCGTGCTGCGCGGCTGTGATCTCAACGTCGAGGCTGGCGAGCGTGTCGGCCTCGTCGGCCCGAACGGCTGCGGTAAGTCTACGCTCCTGGCGATCCTCGCCGGGGCCGAGCCCCCCGACGCCGGGACCGTTCAGCGCCCCACCCAGCTCGGCCACCTCGCCCAAGAGCCCAAGCTCGGCGAAGGCACCGTCGGCGACGCCGTCGATCGCGCCTTGGGCTGGCACCGGGCGCTCCTCGCCGAGTTTGAGCGCGCCCACGCCGTCGGGGACGAGGCCGCCGCCCAAGACGCGCAGCAGCGCCTCGACGCCGCGGGCTGGGTGCAGGACCACAAGGTCGACGCCCTGCTCACCCTGCTCGGCGCGCCAGACCGCGGCGCGCCCCTCGCCCGGCTCTCCGGCGGCGAGACGCGGCGCGTGGCCTTGGCCTTGGCGCTCCTCAGCTCCTCTGACCTGCTGCTCCTCGACGAGCCCACCAACCACCTCGACGCCGAGGCCGTGGATGAGCTCCAGGGCTGGCTCACGGAGTACCGCGGCGCCGCCGTCTTGGTGACCCACGACCGTTACCTCCTGGAGGCCCTCGCCACTCGCATCGTCGAGGTCGATGACGGGGTCTGCGTCTCTTACGACGGCAGCTACGGCGACTACCTCATCGCCCGGGCCGAGCGCCAGGCCGCACTCAGCAAGGCCGAAGATCAGCGCCTCTCGCTCATCGCCCGCGAGGCGGAGTGGGCCTCTCGCTCCCCCGCCGCGCGCACGACGAAGCAGCAGGCCCGGCTCAAGCGCCTCGACGCCCTGATGAAGACCCGGCCCATGGCCAAAGAGAAGCACTTCAGCCTCGATCTTCGCGCGGGCCTCGATCGTGGGCGCACCTTGGTCGAGGCCACGGGGCTGAAGAAACGGTACGGCGATCGGCTGATCCTCCCCGGCCTCGATCTCACCTTACGCCCTGGGGATCGCCTGGGGATCATGGGCCCCAACGGCGCGGGCAAGTCTACGCTCTTGCGGGTGATCGCGGGCGCCGAGCAGCCCGACGCTGGGCGGCTCAACTTCGGCCCCCGCGTCGTCATCGCCACCCTGGACCAGCACCGCACGGGGCTCGACCCCGACGACACGGTGATGGAGGCCGCGGGCGGCGGGAACACGAGCGTGAGGGTCGGCGGCGAGGACGTCCACGTCACGAGCTTCTTGGGCCGCTTCTTGTTCGGCCGCCAGCAGCTCGACCAGCGGGTGCGCACCCTGTCCGGCGGTGAGCGCGCGCGCCTGCTCATGGCCCGGCTCCTGCTCAAGGGCGCCTCGGTGCTGCTCCTCGACGAGCCGACGAACGACCTCGACCTCATGACGCTTCGGGTGCTGGAGGAGGCGCTCCTGAGCTTTGACGGCGCCGTCGTCGTCGTCACCCACGACCGCGCCCTGCTCGACCGCGTCTGCACGAGCGTGCTCGCGTTTGAGGAGGGTGGCCGCTGCGGGACCTACGCCACGCGGCTCCAGGCCCAGGCCGCCGCCAAGGAGCGCCGCGCCGCCGCCCAGGCCGCCCAGGCCGCCGCGGCCGCGAAGGCCCAGCCCGCGCCCCGCGCCGAGCCGCCGCGCCCGACGAAGAAGGGCCTGAGCTGGAAAGAGCGCCAGGAGCTCACGGCGCTGCCGCAGCGGGTCGAGGCCATCGAGGCCGAGCTCACGCAGCTCGGTGATCGCCTCGGCGACCCCAGCACCTACCGCGACCCCAAAGCCGACGTGCAGGCGCTCCAGAGGCGCCACGCGGCCTTGAGCCAAGAGCTGGAGGAGGTCTGGGCCCGCTGGTCGGAGCTCGACTCGAAGGCCTGAGCGATCGGCGGCGCGGGCGCCGGTTGAAGCGCCCGGAGCGCGGACTGGAGCCCAGCGATCAAGGCGGCGCGGTCGGCGTCGGCCTCGCGGAGCTGGGTGTTGATCGCACCGTCGAGGAGCGCGGCCTGCAGGGCGAGCTCGATGAGGAGGGGTCCGCTCGTGCGATCGAGGGCCTCGGCGTGGCGGGCCTCCCAGGCGGCGAGGGCCGAGCGTAAGGAGCTGAGCCCCTGGGCGTGGTCGTGACCCGGGCAGAACACACGCTCCGCGGCGCCTTTGAGGGCTTGCAGCTCCAGGCGCGCCTGGGCGTCCACGGCGCGGCGCCCGAGGGTCACCTGGGCCCACACCCTGCTCACCTCGGCCTCGGCGGCCCAGGCGGCGCGGCTCAAGGTCGCCCGACGCGCCCGGGCGAGGGCCCCTCCCCGCCCCGCGGCCTGCCGCGTGAGCCCCTCGATCGCGTCCGCCCGCCGGGCGTCGGCCTCGGCGCCCTCCCCCAGCCGCCGGGCCTCGGC
>JAKLKD010000324.1 GCA_023150845.1 Myxococcota bacterium | reverse complement strand
TGCTCGGCGGGTCCATGGCGAGCTGGCTCGTGGACCTCGCCCGGCGTGGGCAGAGCGTCGCGCAGCAAGACGAGGGCCTGCGCCGCCTGCTCGCCGCGAGCCCCGCCGACGTCGACCGCGTCGCCGCCCGGCTGCTCGCGCCGGAGCGCCGCGCCTGGGTCATCGCCGGGGACCGCGTGGTCATCGAGCCGCAGCTTGAGCAGGCGGGGCGAGACCTCGACCGGATCGTCAGCGCCGAGGTCTTGGCGGAGGAGCGCTGAGCCGGGGGCTTGAACTTCGCCTTGAGCTGGGGCAGGATGGCCCTTTCCCCCTGCTCGTGGACGCCTCCGATGATCCAGCCTGTGCTCGACCCCTACGCCCTCGCCAAGGCCCTCTCTGGGCTGCAGCTCATCGACGGCGCCCTGCGCCCGCCCGCGTCAGGCCGCACCTTTGACGTGGCGCACCCCGCCACCCTCGCCGTCATCGGCCAGGCCGCCGACGGGGACGCCGCGGACGTAGACCTCGCCGTCGCCGCCGCCCGCCGCGCCCAGCCCGCCTGGGCGAAGACCCGCGCCCGGGACCGCGGCAAGCTCGTCGCCCGCTGCGGGGAGCTGCTCATGGCGCACGTCGAGGAGCTCGCCCGGCTCACCTCGCTAGAGACGGGCAAGGCCATCCGCACCGAGAGCCGGGTGGAGGCCGGGGTGCTCGCGGACGTGTTCACCTTCTTCGGCGGCCTGGGCTCGGAGCTCAAGGGGGAGACGATCCCGTTTCACCCCGACCAGCTCATCTTCACCCAGCGGGAGCCCATCGGCGTTGTCGCGGCGATCATCCCCTGGAACGTGCCGCTCTTGCTCATGGCGCTCAAGATCGCCCCGGCCTTGGTCGCGGGGAACACCGTCGTCGTGAAGTCGGCAGAGGAGGCGCCTTTTGGTGTGCTGCGTGTGGCCGAGCTGCTCCAGCAGATCCTCCCGCCGGGCGTGTTTAACCTCATCTCCGGCGACGGCCCCGGCGCGGGCGGGCCCCTGGTCGCCCACAAAGACGTCAAGAAGGTCACCTTCACCGGCAGCGTCGAGACCGGGCGCATCATCTCCCGCGCCGCCGCGGAGAAGCTCATCCCCGTGACCTTGGAGCTCGGCGGCAAGAGCCCGATGATCGTCATGGGTGACGCCGACTTGGACCTCGCCGTCGCCGGGGCCGTCACCGGCATGCGTTTCACCCGGCAGGGGCAGAGCTGCACCGCCGCGAGCCGAATCCTCGTCGAGCGCCCCCTCGTGGAGCGGTTTGTCACCGCGCTCAAGGCGAAGGTCGACGCCATGGTCATGGGCGACCCCCTGGACGAGCGCACGGACATCGGCACCATCATCTCGCCGCGCCAGCTCGGCACCGTGCGGAAGTACCTCACCATCGGCCGGGCCACCCCCGGCGCCGAGGCCGTGGAGTGCTCGGCCATGCCGACGGACCCCCGCTTCGCCGAGGGCCTCTTTGTGCGGCCGGTGATCTTCCTCGGCCTGGACCGCTCCTCGGCGCTCTTCCAGGAGGAGATCTTCGGCCCCGTGACGATGATCGTGCCCTTCGACAGCTACGACGAGGCCATCGAGCTCGCGAACGACTCCGACTTTGGCCTCGCGGCGACGATCTGGACGACGAACCTCCACCGCGCCCTCGACGCCGCCCAGCGCCTTGAGGCCGGCTTCGTGCAGGTGAACCAGAACCTCGTCGTGCAGCCCCAGCTCAGCTACGGCGGCGTGAAGACCTCCGGCCTGGGCAAAGAGGCGAGCCTGGAGGCCATGCTGGAGCACTTCACCCACAAGAAGACGGTGCTCATCCGCGTGCGCTGAGGCGTGATGTGCTACGGTCTCTGAACCCTCACCCCCCTGTCCCCAACCCCCCGAGGAGGTCCCGTTGAGCCAGATCGTCCGCTGTGGCCTGATTCAGTGCTCGAACCCCGTGAACGATGAGTCTCGCCCCGTGGCGGAGATTCAGCAGGCGATGCTGGAGAAGCACCTCCGGTTCATCGACGAGGCCGGCCAGAAGGGCGTGCAGATCCTCTGCTTGCAGGAGATCTTCAACGGCCCGTACTTCTGCCCTAGCCAGTCCGCGCGCTGGTACGGCGCCGCCGAGCCCGTCCCCGGCCCGACCACCGCGCTCATGAGCGAGTACGCCAAGAAGTACAACATGGTCATCATCGTGCCGGTGTACGAGGAGGCCATGCGGGGCGTGTACTACAACACCGCCGCGGTCATCGACGCCGACGGCCAGTACCTCGGCAAGTACCGCAAGCAGCACATCCCCCACACCTCGGGCTTCTGGGAGAAGTACTTCTTTAAGCCTGGCGACGGCGGCTACCCGGTCTTCAACACCCGCTACGCCAAGGTGGGCGTGTACATCTGCTACGATCGCCACTTCCCCGAGGGCTGGCGCGCGCTGGGCCTCAACGGCGCGGAGATCGTGTTTAATCCTTCAGCGACCGTCGCCGGGCTCAGCCAGTACCTCTGGAAGCTGGAGCAGCCCGCCGCCGCCGTGGCGAACACCTACTTCGTCGGCGCGATCAACCGCGTCGGGACCGAGGCGCCTTGGGGCATCGGCAAGTTCTACGGCACGTCCTACTTCGTCGATCCCCGCGGCAAGTTCTTGGCCGAGGGCAGCGAGGACGGGGATGAGCTCGTCGTCGCCGATCTCGACCTGAGCACCATCGACGAGGTCCGGAAGGTGTGGCAGTTCTACCGCGACCGCCGCCCCGACGCCTACGACGACATCACCAACCCCCGCTTGGGCTGAGCACAACGCCGGGCCTGACCCCATCCAAAGGAGCGTTTTATGTCGTCTATCCTCATCCGTGGCGGCACGGTGGTGACCGCCGAGGCCGAGTTTAAGCATGATGTGCTCGTCGTCGGTGAGACCATCGCCGCGGTGGGGCCAGGCTTAGACGCTCCGGCCGGCGCCCGAGTCATCGAAGCGGGCGGCGCCTACGTCATGCCCGGCGGCATCGACCCCCACACCCACATGGAGCTGCCGTTCATGGGCACCGTGGCGAGTGAAGACTTCTTCACCGGCACGAGCGCCGCGGCGGCGGGTGGGACGACGATGTGTATCGACTTCGTCATCCCCGGCTCCAAACAGTCGCCGCTGGAGGCTTACCACACCTGGCGCGGCTGGGCAGAGAAGGCGGCCTGCGACTACTCGTTCCACGTCGCCATCACGAGCTGGAGCGAGCAGGTCCGCGAAGAGATGGGCATCTTGACCCGCGACCACGGCGTCAACAGCTTCAAACACTTCATGGCGTACAAGAACGCCATCATGTGTGACGACGAGACCTTGGTGAACAGCTTCAAGACCGCCAAGGGGCTCGGGGCCTTGTGCACCATCCACGCCGAGAACGGCGAGCTGGTCTATGTGCTGCAGAAGGAGGTCTTTGAGCGTGGGTTCACCGGCCCCGAGGGCCACCCCATGTCGCGCCCGCCTGAGGTCGAGGGCGAGGCCGCCAACCGCGCCATCCGCATCGCTGAGGTGCTCGGCGTGCCGATCTACCTCGTGCACACCTCCTGCATCGACGCCCTGGAGGCCATCACCCGGGCGCGGCTGGAGGGCCAGCAGGTCTTCGCCGAGGTGCTCGCCCAGCACCTCGTCATCGACGAGTCTGTGTACCTCAACCCCGACTGGGACGCCGCGGCGCATTATGTGATGAGCCCGCCGTTCCGCTCGAAGGAGCACCAGGCGGCCCTCTGGCGCGGGCTCCAGGCGGGGATGCTGCAGACCACGGCGACGGACCACTGCTGCTTCTGTACGCCGCAGAAGCGGGCGGGCCAGGACGACTTCCGCAAGATCCCCAACGGCACGGGCGGCATTGAGGACCGCATGGGTGTGCTCTGGCACCATGGCGTGCGCACGGGCAAGCTCTCGCCGAGCCAGTTCGTCGCCGCGACCTCGTCGAGCTGCGCGAAGATCTTCAACATCTTCCCCAAGAAGGGCGCGATCATGGCCGGCGCTGATGCCGACATCGTGATCTGGGACCCGGCGAAGACCCGCACGATCTCGGCGAAGACCCACCACCAGAACATCGACTTCAACATCTACGAGGGCATGGAGATCGTCGGCAACGCCGCGGTCACGCTCTCCCGGGGTCTGGTGGTGTGGGAGGACGACCAGCTCAAGACCGTGCGGGGTCGTGGTCGTTACGTCAACCGGCCCTGCTTCGCGCCGTTCTGGGAGACCCAGGCCCGGCGGAACGCCCAAGACGTCCGCGCGCCCGTCCTTCGTAAGACCTGAGGAGCCGCCGCCATGACCGAGTCGCCCCAGCACCCCGACCCGAACCTCATCAACGACGACATCCGCCCGGTGCTCAGCGCCGAGCGGCACTGGTCGGTGATGGACATGGCGAGCCTCTGGATCGGCATGGTCGTCTGTGTGCCGACCTATATGCTCGCCGCGGGGCTCATCTCCCAGGGGATGAGCTGGAGCGAGGCGGTCGGCACGGTGCTCTTGGGCAACCTCATCGTGCTCGTGCCGATGATCTTGAACGGTCACCCCGGCACGAAGTACGGCGTGCCCTTCCCGGTGCTCGCCCGGGCGGCCTTCGGCGTGCGCGGCGCCCATGTGCCGTCGCTCCTCCGGGCGCTCGTGGCCTGCGGCTGGTTCGGCATCCAGACCTGGATGGGCGGCTCGGCCATCTTCCAGCTCGCCAACGTGGCCTTGGGCGGGGTCCTCGACGCCACGCCCTTGGGCTTCATCGGCATCTCCTTCTCCCAGCTCGTCTGCTTCTTCATCTTCTGGGGTGTGCAGGTCGCCATCCTCTGGCGGGGAGTGGAGTCCATCCGGGCTCTGGAGGTCTGGGCGGCGCCGTTCTTGATCGCCATGGGCCTCGCGCTCTTGGGCTGGGCGTACAGCGAGGCCGGGGGCTTCGGGCCGATGTTGGCCACGCCGAGCCAGTTCGCCGAGGGCGGGCCCAAGGCCGGGCAGTTCTCGTCGGTGTTTTTCCCGAGCCTCACGGCGATGGTGGGCTTCTGGGCGACCTTGAGCCTCAACATCCCCGACTTCACGCGTTACGCGAAGACCCAGCGGGATCAGGTGCTCGGCCAGGCCATCGGCCTCCCGGCGACGATGACTCTGTTCGCGTTCATCGGCGTGGCCGTCACCAGCGCGACGACGGTGATCTTCGGCGAGGCCATCTGGGATCCCACCGTGCTCGTGGGCCGCATCGGCGGGCTGTTCACCGTCGGCTTGAGCCTCTTCGCGCTCATCATCGCCACCCTGAGCACCAACATCGCGGCGAACGTCGTCTCCCCGGCGAACGCGATGATCAACGCCGACCCCCAGCGGGTCACCTTCCGGATGGGCGCCATGGTGACGGCCATCCTGGGCGTAGTGATGATGCCCTGGAAGCTCATGGCCGACCCGACGGGCTACATCTTCACCTGGCTCATCGGGTACTCGGCGCTCTTGGGCGCTCTTGGGCCCCATCGGCGGCGTGCTCGTCGCCGACTACTTCTTGGTGCGGAAGACCGTGCTGGACGTGGAGGGCCTCTACCGCAATGAGGGGCCGTACACCTACCAGGGCGGCTTCAACCCCGCGGCGATGATCGCGCTCGCCTTGGCCATCGCGCCGAGCCTCCCGGGCTTCTTGCACCAGGTCAAGCTCGTCGAGAGCGTGCCCGCCGTGTTTGATCAGCTCTACACCTACGCCTGGTTCGTGGGCTTCGCCGTGGCGATCGTGACGCACACCACGCTGATGCGGCTCTTGCCCCATGGATCCTTCACCCCGCCCCCTGCGCGCGGCGCAGCCTGAGAGACGCGACATGAACAGCGACGAGATGGTCCGATTGTGCCGTGAGCACACGATGTACACCTGGGGCGCGGGCGACGCGATGGACGTCGTCCCCGTCGAGCGCGCTGAGGGTGTGTACTTCTGGACCCCCGACGGCAAGCGGTTCATCGACTTCAACAGCCAGCTCATGAGCGTGAACATCGGCCACAGCCACCCCAAGGTGGTCGAGAAGATGAAGGCGCTCATGGACGGCCTCATCTTTGTTCACCCCGGCACGGCCACGGAGTCCCGGGCGCTCTTGGGCCCCATCGGCGGCGTGCTCGTCGCCGACTACTTCTTGGTGCGGAAGACCGTGCTGGACGTGGAGGGCCTCTACCGCAATGAGGGGCCGTACACCTACCAGGGCGGCTTCAACCCCGCGGCGATGATCG
>JAKLKD010000013.1 GCA_023150845.1 Myxococcota bacterium | reverse complement strand
CGCCTCCTCCGCCGCCAGCGCGCCCATCGCGAGGCCCTCGACGCCGCCGACGCCCAGCGCGCCGACCAAGACCGCCACCGCCGCGCCAGCGCCGCGCGGGAGCGGGTCACGGCCTGGGAGGCCGAGCTCGCTGGCCTGCGCCCCGATGACGCCGGGCTCAGCCGCTTGGAGCAGCTCCAGCGCGAAGCCCTCACCCACGAGAGCCGCCTGGAGGGCGCCGCCGCGACCTTGGTGCTCACGGCCCTGCGGCCCTTCACCCTCATCGACGAGCGCGGTGAGCGCGCCCTCGCCGCGGGGGAGTCCGTGACGGTTCACGCCGTCGGCCCGGAGACCCTCACCATCGGCGACCTGGTGGCCCTCGGGCTGCGCCCCGGCGGGGCCGACCTTCACCGGCTGCGCGAGGCCGCCCACGACGCCAAGCACAGCCTGCGCGCCGCGCTGCAGGCCGAGGGGCACAAGACCCTCGACGAGGCCCGCGACGCCGCCCAGCGACGCCGGGAGATTGAGGCCAGGCTGAGCGAGGCCCGCGCGCAGCTCCGGGAGATCGCGCCCAAGGGGCTGCCCGCCGTCGAGGCCGACCTTCTGCTGCGCGACGCCGCCGCCCGCCGCGCCCAGCAGGCCCGAGACGCCTGCTCTGAGCCGGGCGACCCTCCCCTCCCTGAGCGCGGCGAGCTGGGCGTGCGGCTCGCCGAGGCCGAGCAGCAAGAGGAGTCCGCCCGGGCGACCTTGGACGACCAACGTGACCACGTGGTTCGTGAGGAGGCGAACCTCAAGGCCCTGCGCCAGACCGCCGCCCAGGCCGCCCAGGCCAGCGCCGAGGCCAGCGCCCGCCTGGACCGCGCCCGCGCCCAACTCGCCGCCCACCGCAGCGAGCACGGCGTAGACGCGGCCCTCGACGCCAAGGTGGAGCGCGCGCTCTCCGACCGGCAGCGCGCGGTCACCGAGCACACCAAGCTCGTCAAGGCGCTTGCCGACCTGCACCCCGAGCAGGCCGAGCGTGAGGCCGAGAGCGCCGCCCGGGCGCTGGAGCTCAACCGGGCGAGCGTCAAGGACGCCGAGCAGCAGAAGGCGGAGATCGCGGGCACCCTGAGCGCGTCCGGCGCCATCGGCCTCCACGACCGCCACGCCGAGCAGCAGGCGAAGGTGGAGGCCGCGGAGCTTGAGCTCACCGAGGCGCGGCGCGACGCGGAGGCGGCGAAGCTCCTCTACGACACCCTGCGGGAGTGCCGCGACGCCGCCCAGGAGCGCCTGCTCGCGCCTCTGCAGCGCGGGGTCTCCGAGCTGCTGCGCCTCGTCTTCCCCGACGCCACGGCCAAGTTTGACGAGCGGTACGCCCTGCGCCAGATCTCCCGGGAGGGCGGCGCGGACTCCTTCGACGAGCTCTCCTTCGGCGCCCGGGAGCAGCTCGGCCTCGTCACACGCCTCGCCTTCGCCCGGCTGCTCGGCGGCGACGACGGCCTGCCCGTGCTCCTCGACGACGCCTTGGTCGCGACGGACGAGGCCCGCCTGGAGCGCACCCGCCGGGTGCTCGACGCCGCGGCGGCCTCGGGGCTGCAGCTCCTTCTGGTGACCTGCCACTGGCCCCGGCTGCGTGAGGCTGGCCTCGCGCCGAGCGCGCTCATCGACCTGGAGGCCGAGCGCCGCCGCCAGGAGCGCCGGGCCTCTTAGCCCCGCGCCTTATTCAGCCTCATAGGTCACGAACATCGTCGTGAGGCACATCTCGTCGCCGGTGCCTTCGCCCCAGCGCGTGTCCTCGTCGCGGTCCGAGGCGTCATAGGTGCAGCTCAGGCGCACCTTGTCGTCCATCTCCATCGGCACGGGGTCGGTGAAGGTGTAGCCGAACTGCCAGTTGAAGTCCCAGCGGGGCACGTCGATGAGGCAGGTCTCGCTGCCGTCGGGGCGCACCAAGGTGGCGTTGAGGGACTCGCCGATGGTGTGCATGTGCGGGCCGATGTCGTGGAGGAGCAGGCGGCCGGGCAGATCACCGACGTACCGTTTGACCGACGTCTCGCTCTCTTCAGTGTGGGACTCCGCGCCCGCGGGGATGTCGAGGCGGGGGTTCAGCCAGAAGAAGGAGTAGAGCTCGTCCTGAACCTCGGGCTCCACGCGCAGGAGCACCTCGGTGGCGTCGGCGGCGCCGGGGGAGCCGCTGTTGTTGTAGTGCATCTGGATGACGATGGGCCGACCGGCGGGCAGGGCGATGCCCGTGCCCTCGGGGTACTCCGCCGACCAGGAGCCCGGGGCCCAGGCCGCGAGCATGGAGCTGTTCACCCGGGCGTCGCCGTAGCAGGTGTAGCCGTCGCCCTCGTCGGCGGCGTCATAGGCCAGGGCCTGCTCCACCGCCGCGTCGTTGTAGGGCAGGTAGAGGATCATGTGGTGCACGATCTCGGGATCGCTCGGGATGATCTGGTAGCCGGTGACGTAGCCGTCCGTCTCGACCTGTGGGTCCACCACGAAGCAGCGGTAGTCGTCGTCGCTGCCCTCAAAGTCGGGGGCGTAGGGCTGGGTGATGGCGACGGAGTGGGTGGGGTTCGAGAGCTCGTCTTTCACGGGCTCAAAGGCCGGGAGCGCGTCGGTGGGGTCACCCTCGGGCTTGCCCGCCTCGACCCAGGCGCGGATCGTGTCGATCTCCTCCTGGGCGAGCCAGCGGGAGCCGTCGTAGGAGTTGCAGTCGTCCGACGCGAGCCAAGGCGGCATGCGCCGGGTCTCGACGCTGTCGAGGATCTGCGCGCCGAGGATCGACACCTCGTCGAAGCTGTTGAGGGTGAAGGGCGCGATCTGCCCCGCGCTGTGGCAGCCCTCGCAGCGGGCGCGCAGGATGGGGGCCACGTCGGCGTGGTAGGTGGGGCCGTGGACCTCGACGGTGAACGATGGGTCGGGGTCGCCGCAGGCGATCACGCTGAGGAGGACGAGGATCACGTCGAGGCTCCGGTGATAGAGGTTCGAGCATCGTAACCCAAAGCATGGCGGGCACGCGGTCTGGTGTATGGTGGGCCACGAGCGGAGCCTAGATGCGCGGCGTGAGCGTCCTGCCGGTCCAGACCTTCCCCGACGCCCGCGGCGTCCTGGAGAAGCTCTGCCCCGAGCCGGTCCCGGGGGAGGTCTACCTCGTGCGGGTCGCCCCAGGCGCCTCCCGGGGCCATCACCTGCACCGCCGCATGGGCGAGTGGTTCACGGCGATCAGCGGCGACGGGCTCCTGGGGCTCCTCGCGCCAGAGACGGGCGAGGTAACGCACCAGCCCCTGCGTGGGGTCCGGGTCTATGTGCCGCCGGGGATCGCCCACGCGCTCTTCGCCGAGGCTGGAGGCGAGCCCTGGGTGGTGCTGGCCTGCGCCGAGGCCGGGCATGACCCCGACGATGTCGTGCGGGTGGACGTGCCGGGGCCGGGGCCGACATGAGCGCGCTGGGGCTCGCGCTCTTGGCCTGGGCGGCCCGCGCCAACGACGCGCCGAGCTGGGCTCTCTGCGCTTTGGTGCTCCCGGCGGTGCTCTGGGCGCCGGGGCTCGGCCTCGCCCGGCGGCTCGGCGGGGGCCAGGCCACGGGGCTGCAGGTCGCCATCGACGCGGCCTGGATCTCGACGCTCCTGGCCGTGGTCAGCGTCTCGATCACCCGCGCCCTCGGCGCCGACCCGAGCCTCGTCTTGGGGCTCTCGGCCTTGTGGGGGCTCATCGGGGCCGGGCTGGGATACCGGGCGCCCTGGCCACCGCACAGCCCGCGCGGGGCCTGGGGCGCGGTGGTGGGCGTGATCGTCGCGCTCCTCGCCTTGGTGGTCTGGCGGGGTGAGGACCTCCGGCGGCCCCTCGACGGGTACTGGTGGAGCCCGGACGCCGAGGCCCTGCCCGAGGAGCCCGGCGTCGTCGAGCCTGGCGCGGGCTTCGGTGAGCCGGAGCTCCTCGGCTGGCCCGAGCAGCGCACGATGCGCTTCGTGGACCCCGACGGGGACGGCGGGACGCTGCGGGTGGGCTCTGAAGGCGCGGCCCTGCTCCTGCTGCGAGGGCCCGTCGGAGCGCGGCTGCAGGTCGGCGACGCGGCCCCCGTCGAGATCACCGCCGACGTGGTCGAGGTCGAGGAGGAGGGCGCCGTGCCGCGTTACCTCGACCGGGGGATCGTCGCGGCCCTCGTCCCGCTCCGCCCCGGCGAGGTTCAGGTCAAGCTCACCGGGGTCGACGGCCCGGCGGAGCTGGCGCTCATCCCGGGGCGAGAGGGGGTCTGGAGCCTGCACTCCGTCGGCGCCTACCGCTTCGTGCACTACTACCAGCTGCTCAACATCGTCGAGAACCTGCGCTGGGCGGACGAGCTCTGGGTGAGCCGGGCGCTCACGGTGAACCAGCCGCCCTTGTGGAGCTACCCCCTCGCCGTCGCCACGGGGCTCGGCGCGCCAGGGCTCTTGGGGGCGAACGCCCTGCTCTTGGGGGTGCTGCTGCTCTTGGGCGCGGCCTGCGCCCAGGTCATCGCCACCTACAGCCCCGACGCCCCGGCGCCCGCCTGGGCCCTGCCCGCCTTGGCCTCGGTCACCGTCGGGCACCTGATGATTGAGCCCGGCTCGACCACCTTCCCCGACCCGCTCTACGCCGCGGCCCTGGTGAGCGGGGTCGCCGCCTTGGGCGCGCCCTGGCGCTTCGGGGCCGTCGGGGTGCTCTCCGGGGCCCTGCGTTACCCCGGCGTCGTCGCCTTGAGCCTGTTCTGGGCGGTGGGCGCGGCCTTGGGCCTCGTCGGGCGCAGGCCGCTCGGGGCCTTGTGGGGGCTCACCGGGGCCCTGGGCCTCACGGTCGGGGCCTACGCCGTGGTGACCGGGCAGCTCAGCGAGTGGCTGGAGATCCTGTGGTTTGAGACGGGGCCGGAGCACTACCACGGCGAGACCAGCCCGAGCGCGCTCCTGCCACGTGTGCCGGAGTTCTACGGTACCTGGCTCTGGTACACCGGGGGCGGGCTGCTCTGCGCCTTGCCTTTGGCGGGACGGGGCGCGCGGCTCTGCGCGATCGGCGCCGGGCTCTACTCGTTGCTGCTCTGCACCATCGACCACCACCCCACCCACTACTTCTTGCCCCTCGTGGCGCTCTCGGCCTGCGCCGTGGCCACGAACGCCGCGGCCCTGGAGCGCCCGGCGCTGCGCTGGGGTCTGCCCAGCCTCGCCCTCGTCGGCGGGCTGTGGTTCTTGGGCCAGGGGGCGGTGTGAACGACGCGCCCCCCAAGCAGGCCGACGCTGGGCTCGGCGCCCTCGCGGTGGGGATCGTGGCGGTCACGGCCCTCACCCAGGCGCGCTGGCTGAGCCGAGACGCGCTCTTGCGGGACGGCGACGAGGAGGGCCACGTCGGCGCCGCCGAGCTCTTCTTACACGACCTCTTGGGCGGGGAGTGGTCAGCCTTCGCCGCCCGGCTATTGTGGGAGGACATGGGCGACTACCCGAGCCTCTACCCGGGCCTCGTCGGGCTCTGGTGGTGGGTGATGGGCGGCGGGCCGCCGGAGGCCGTCGCCGTGCGGGCGGTGAACAGCGCGCTCTTGGGCCTCGCCGGGCTCGGCGTCGGCGGCCTGGGGCGGCGCCTGGGGCTCTCCTGGGGGGCCGCGGCCCTCGCCGGGGCGCTCACCTTAGCGACGCCCCTCAACCTCGGGCTCAGCCGGGCGTTTATGCCCGAGGGGGCGCTCACGGCCCTCACCACGCTCACGCTGTGGGCGGCGACCGGGCTCAAGGAGCGGCGCTTCTTGGGGGCGGCCTTGGCCGTCGGGCTCGGCCTTGGCCTCTCTGCGCTCACCAAACAGACCGCGCCCCTGTTTGTGCTGCCGGGGCTCCTGGCCTTGGCGAGGCCGGGTCCGTGGATCATCTGGGCCGCCGTGGGGGCGAGCGTCGCCGCGCCGTGGTGGGTGGTGAACCTGGAGGAGCAGCGGGCCTACGCGGAGAGCTCCCTCGGGTACGAGGCCGGGGGCGGCGCGCTCAGCCAGGCGCTCTATTACCCCCGCGTCTTGTGGGAGGGCGCCTTGGGGCCCCTGTGGGCTGGGAGCGCCGTCGCCGCCGCGGCCTTGGCCCTGCGCGCGCCGAGCACCCGCCGCGTCGCTGTCGTGGCGCTGTGCTGGACCTTGGGCGGGCTTCTCCTGCTCACCCTCATCCCCAAGAAGTACGACCGCCTCGCCGCCCCGCTCCTGCCGGGGGTGGCCTTGGTCATCGCCACCGCCGCCGCGACCCGGCCCCGGCTGGGCGTCGGGGCCCTGGGCCTCGTGGGCTGGAGCGTGTGGATGTCCGAGGCCGACACCCCCTTCAACACGCCGAGCGAGGCCGAGCGCGCGTTTCACCCCGGCTGCCCCCAGCGCTGGCTGCGCCCGCCGGACCCGGACGGGGCCCTGGGCCTCGACGCCGTCGTGCAGGCCGTGGCCGCCCGACCGCCGATGAGCCTCGCCGTCGTGGGCTCCCTCGACGTGCCCTGTGACGTACAGACCACCTTCCCTTGGGAGCAGCACCTCGGCCCGGCGCTGCGGCGGGCGGGCGTAGACGTGGCTGAGGCACCCCCAGGCACAGCGGGCCTCGTGATCACCCTCGGCCCGGCGGGAGAGACTACGGGAGAGACGGTCGTGGCGATCCCGCGGCTGGGCGCCGAGGTGGCGCTAGACTGGCAGTGAGTGAGGGCCAGGCTGGAGGGGGGTGATCGGGGGCAAGGATCCTTGACTCAGCCCGCTGGAGAGTTTTTCTGGCATCCTTCAGTATAGTCAGTTAGCATATTCTGCATAGCGCGCTCCGGCGTTCATGGCTAAGGCCCTCCTCGTCCCGAGGGCCCGCCTGTGCCGTCGTTCACCCACGAGTGTCTGGTCGACCTCTTCCGCGCGCGGCCCCAGCTCGCCGCCGAGCTGCTCGCCTGGGCGGGCCTCGTGCGCCTCGGCGCGGTGCAGGAGGTGAAGATGTTGGAGTCGTCCCTCACCGTGCCGACGCCGACGGAGCTGCGCGCCGACGGGGTGCTCTGGGTGCGTGGGGACGTGGAGCTCTCGGCGATCTTGGAGGTGCAGCTCCGCCCCGATCCCCAGAAGCGGCGGAGCTGGCCGCTCTACATCGCCAGCCAGCACGCGCGGCGGGCGGCCCCCTCGGTGCTCTTGGTCGTGACCTTAGACGAGGCCACGGCCGCCTGGGCGGCGGCCCCGATTCACCTCGGGCCCGGCTCCGTCGTCACCCCGACGGTGTTTGGTCCAAAGCAGATCCCGCGCCTCCTCGACCCCGCTCTCGCCTGGGAGAACCCCGAGGCCGCCGTGCTCTCCGCCTTGGCCCACGCCCAGGACGAAGACGCCGCCAAGGTGAGCCTCCTGGCCCTCCAAGCGGTGCAGGGCAACCCCTTGCTCACCGAGGACATGACGCTACAATACACAGAGCTGGTCCTCTCTGCCCTCTCGCTGAGCGCCAGGGCGCTCCTGGAGAAGACGATGTTCCTCAAGAGCTTCAACCCCCAGACCGAGTACGTGAAGTGGCTGGTGCGGGAGCGAGAGGAGTACCTCAGCCGAGGCATCGCGAAGGGGGTCGAGGCCGAGCTACCCAAAGCCGTCGCCGCAGAGCTACCCAAGGCCGTCGCCGCAGAGCTACCCAAGGCCGTCGCCGCAGAGCTACCCAGGGCCGTCGCGACAAAGCTCGCCCAGGCTGAGCACGAGATCGCGCTCCACACCGTCTTGGACATCCTCTCCGCGCGCTTTGGCGAGCCCTCCAGCGAGCTTTACGCCAAGCTCAGCGGCCTGACCGCCGCGCAGCTCACGGCGCTCCGCCGCCCCTTGGTGACGCTCCCTTCTCTCGCGGAGCTCCCCGCGCTCATCCGATCCCTGGACTCGGCGACCTAGCTCCAGGGCCTCCTGCGCCTCCGCGGAGCTTTCTCTCGATCTGGGCGGTCAAGCTGTGGTAACGTCCTCGGCTCCCCCGAGGTCCACCGCCCATGCTCCTCACCCTGATCCTGCTCCACGCCCCCGCAGAGGCCGCTGACCTCTGGTTCGGGGGCTCCATCGACGCCGCGCTGGACCTCAGCCCCGGCAGCGTCTCCGCGCCCACCATGGGTGAGGTGGACTTCCGGATGCAACAAGGAAAGGTCTTCGTGCGGGTCGACGTGGACCTCTGGACCGACCTCGCCTCGCCGAGCCTGCTCCAGCCTTACCCGCCGGAGTGGGCCATGGTGCAGGTCGGCACCGAGGGCCCCATCGTGCGCGCCGGTATCCACAACCCGAACATCGGGCTTGAGGACTGGGACTACCGCAACAACTACATGCCGACCTACTCGAACTACTTCAACGGCGCGAGCCCGGGCCGCCTGCTCGGCGCGGAGTTTGCCTGGCACTTCGACAACGACGCCGAGGTGTTCGTGTGGGGTGGCTCGGACATGGACTTCGGCTGGGCCGAGGGGGAGGTACTCCCTGAGCCCTACTGGACGGCCGGCGTCGGCGTCTCCGCCGAGGCGGACCTCTGGTCCACCTGGACCGGCTTCGTGACCTACCCCCAGGACGGCTTCTACGCGCTGTTCTACTCCGGCGAGGTCTACCCCCACCGCCTCGTCACCGTCGCCGTAGACGGCGGCGCGGGCGTCTCCGCGGGGAGCCCCTTCGGCGGCGGCCAGCTCGTCGTCGTCGGCATGCCCGAGGCCTCGGTGAACCCGACGGTGCGCGGCGAGGTGAACTTCGACCCCGACCTCGCGCTTGGCTCCTACGCCGACACCGGGGTCTACCGCAGCGCGCTGAGCGCCGGAGGTAAGGTCGCCATCCGCGACTGGCTGCAGGTCATGGCTGAAGGCAAGCTCATGTGGTCGGCCAAAGAGGCCCAGATGTCCCCAGGCGTGTTCGTGGCGTTGAACGTGTTCCGCCCCGAGCCTGGCTACTACACCGCCGTCTACGACGAGGAGTGAGCACGATGCGCCGACTGCTCGGGCTGATGTGGGTCCTGGTCATGATGCTCCTGCCGCGGCCCGCCGCCGCGCAAGAGACCCCAATCCAAGGCGCCTCCCCCACGAGCGGCGGGGAGACCTGGGCGGCGATTCAGAAGGACAAACGCCTCGTCTGGGGCTCGGACATGGAGGGCGGCGGCCCCTTCATCTTCCCCCGCGAGGACGACCCCGAGCAGGTCACCGGCTTTGAGGTGGACCTCGCCGCGAAGCTCGGCGAGTACCTCCAGGTGACGCCGGAGTTCTCCCAAGGCCAGTGGGACAAGCTCCTCGACCTCCTGCGCGCCGAGAAGGTGCAGCTCGTCATCAACGGCTACGAGTGGTCCCCGGAGCGCGCCGAGCTCTTCGAGGCCTCGATGCCCTACTACGTCTACGCCCTTCAGCTCATGGCGCGGAGCGACGACGCCGGGGTCAGCTCTTGGGACGACCTCAAGCGGCCCCGCCCCGACGGCGCCTTGATGAAGATCGGCGTGCTCACCGGCTCGGCCTCCCAAGAGGTCATGGAGGAGCACTGCGGCGAGCTCTGTGAGGTGATCGGCTACGACGGCAACACCGACGCCATGCGCGAGGTCGAGACGGGCAAGCTCGACGCCACCCTGCAGGACACGCCTATCGCGTCCTACTACGCGCCCAGCTTCCCCGCCCTGCGCCCCATCGGCGAGCCCGTGGCGCCAGGCTACTACGTCATCTACGCCCGCAAAGGGGAGAAGCAGCTCATCCAGGCCGTGAACGAGGCGCTCATCCTCATGCTCCGCAACGGCGAGCTGGAGCGCATCTACAGCCGCTACGGCATCTGGGACAAGCAGCAGCAGCAGCTCTTCACCCTCGCCGAGCACGCCAAGTTCTTCGGCTACGAGAAGGCCGCCCAGGTCGCGGTGAACACCGAGGACGCGCCGCTCACCCAGGAGGCCGTCGCCCAGACGAGCACCCGCAAGCGCGGCTGGGTCGTCGTCCAGGACTACTTCCCCGTGCTCATCAAGTCCGCCGGGCTCACCGTCGTGCTCGCGGGGCTGTCTTTCCCCTTGGCCGTGCTCGCGGGCATCCTCATCGCCGTCGGTCGGCTCTACGGCCCGGCCTGGGTGCGCCTGCCGCTCACGGCCTACGTCGAGTTCTTGCGCGGCACGCCGCTCATGCTCCAGCTCTACTTCATCTTCTTCTTGTTGCCTGAGCTGGGCGTAAACATCCCGGCGTTCACCACCGCGATCTTGGGCCTCGCGATCAACTACTCGGCGTATGAGTCGGAGATCTACCGCGCGGGCATCCAGGCCATCCCCGGCGGGCAGATAGAGGCGGCGCTCTCCTTGGGCATGTCCCCCACCCAGGCGATCTTCCGGGTGATCGTGCCCCAGGCCGTGCGTATCGTCATCCCGCCCGTGGTGAACGACTTCATCGCCCTGTTTAAGGACACCTCGGTCTGCTCCGTCGTCACGCTCATCGAGCTGACCAAACGGTTCACCGTCTTGTCCATGAGCACCCAAGCCGTCGTGGAGATGATGCTCATGACCGCGTTCTTGTACCTCGTGATGAGCTACCCCATGTCGCTGCTCGCCCGGAACATCGAGAAGCGCCTCGGCGGCTCGGGGGTGGGCGTATGATCCACGTAGACTCTCTGGTGAAGCGCCACGGCGAGCTGGAGATCCTCAAGGGCATCTCGCTCACGGTCAACCGGGGTGAGGTCGCGGCGATCATCGGGCCCTCCGGCGGCGGGAAGTCCACGTTCTTACGCTGCATCAACGGCCTGGAGACCTTCCAAGGCGGCGCGGTGCGCGTCGGGCCCCACGTGCTCTCGGCGAACCTTCACCCCCGAAAAGACGCCGCCCAGCTCCAGAAGGTGCGGAAGGTCGTCGGCTTCGTCTTCCAGCAGTTCAACCTCTTCCCGCACCTGAGCGTCGTCGGCAACCTCATCGAGGCCCCGATGCTCGTCGACAAAGAGCCCAAGGAGTCCGCCGTCTCCCGGGCCGTCGCGCTCTTGGACCGCGTAGGCCTGCTCGCCAAGGCCGAGGCCTTCCCCCGGGACCTCTCCGGCGGCCAGCAGCAGCGGGTGGCCATCGCCCGCACCCTGATGATGCGCCCCGAGGCCATCCTCTTCGACGAGCCCACCTCGGCGCTCGACCCGGTCATGGCCAACGAGGTGCTCGGCGTGATCACCGATCTCGCCAAGGCCGACCAGACGATGATCGTCGTGACCCACTCCATGCGTTTCGCCCGGCAGGTGAGCGACCACGTCCACGTCTTCGCCGGGGGCTACGACGTCGAGTTCGGACCGCCGGACCAGGTCTTCGGCGACCCTCAGCACGCCACCACGAAGGCCTTCTTGAAAGAGGCCGGGAAGGACTGAGGCGCCGTCGCTCAGCCCTCGTCCCGGCGCACAGGCGGATCCGTCGGCGGCGCCGAGACCAGGCGCCGTTTCCAGCGCGGCGTCGGGCGTGTGGTCTTGCCGCCCGCGCGCTTGAGCAGGGCCGCGTCGAGCTCGGCGCCGAAGAGCACACAGGTCGCCGTGAGCTGCAAGAACAGGAGCAGGCCGATCGCCGCGCCCAAGGAGCCGTAGGTCGCGCCGAGGTCCGTCACCCGGGTGACGTAGAGCTGGAAACCCTCGGCCACGCCCACAAACCCCGCCGTCGCGATCACGCTCCCCCAGCTCGCCCAGCGCCACGGCAGCGGCGTGTCGGCCGCGACGCGGTAGAGCACGTTCACCAGGAGGTGCAGGGTGAGCAGCACGACGGGCAGGCGCAGCACGGTCAAGGTCGAGAGCGTGCCCGTGGAGATCAGGCCCCGCTCGGCCAACATCGTGAACGCCCAGGCGCCCCCGGCGAGCAGAAACAGCACGAGCAGGCTCACCAAGAGGCCGAGGCCGGTCATGACCGCCGCCATGAGCCGGTCGAGGAGCATGTTGCGCGGCGTGTGGGCGGCGTAGGCCACGTTCACGCCCTGGATGAGGCTGTTGACCGCCTTCTCCCCGCTGTAGACCGCGAGGGCGAACGCCAAGAGCGCGCGGGGGGCCGAGCGCGCCTCGACGATCCGGCCCAGCTCCGCCAAGAACAGGGCCGCGATGTCCGGCGGGAAGGCCTCCTCGATGACGAGCTGCAGGGTGCGGAGCTGGGCGTCGAGGTGTAAGAGCGTGAGCAGGTCAAGCAGCGCCACGACGAAGGGCAGCCCCGCGAACAGCAGGTAGTACGCCGCCGCTGAAGCGCGCTCTGGCACACGATGTTGTGCCGTGGTGAACCACAGCCCGACGAGCAGCGCTCTCATGGGCTCAGGGTAACACCCCGCCTCGCCCCGCGACCCCCAGAGCGAAGAAGACCGCCGAGGGGAGGCCCCTGGGCGGTCTCTTCAGTCGTCCGGTCAGGCTCAGGCGAGCAGGCGCGCCCGGGCGAGCTTGGCCTTCCGCTCCGCCGTCTTCCACTCGCCGCTGTTCGGATCGAGGGTGACGAGCTCCTTCTCGGCGACGTCCAGGGCGGCGCGGGCGGCGGCCTTGTCTACGCCGCTGGCCTCCTCACAGGAGGAGGTGAGCAGCACGAGGCGATCCGGGCCCGCCTCGGCGAAGCCCTCACCCACGACGAAGACCGCGCGGTCGCCAGCGTCGCTGGTGACGACCACCAGCCCCGGCTCGACGACGGTGAGGAAGGGGACGTGGTCGGGCAGCACGCCGAACTCACCGAAGAAGCCCGGGGCGCGGACCTCCTTGGCGACGGACTTGTGCGCGACCTGGGTCGGCGTGACGATCTCAACGGCGATAGGCATCGGGTCCTCGAAGAAGCGCCTGGGCTTCTGCTCAGTTCGCGGCGAGCTTCTTGGCCTTCTCGACCACCTCGTCGATGGAGCCGACCAGACGGAAGGCCTCCTCGGGGAGGTGATCGTACTGGCCGGTGAGGATCGCCTTGAAGGAGCGGATGGTGTCCTCCTTCTTGACGTAGCTGCCCTTGAGGCCGGTGAAGACCTCCGCGACGTGGAAGGGCTGGCTCAAGAACTTCTCGATGCGGCGGGCGCGGCCGACGATGGCCTTGTCCTCGTCCGAGAGCTCTTCCATGCCGAGGATGGCGATGATGTCCTGCAGATCCTTGTAGCGCTGGAGGATCTGCTGCACCTGCCGGGCGGTGTTGTAGTGCTCGTCGCCGAGGATGTTCGGGTCCACCAGGCGAGAGGTGGAGTCAAGGGGGTCCACGGCGGGGTAGATGCCCTTCTCGGCGACCTTACGGCTGAGCACCGTGGTGGCGTCGAGGTGGGCGAAGGTCGTGGCGGGCGCGGGGTCGGTCAAGTCGTCGGCGGGCACGTAGACGGCCTGCACCGAGGTGATCGAGCCCTTGTTCGTCGTGGTGATGCGCTCCTGCAGCATGCCCATCTCGGTGCCGAGGGTCGGCTGGTAACCGACGGCGCTGGGCATACGACCGAGGAGCGCGGACACCTCGGAGCCGGCCTGGGTGAAGCGGAAGATGTTGTCCACGAACAGGAGCACGTCCTGGCCATCCACGTCGCGGAAGTGCTCGGCGATGGTGAGGGCCGAGAGCGCGACGCGGGCGCGGGCGCCGGGGGGCTCGTTCATCTGGCCGTACACAAGCGCGGCCTTGCTGCGGTCGTTGTCGCCGGGGAAGATCACGGCGCTTTCACCGCCCTCTTGCATCTCGTGCCAGAGGTCGTTGCCCTCGCGGGAGCGCTCACCGACGCCCGCGAACACGGAGAGACCGCCGTGGTTCTTGGCGACGTTGTTGATGAGCTCCATGATGAGCACGGTCTTGCCGACGCCGGCGCCGCCGAAGAGGCCGATCTTACCGCCGCGGGAGTACGGGGCGAGGAGGTCGATGACCTTGATGCCCGTCTCGAACATCTCGACCTGGGTGGACTGCTCCACGAAGGTCGGGGGCTGGCGGTGGATGGGCTTGTAGTCATCGGCCACCAGGGGGCCGAGCTCGTCCACGGGCTCACCGATCACGTTCATGATGCGGCCGAGCACCTTCTTGCCCACGGGCATCGCGATGGGCTTGCCGGTGTCGGTCGCGACGTCACCGCGGCGGAGGCCGTCGGTGGTGTCCATCGAGATGCAGCGGACGGTGTTCTCGCCCAGGTGCTGCGCGACCTCGATGACGAGGTTGCCCTCGACGTCGTTGATGAACTTGTTGCTGAGGCGGAGGGCGTTGTAGATGGGGGGGAGCTCACCGGTCGTGAACTCTACGTCCACGACGGGGCCCGTCACCTGCTTGACGCGACCGAGGTTGGCGGCCATGGAAGGCTCCTGCGAGTCGGAGATTGAAGAAGGGGGTCAGATGGCTTCGGCGCCGGAGACGATCTCGATGAGCTCTTTGGTGATCGCCGCCTGACGGCCTCGGTTGTACTCGAGGGTCAAGGAGCTGATCAGCTCACCCGCGTTGCGGGTGGCGTTGTCCATCGCGGCCATACGCGCCGCGTGCTCACCGGCCTCGGTGTCGAGGAGCGCCTGGAGGAGGATGGTGCGGAGCTGCATCGGGAGCAAGATGTCGAGGAGACGCTGCCCATCGGGCTCGTACTTGTACTCGACGCTGCTCGCCGCCGCGCTCTCTTTGCCGCCGGCCGAGACGGACAGAGGCAAGATGCGGGTGATGGTCGGGATCTGCGTGCCCGCAGACTTGAAGTAGTTGTAGGCCAGCCACACCTCGTGCACGTCCCCGGCGGAGAACTCCGCGGAGAGCTGGTCGGCCAAGGCCGAGGCGGCGTCGGCGTACTTCGCCGAGGTGAGGTCGATCACCGAGTTGACGATGTTGTAGTTGCGGCGGCCGAAGTGCCCGCGGGCCTTCTTGCCGAAGGTGCGCAGGCTGACGGCCTTGCCCGCCTCACGCTCCTTCTCGACGTGGCGCTCCAGGCGACGGAACACGTTGCCGTTGAAGGAGCCGCAGAGGCCGCGGTCGGAGCCCATCACGACGACGAGCACCTTCTCGACCTGCTCGTGCTGCGCGAGCAGAGGGTGGGAGATCTCATCCCCAGCCGCGGCGGCCACACGACCGAGCACCCGGGAGAGCGACTCCTGATAGGGCCGCGCGGCGACGGCACGATCCGTCGCGCGCTTGAGCTTGGCGCCGGAGACCATCTTCATGGCCTTGGTGATCTGTCGGGTGTTCTTGACCGACTGGATCCGGCGCTTGATGTCGCGGAGAGAGGCCACAGCGGGCTCCTAAAGCGAGTGTCCCGAGGGGAGGATCAGGCCTTCCAGACCGACTTGAAGTCACGGATGGCCTGGATGATCTTGTCCTTGTCCATCTTCTTCTCGTCGCCGGACTTCACCTTGCCGGAGTCGTCCTTACGCTGGAAGCCCGCGTTGAGCTTCCCGCGGAACTCGTCGAGGAGCGCCTTCTGGTTGGCCTCGAAGTGGTCGCGGAGCGCGGCGGCGAAGGCGACGGTCTTGGGGGCGGGGATGTCGTTGCAGATGCCCTCCAGGCCCGCGATGACCTGGATGAGCTGCATCTCGACGGGCATCGGCAGGTACTGGGCCTGCTTGAGCAGCTCCACCATGCGGGCGCCCTGGGTGAGCGTCTTCTGGGTGGAGGCGTCGAGGTCGGAGCCGAACTGGGCGAAGGCCGCGAGCTCACGGTAGGCCGCGAGGTCGAGGCGGAGCGTACCGGCGAGCTCCTTCATGCACTTGACCTGGGCGGCGCCACCGACGCGGGACACCGAGATACCGACGTTCACCGCGGGGCGAACGCCCTGGAAGAACAGGTCGGACTCCAGGAAGATCTGGCCGTCGGTGATGGAGATGACGTTCGTCGGGATGTACGCCGAGACGTCACCGGCCTGGGTCTCGATGATGGGGAGCGCGGTGAGCGACCCGCCGCCACGAGAGTCGGCCATCTTGGCGGCGCGCTCGAGGAGCCGGCTGTGCACGTAGAACACGTCGCCGGGGTAGGCCTCACGACCGGGCGGGCGGCGGAGCAGCAGGGAGAGCTGGCGGTAGGCGGCGGCCTGCTTGGAGAGGTCATCGTAGATGACCAGGGCGTGCATGCCGTTGTCGCGGAAGTACTCGCCGATGGTGCAGCCCGCGAAGGGGGCCAAGAACTGCAGGGGCGCCGGGGTCGCCGCAGGGGCGGAGACGACGGTGGTGTACTCCATCGCGCCGTAACGCTTGAGGCGCTCGACCACCTGGGCCACCGTGGACTGCTTCTGGCCGATCGCGACGTAGATGCAGTGCATCTTCATCTTGGGATCGTCCTTGAAGTTCCGCTGGTTGATGATGGTGTCGATGGCGATGGCGGTCTTGCCCGTCTGGCGGTCGCCGATGATGAGCTCGCGCTGGCCACGGCCGATGGGGATCATCGTGTCGATGGCCTTGATGCCCGTCTGCATGGGCTCATGCACCGACTTGCGGGGGATGATGCCCGGCGCCTTGATCTCGATGGGGCGCATGTTCTCTTGGGGGATCGGGTCGCCGCCGTCGATGGCGCGGCCGAGCGCGTCCACGACGCGGCCCAAGAGCGCGGGGCCGGTCGGCACGGAGACGATCTGGCCCGTGCGGCGGACGGTGTCACCCTCGTGGCAGACGCGGTCGTCGCCGAAGATGGCGGCGCCGACGTTGTCCTCTTCGAGGTTCAGCGCCATGCCGACGAGGCCGCCGGGGAACTCCAGCAGCTCACCGGCCATGACGTTCCGCAGGCCGTGGATGCGGGCGATGCCGTCGCCGACGGAGAGGATCGTGCCGGTCTCGGCCACGGAGACCCGTGCGTCGTAGTTCTTGATCTGGGCTTTGAGGATCTTGGAGATCTCTTCTGCGCGGATGTCCATGAGCGAGGCTCCAGGAAGGTCGGAGAGAGGGGATCGGGCGGGCGGCCGCTTCGCGGCTCAGGCCTCGCCACCGAGAGAGAGGTTGGCGGAGAGGAGCTCTTGCCGGAGCGCGTCGAGGCGAGAGCGGACGGAGCCATCAAAGACGCGGCCCTCAACCTCGGCGATCACGCCGCCGAGGATCGAGGCGTCGATGCGCTCCGTGATGATGACGTCCTTGCCCACAGACGCGGAGAGCGCCTGGCGCACGGACTCTTTGAGGGCCGCGGAGAGCGGCATCGCGGTGGTGACCTTCGCCCGCACCCGGCCCGCCTGGGCGTCGGCGAGGCGAAGGTACGCGTCGAGCACCATCGGCAGCATCCCGGCGCGGCCCTTCTCCAGGACGACCCGGAGGAAGTTGGCGACGGTGATCCGCAGGTTGAGGAGCTTGAGCACCTCGTTGAGCACCGCCATCCGCTCCTCGGGGGAGAAGCCGGGGTGGGCCAAGGCGGGGAGCAGGGGGCTCTCGCGGTCGGTGAGCAAGGAGTAGACGCGGAGCACGTCGGAGGAGGTGGCCTCCAAGGCGCCCTCTTCAGCGGCCAGCTCAACGAGGGCCCGGGCGTAACGCTCGGCGGTGGTGATGTCAGCCATGGGCGACGGTCTCCTTGTTCGCGTCCTGGTTGACGACGTCGAGGAACTCGCGGGCGAGACGGGACTGGTCGTCGCCGGTCATGCGGGCCTGGAGCAGCTCCTCGGCGATGCGCACGGAGAGCTCGGCGGCGTCCTGCTGGAGGCGAACCCGGGCCCGGGCCGTCTCGTCGCGGATGATGCGCTCGGTGTTGCTCGCGAGGAGGGTGACGTCGCGCTCGGTGCGCTCGGCGATGTACTGGGCCTCACGCTCGGACTCGGCGACGCCCTCGGCGCGCAGGGTGGCGAGCTCGGCCTCGAAGCCGTCGAGGCGGGCCTTGAGCACGTCGTACTGGGCCTGGGCCTCGGCCTTCGCCCGCACCGCGTCATCGAGCTCGGCGCGGATGGCGAGGGTGCGGTTGCGGACGGCGTCGTTGATCGCCGTGCGGGCGACGAAGAAGAGGCCGCCGACGAGGATGACGAAGTTGACGGCGTGCAGGGCGATCTTGTCGAAGGGGATGCCGCCGCCGTGCTCACCGCCGGCCGCGAGGGCCACGGAGGGGAGCAGGAGCGAGCAGATGAGGGCGCTGGCGAGGCGGTTCATGGTTCCTCCTCAAGCCGAGATGGGGCGGCCGAGCACCTTGCTCGCCGCGTCGTTCGCGATCATGCGGGAGAGGCGCTCCAGCTCTTGGCTGGCGAGCTCGGACTCGCCGGAGATCACCTCAACGGCGTCGTGCAGGCGCTTGTCGTTCTCTTTGCGCGCCTGGGCGATGCGCTCCTCGCGGTCGGTCAAGGCGGCCTTGCGGCGGGTGGCGCGCACGTCGGCGAGCTCGCCGCGGGCGACGTTGAGCCGGGCCTCGACCTCCTGGGCGGCGCGCTCGGCGCTCTGCACCAGGGCCACGGCCTGCTGCTTAGCGCCGACCGTCGCCTGATGCCGGTCCTCAAGGTAGGCCAACATCGGCTTGAAGAGCAGCACATTCAGCATCGCCATCGTGGCCAAGAAGGGCACGAGCTGGATGAGGATGAGGTAGGGGTCGGGGGTGAGGGACATCCCGCTAGCGGCGTGGGCCGCGGGGACGATGAGCAGAAGAGCCAAGGTCATGCTGCGCTCGTGGAGGGGGGCAGACTTCGCTGGGCAAGCTCAGCGTGGGGCTCGGCTTTACCCCTCACAAGAGCTGTGAGGAGAGCGGGCTCGTCGGGCCACCTGAGCGAAGATTCCGAGGGGCGGCGGTTGTAACCCACCCCCTCCCCTGAGGCAACCGTTGGCAGGGGGGTGATCTTTTTACAGCTCGATCTGAAGCCGGAGCGCGGCGTCGGCCCAGATCCAGGTGGCCACGCGCAGCGCGTCCTCGTTGAGGGTCTGGCCCCGGTGGGCGTTGAGGTGGGTGCGCACGCCGAGGGTGATCCCCGGGCTCAGGAGCACCTCGCCGCCGAGCCCCACGCGGCCGCCGACCCCGCCGATGCGGCTGCGGGTGGCCCGGGCCTCCTCTGCGGCGTCCTCGACCTCTTGTTCGCCGTAGGAGGCGCTGCGTACGCTCGCCATGGGGATGACGCCGGAGACGCCGACGCCCCACCAGGCCGTCGTCGCGCCGGTCTGCCGGGGCAGGAGGTAACGCTGCATGTCGAGCGCCGGGCGCACCCCGCCCATCGCCGTCGTCTCCCGGGACTCCAAGGTCCAGCTCACCGAGGTGGAGCGCGCGGCGCCGAGGGAGACGAGCCAGGCGGTCTTGTCGCCCTGGAGACCGCCGTAGGCCGAGAGCGCCGGGCGCACGGCCCCGTCGAACTCCCCGGCGAGGGTGCCCGTGAGCTGGTCCTCGGCGATCCACACGAGGTCGGCCCGGGAGGCGGGCACCCAGTCTACGCCGAGGACGTAGTGGCGATCCGCGGGCGCCTCGGGGGCGGCGGGCGCGGGAGGCGCAGCGGCAGGATCAGCGGCGAGGGCGGGGGTGACCAGCCCGAGGGCGACGGAGGACACGGCGGCGAAGAGCATAGGGCATCATAGCCTGACGAGGACGCCGAAGCGCGGCGGGCTACATTGCCACAAAGTGAGGCGCGTATGGTCATCCTCTCCGTCACCGCCGAGGGCTTCGCTGAGCTCGCCCCGACGCCGCTCACCGGGCTCGGCCGCGTGGTCACCGTCGGCGGGCCGCCCCGGGCCCAGGAGGCCCTGGCCTTGGCGATCGAGCTGGGCTTAGGCGCCTTAGACGCCGAGGTCTGCCGCGCCGCCTTCGCCCGCCTCGGCCTCGCCCCCGTCGTCGAGCCCGACGCCTTGGGCGCCCCGAGCGCCGTGACCCTCGGCGAGCCCGACCGCCTCCGGCCGCTCCTCGCCCCGCACCACGGCCAGGCGACCCTCAAGATCACCCTCACGCTCTCCGTGGATCCCCCGCTGTTCGGCCTCCTGCGGGAGCTCGCCGCGCGTGACCCCCGCCTCGTCGCGGCCATCGCCGATGAGGACGCCCGCCTCACCCTGCGCGTCGGCTACGCCTTCTCCGCCGACTTAGCCTCGGTGAGCCCGGCCTTGTTCTCCGTGCACCTCGGCGAGCTGAGCCTACGCCCCGCAGAAGACAAGAGCCCCGCCTTCGACGCCTTGCTCCGCGCGCTCCGGGGCCGCGCCCGCGCCCGTGGCCCCCTGGAGCTCGACCTCTCGGTGAGCTCGCCCTCATCGCCCAGAACGACCGCCTCTGGGCGGGCTTTGGCCCGACGCTCTGCCCCATCGAGGCCCACGGTCCCGGCGCGATCGACGCCGTGGGCCTCGCCGCCGCCTTGCTCGTGGACCCCGCGGAGATCCTCCTGCTGCGCCGCCCCGAGGCCCTCGCCGCGGACCCCGCCGCCCTGCTCACCTGGCTGCGCGCCCAGGCCGAGGGCGCCGGAGGGGTCGAGCAGCTCTTCTTGATCGGCAGCCCCGAGCCCACCCTCCTCGTCGGCCCGCCTAGCCCCGCCGCGGATCGTGCCTTGCGGTGGGCCCGGTGAGGCCCGAGCCGCCGAGCCTGCGCCCCGCCCGCGGGGTCTGCCTGCGCTGCGGCTCGTTTAAGGACCGCGCCATGGGCTCCTGCCCGGCCTGCGGCCACCGCCCGGAGGGGGACGAGCGCCTCCACGCCTGGCTCGTGAGCCGCCACCACCTCAGCGACGACGAGATGACCGCCGCCGCCGAGCGCATCGGCGCCGGGGAGGAGCTGCGCCCGCCGCCGGAGCTCCTGGAGCTCGCCGAACGAAACCTCTACCCCGCCGGGCGCGCCGCCCCGAGGCCCGCCGCCCCGGAGGATCCCGACCCCCTCTTCCTCGACCAGCCCCTCGACGGCGAGACCCAGGTGCTCTTGGGCCTCGGGAACGTCGCGCTGAGCCCGCTCATCGGCTTCGTCACCTGGTGGAGCCTCCGCGATCGCCGCCCCCGCGCCGCCACCCAGGCCCTCCAGATCACGGCGCCGACCGCGCTCATCTCGCTGACCATCTGGGCCGCCGTCTGGTGGTCTACAGGGTAGACAAGCCCTGGTCCTTGCGCCATCCTGAGCGTAGCTTCAGCACCCTACGCCAAGGATGGCCCCATGCGCACGACCGCTCTCTTCGTCCTCACCTTGTTCGCCCTCGGCTGTCGATCCGACGACAAGGACGTGGTCATCGACACCAACGTCGATACCGAGCCCCAGACCGTCGATGAGGACGGCGACGGCTTCACCGGGGAGGACGACTGTGACGACACCAACGCCGCGGTGAACAGCGGCGCCGCCGAGACCTGCGACGGCCTCGACAACGACTGCGACGGCGACGCCGACGAGGACGCCACCGACGCGGCGACCTTCTACGCCGACGCCGACGGCGACGGGTACGGCGTCGAGAGCTACACCGAGACCGCTTGCGAGGCCCCCGAGGGCTACGCGAGCGCGTTCGGCGACTGTGATGACCAAGACGCCACGATCTACCCCGACGCCCCCGAGGACGACTGCCTCGACCCCACGGACTACAACTGTGACGGCTCCTCCGGCCTCACCGACGCGGACGGCGACGGCTTCGCCGCCTGTGAGGAGTGTGACGACGGCAGCCGGGCGGTGAACCCCTCGGCGACGGAGATCTGCGATGACGTCGACAACAACTGTGACGGCGAGGCCGACGTCGGCGCCGTAGACGCCGGGACCTGGTACCAAGACGCCGACGCCGACGGCTACGGCGACACGGACTTCGCCCAGGAGTCCTGCGACACCCCGGAGGGTTACGCCGCCGAGGACGGGGACTGCGACGACGCGACCGCGACCACCAACCCCGGCGCCGATGAGCTCTGCGACAGCGTCGACAACGACTGTGACGGCGCCGCGGACGACGACCCCATCGACGCCGTGACCTATTACTCCGACCGCGACGGCGACAGCTACGGGGACCCCGCCACGGGCAAGGCGAGCTGTGAGCAGCCCGCGGGCACCGTCGAGAACGACGGCGACTGCAACGACAAGGAGGCTCTGGCCTGGGACGGCGCCACCGAGGTCTGTGATGAGGTCGACAACAACTGCGACGGCGCCGTCGATGAGGGCCTCACGAGCACCTACTACCTCGACAGCGACGAGGACGGCTACGGCAACCCCAAACGCTCGACGACCGCGTGCAGCGCGCCGGACGGCTACGTCGACAACAGCGGCGACTGTGACGACACCGAGGAGGCCGCCTGGACCGGCGCCTCAGAGACCTGCGACGGCGTCGATAACAACTGCGACGGCAGCGTCGATGAGGGCGTCAAGAGCACCTGGTACCTCGACGTAGACGGCGACGGGTACGGCGGCAGCCGCTCCACCGACGCCTGCACCCCGCCCACGAGCGACTACGTCGCCGCCGATGGCGACTGTGACGACGGCGACGACGACGCTTTCCCCGGCGCCAGCTTGGGCTGTGATGGCGGCGACTACGACTGTGACGGCGCCGTCGACAACGACGCTGACGGCGATGGGTACGCCGACGCGACCTGCGGCGGCGACGACTGCGACGACACCGACGCCGTGGTCTTGCCGGAGCTCGGCGGCGGCTGCGCCTTGGGGGCGACCTGCCTCGACGTGCTCGCGAACGGCTACAGCGCCGGGGACGGCATCTACACCATCGACCCCGACGGCTTCGGCGTCGGCCTCGACCCCTTTGACGTCGAGTGCGACATGACCACCGACGGCGGCGGCTGGACGGTCGTGGAGTACTCCGCCGACCTCACCTTCCAGCAGCAGTTCACCGGGGGCGACCGTTACCGCTTCTTGGGCTCGGACTTCACCCTGGAGCTCTCCGACGCCCAGATCACCGCGATTCAGTCGCTCTCCTCCGAGGGCAACCAGACCTACGTCGGCCTCTGTGAGCACGTCATCCACTACTACTACACCGCGGGCGGCGGCTACGACTACTCCTTCGGCTTCCGCTTCTTCGACGGCACGGAGACGTCCTACGGCACCTCCAGCTACAGCCCCTACGACATCAAGGTGACCTCCGACGGCTGCGCGGTGAACGGCGGCGAGGGCGGCGCGCTCTCCAAGGCCACGCTGTTTGAGATCAACAGCGTCAAGGTGCCCGTGGTGAACGTGCAGTGCCGGGACTGCGGCGACGCGACCCCGGAGAAGTTCGGCAGCCCGCTGATGTCCTACCCGGCTTACCTGCGTTGAGCGCCGCCTAGGACACGCTTTACAACGGTCGGTTCCTCGGCCATCCTGGGGGCTCACCCCTGCCAGGATGGCCCTCGTGCTGCGCCCCGCTCGCCTGCTCGCCCCCCTCGTCGCCCTCTTCGCCTACGCCTGCGACGACACCAAAGACGCCGCCACCGAGACCGGCCTCTTGCCTGGGCTCAGCGACGAGGACGGTGACGGCTTCGCCGACGACGAGGACTGCGACGACAACGACGCCGCGGTGAACCCCGGCGTGGAGGAGCGCTGCGACGGCCTCGACAACGACTGTGACGGCGAGGTGGATCAGGACGCGGTAGACGCCACCGCCGCCTACACCGACGGCGACGGGGACGGCTACGGCGCCGGGGCGCCCACCTTGGCCTGTGAGCTGCCCGACAGCATGGTCACCCAAGACGGCGACTGTGACGACGAGGACGCCGCGTTCTTCCCCGGCGCCACGGAGACCGACTGCGCGGATCCCAACGACTACAACTGCGACGGCAGCGTAGGCTTTGAGGACAACGACGCCGACGGCTTCCCCGCCTGCCTGGAGTGCGATGACGGCGCGCGGGCGGTGAACCCCTTGGCCGCCGAGGTCTGTGATGAGATCGACAACGACTGCGACGGGCGCGTCGACGCCGACGCCTTAGACGCCGAGCGTTATCACCAGGACGTAGACGGCGACGGCTTCGGCGACCCCGACTTTTACACCGACGCCTGCGCGGCGCCCGAGGGCTACACCCAAGACGACGGCGACTGCGACGACAGCCGCAGCGCGGTGAACCCCGACGCGCTGGAGCTCTGCGATGAGCTCGACAACGACTGTGACGGCGAGGTGGACCCCTCCAGCGCCGCCGACGCCCAGACCTGGTACGGCGATGGCGACGGCGACGGTGTCGGCGTCACCCGCCTCGCGGTGCAGGCCTGCGTGGCCCCGGACGGCTTCGTCGCCACCACTGAAGACTGCGACGACGGCGACGACTCCGCCTACCCCGGCGCCGCCGAGGTCTGTGACGAGGTGGACAACGACTGTGACGGCGAGATCGACGAGGACGTGCAGACCGCCTGGTACGCCGACCTCGACGGCGACGGCTACGGCCAAGACGCCACGGCGCTCATGGCCTGCGCGGCCCCCACGAGCCTCTACGTCGCCGCGGGCGGGGACTGTGAGGACGGCGCCGACGACGTCTACCCCGGCGCGGCCCTGGGCTGTGACGGCCTCGACCACGACTGCGACGGCGCCATCGACAACGACGACGACCTCGACGGCTACTCCGACGAGGCCTGCGGCGGCGACGACTGCGACGACGACGACGGCGCGGTCACCCCGGAGTCCGACGGCGCCTGCGCCCTGGGCGTGGACTGCCTCTCCGTGCTCAACGCCGGGCGCTCGACGGGCGACGGCGTCTACACCATCGACCCCGACGGCGCCGGGGTCGGCGTCTCGCCCTTTGACGTGGTGTGTGACATGACCACGGACGGCGGCGGCTGGACCCAGCTCGCCGATGAGGACTACAGCGTTGACACCTGCCCCGGCGCCTGGGTGAAGGACAGCACCCTGGCGATCTGCCGCCGCTACACCGCCCGGGGGAGCGCCCCGGCCGCCGAGTTTGACAGCCTCGGCGTCACCTACGGCGAGGTGCGCGGCGCGCTCACGGCCTACCAGTACGCGAGCATGAACGCCTTCTGGTACGCAAGCGGCCGCACCGTCGAGGACCTCTACGTCGACGGCATCTCCATCACCCACGGCGTCAGCGGCGCCCGCACCCACATCTGGACCTACGCCGTCGGCATGACCCTCAACGGCCGCTACGCCTATGACTGCCCCGACCGCGGCGGGAACGCCGCCCCGAGCTTCGTCGGCGCGAGCTACTCCTGCGACACCGGGAACACCAGCACGACGACCTGGGGCTACCAGTGGTACAGCACCCCGGCCTTCTCCGGGGACAGCTTCCAGCGCACCCTGAGCGCCTCGACGGACGACGCCATCGAGGTGCGCCTCATGGCCGACGAGGAGGCCTCCTCGCTCACCTACAGCGAGGACGTCGGCGTCGGCGCCATCGAGCTCTGGGTGCGTTAGCCCCGGGCCCAGCGCGCCGCGCGCCAGAGCCCGAGGAGGACCATGCTCAGGATCGCGACGTCCGCGGTGAGCCACTTCACCGCGTTCGCCGCGCAGGCCAGGGTCAGCACGACGGGGTCCCGGGGCCAGACCTCAGCGGCGAGGCCGACAAAAAAGAGGTTCTCCGTGAGGTCCGCGGCGACGGTCAGCGGCAGCAGGTAGGGCAGCCAGCGCAGGGCCGGGGGCGCCAGCCGGGCCAAGGCCCCGGAGATGGCGACCCCATACGCGAGGGGGTAAAACACGTCGAGGAAGGCCGTCTTGACGTACGCCGCGCGCAGCGTCGGCCCCAAGGCGTCCAGGGCGGCGACGAGGGTCTCCGGCGTGGCGGGGTGGAGCAGGTCGGGGACGGGCTCGACGCCGTAGACCCCGACGACGATCCCGTTGAGCGCGACGCTGAGCCCGAGCGCGGCGACGGCGGCCGCAGGCAGGGCCCAAGGCGGGCGCCAGCTCCCGGAGAGCCAGCCAAACACGCGGTCCTTGAGGGTCATCGGAGCGGACAGAGGCACCTCCGCCGCTCAGTGTAGCGCCTCCGCCATCTGTCGGAGCTGGGCGTCGCTCTCTTCGTCCGCGGGGAAGAAGGTCTCGATGGTGAGCTCCTGGGCGGTCACGTCCAGGGGCGTGCCGAACGCCGTGAGCACGGTGAACAGCCGCAGGTCGTAAGGCGGGCGCCGCAGGTGAACGGTCAAGAAGGGCTGGGGCGCGAGCTCCCGGAGGCTCGCCCGGCTCGGCACGTCGGGGTACCGCGAGAGCTCGGCGAGGAGCGCGGCGTGGCCTCGCCCCTCCGGGGCCAGCTCCGTCTCCCGGTGCAGCCGGGCGATGAAGCTCCAGCACAGCTCCTCCCAGTTGACGATCACCGGGCGCAGGCCCGCGGGGTGGAACATCGCGTGGACGAGGTTCTGGGCGATGATGGGATCGGGGATGGGGTCGGGCATAAACGCCGTGAACAGCCGCGCCGCGCCCTGGTTGAGCTGAATCACCTCCCAGCGCCGGTTCACCGCGATCGCCCCGTAGGGCTCCTGCTGCTGCAGCACGAGGGCCATCGCCCGGCGCACGGGGCTCATCGCCTGGTCGTCCAGGGGCGTCTCGCTGTAGATCGGCGCGAAGCCCGCGCTGAGCAGCATGGCGTTGCGGTCGCGCAGCTCCAGGTCCAAGGCGCTGGAGAGCAAGAGCACCATCTGGCGGCTGGGCCGGGCCTTGCCCGCCTCTAAGAAGCTCAGGTGCCGGGTGGAGATCTCGGCGTCGGCGGCGAGCCGGGCCTGGGTCGCGGCGCGGGCGCTGCGCCAGCGGCGAAGGAGCGTAGGGAAGCTGGTCATGCCCAGATCCTACCCCGAGGCCCACGCGCTCGACATTACCTCCGAGGTCATGGTGAGGTCAGGTCCGCCGAGGCACAAGAGCCCAGGAGGTAACTGCATCATGCGACTCATCGTCCCGCTCGTGGTGTTCATCCCCTTCACGATCTTCTCGGTGTTCATCACCGTCGATCACGGCCTCTGGGCGCTGGTCGAGTCGATCCAGAGCGGCTGGGGGCTCCAGGTCTTCCTCGACCTCGTGATCTCGGCGACCATCAGCCTCACCTACATCGTCCCCGAGGCTCGGCAGCGCGGCATCAACCCCTGGCCCTACGTCATCAGCGCGGGGCTCGTGGGCTCCATCGCCCTGCTCGCCTACCTCATCCACCGCGGCGTCGCCGAGCGCCAGGCGGCGGCCTAAACGACGAGCGCCCCCGGTGGGTCTCACCGGGGGCGCCTGGGCTCCTTCACCGCCTGACGAGGCGGCTCGGGATCACCACTTCTCGTCGTACTCCGTGCCGCCCTTGAAGGTGCCGTAGGTGTCATCCCCATCCGAGGGGTACTTCAGGGTCTGGGGAGGCCAGGTCGTGCCGCCGCCGTCGGCGCCAGCGCGCACGGCGGTGTCGAGCTTGGGGGCCTCGGTCTCGATGAAGCGGGCGAAGAACGGGACGCGGGTGGACTTGCTCATGGTGGTGACCTCGTTTTGTGAGTCATGCTGAGCTGATAACGCCGCTCAACGCTCATCAAGGTAGCCGCCCGATCCCGCGCTGTGACCCTGCACGGACCCTTCACGGAGCCGCCCGCGGGGGGCCCAGAGACGAGCGCCCCCGGTGGGTCTCACCGGGGGCGCCTGGGCTCCTTCACCGCCTGACGAGGCGGCTGGGGCTTACCACTTCTCGTCGTACTCGGTGCCGCCCTTGAAGGTGCCGTAGGTGTCCTCTCCGTCGGAGGGGTACTTCATGGTCTGGGGGGGCCAGGTCGTGCCGCCGCCGTCGGCGCCAGCGCGCACGGCGGTGTCGAGCTTGGGGGCCTCGGTCTCGATGAAACGGGCGAAGAACGGGACGCGGGTGGACTTGCTCATGGTGGTGGCCTCTCGGAGTGGGTCTGACGAAGCGGGTCAGCGTCGCTCAACATGAGCAGGATAGCCGCCCGGTCCCGCGCTGTGACCCTTCACGGACCCTTCACGGAGCAGCCCGCGGGGGCCCAGAGACGAGCGCCCCCGGTGGGTCTCACCGGGGGCGCCTGGGCTCCTTCACCGCCTGACGAGGCGGCTCGGGATCACCACTTCTCGTCGTAATCCGTGCCGCCCTTGAAGGTGCTGTAAGTGTCATCCGCGTCGGAGGGGTACTTCATGGTCTGGGGAGGCCAGGTCGTGCCGCCGCCGTCGGCGCCAGCGCGGACGTCGGTGTCGAGCTTGGGGGCCTCGGTCTCGATGAAGCGGGCGAAGAACGGGACGCGGGTGGACTTGCTCATGGTGGTGGCCTCTCTGAGGTTCATCGGGCGCTTCATGCGCTCGACTCGCCCGTCAGCTTAGCCAGGGGCCTCTTCGCCCGAACCCTACGCCAACCCTTCACGGGCGCCGGTCACTCGTCGCGGTCGCCCGTCGGCTTCAGCGTCACACGCACACGCTCGACGAGACCACCCTCGTCGCTGTCCGAGGGGTGCTTCATCGTCTCGAACCTCTGGCCGGGGAGGCCCCAGCCCGCGCGGACCTCGGTGGAGAGTGTGGGCGGCGCCTGCTGAACGAAGCGCGCGAAGAAGGGGACACGGGTGGGAGGTTTCATAGTTCGCTCCTGGGTTTTTGGGAGGCCACCCAGAGCGTGCCTCGTCGGCGACGGCTGTTAAGGGCCGCCCTGCGCCAACCCTTCACAGCGCCCCGCGCCTGACCGCCGAGCGCGGCGGCGGGGATCCGCGCGAGATAAGGGGAGCCCCCACCGTGGAGCCGCCGATGCCCGCAGCCCTCCTCATCAGCAACACGACGGACCCCTGGACCGCTTGGGTCGCCCGCGCCATCACCGCCCGCGGCGGCACGCCCCTCACCCTGAACCTCGACCGTTACCCCGAGGCCTTCCAGCTCGGCCTCGGCGCGGCGGGGGCGACGATCCGCATCGACGGGCGGCTGTGGCGTGAGGACGAGCTCAGCGCGGTCTGGGGTCGCCGCCCCGACCTCCCCCGGGCCATCCCCGAGGACCTCCCCGAGCTCACCCGCCGGTTCATGCTCGCCGAGTGTGAGCGCGCGGTGATGGACTGGCTCGCCGCCCTGCATGTGCCTCACGTCGATGACAACTTCGTGGCCCGGGTCGCGGCGAACAAGCCCCGGCAGCTCCGCGACGCCCCCGGCTTCGGCTTCACCCTGCGGCCCACCTGGCTCGGCAACGACCCCGAGGAGGCCCGGGCCTTCATCCAGTCCCAGCCCGGCGCCGTCATCGCCAAGCCCTTCACCCCGGCCTCGGCCCCGGACGGCGCGGTGTTCGCCAACCGGCTCTCCCAAGACGACATCGAGGCCATCGACACCTTGGACACCTGCCCGATGATCTTCCAGGGCGAGGTGATCGGGCGGCGCTGGGAGGCCCGGGTGACCCTCATCGGCGACCGGGTGATCCCCGTAGCGCTCGACGCGGTGATCACCAAGGACAAGCCCGACTTCCGCCGCACCTTTGACCAAGACTGGAAGGTGCTGGAGCCCCCCGAGGCCATCGTGCAGAGCTGCGTGAAGATGGCGGACGCCTACGGCCTGCAGTACGCCGCCTACGACTTCATCGTCACCGAGGACGGCGAGTGGGTGTTCTTGGAGCTGAACCCCGTCGGCGAGTGCTTCTGGCTCGACGAGATCGGCCTCGACGCCTCCGGCGCCATCGCCGAGCTGCTCCTCAACCCGGCGGCGCGGGGCCGCCCGGGGGCGATGTGGGCGGCAAGGAGGTGAGTTAGTTGGTCAACCAACCAATAACCAGGTCCGCATCTCGCCGAGGCCCTTGACCACGACGCCGGGGCGCTCCTCCCACTGAAAGCTGGGGGAGGCCGCGGCCTTCACCGCGTCGGTCACCTGCACCCGATCGGGCAGGCCGTGGGACTCCATGCGGCTGGCGATGTTCACCGTGTCGCCCCAGAGGTCGTAGAGCGTGCGGCGGTTGCCGATGACCCCGGCGACGGCGGGGCCGGTGTGTACGCCCACACGCAGGGCCCAACGCCCGCCCTCCTCGGGGTACGGCACCGCCGCGAGCGCCCGCTGAATGGCCAAAGCGAAGCGCAGGAGGTCATCCACCGGCCGCTCCCGACCCGCGAAGAGGCCCGTGGCCGCCATGTAGCAGTCGCCGATGGTCTTGATCTTCTCGACGTGGTGCTCGTCGGCCAAGGCGTCGAAGGCGCCAAAGAGCTGGGTGAGCGTCGTGAGCAGGACCCTCGGCGAGAGCCGCGCGGCCAGGGGCGTGAAGCCGCGCATGTCCGCGAAGAGCACGCTGGCCTCGGGGAGCAGATCCGCGATGACCTCCCCTTCCCGCAGCCGCGGCACGATGGGCTGGGGCAAGAGCGCGTGGAGGAGCGCCTCGCTGCGGGCCCGCTCCTGGGCGAGCTCTTGGGTGCGGCGCTCGATGCGCAGCTCAAGGTTCTGGTTGGTGTCGGTGACCGTGCGCAGCTCACTCATCATCTGCGCCACCACCCGGTCGCTCTCGGCCTCGGGCATCACCACGCTGGGCGGCGCCGGGGCGAGGGGGGCCGCGGGCAAGGGCGCGACCCCAAACCGGCGGAGCACGGAGAAGGAGTCCGCGACCTGACCGTGCAGCTCATGGGCGTGCACGAGGTGCGCGGCGAGGGCGGCGCCCACATGCTCTACGGGCACGAGGCCCGGGTAGCCCGGGTTCTGCGCGATCTGCGTGAGGATGGCCTCGACCGGGGCGCCGACCATCGCCGCGAGCCGCGGCACCAGCTCCCGCACGAGGGGCGTGTCGACGACGCCCGGCGCGAAGCCGAAGATGTGGACCGGCGACTGGGGCCCCAGCTCCGCGCTCAAGGACTGGAGCAGGGACCGTAACGCCGCCTTGCTCGCGCCATAGCCCGAGTTGAGCGGCGTGCCCTCCGCCGAGAGCAGGTAGGTGATCGCCCCGCGGCCCGCGGCCAACATCCGCGGCAGCAGCGCCTGGGTGATCACGAAGGCCGAGTCGAGGTTCGTCGTGAACGAGCGCCGCCAGTCCGCCAAGGCGAGGTGCGTGACCGGGCCGAGCCCCACGAAGGCCGGGCTGTGCACGAAGAGGTCAAACTCACCCTCCTCGGCGAGCACACGCGTCGTCGCGGCGAGGGTCGCCTCGGGATCGGCGAGATCCACGTTGACCCCGCGGAGGTGCCCGCCCGCCTCGGTGACCCTCCCGGCGAGCTCGTCCACCGGCAGGCGATCGAAGACGACGAGCTGCGCGCCCAAGGCCGCCAGGGCCTCCGCCGTCGCCGCGCCGATCCCGCGGGCGCCCCCGGTGATCAGCGCCCGACGGCCGCGCAGGTCCCCCGGCACGAGGCCGACGCGGGTGAGCAGCGGCGGCAGCGGTCGCTCGGGTTCTAGGGGAAGACCAGGGCCAAAGGCGTCAAGTTCGGTTGTCATCGCCCCTTAGTTTACCACCAATCGCCGTTTCTCCCGATGACCCGGGGCCCGCCCTCCGGGTCGGCGTCTGCCCCCCGTCGTCGAGGAGATCCCCTTCGAGATCCTCCCCCCAACAATTTGATCCTGACGGGGGAGGTGGATAGGGTGCGTGGGACCTCGGGTCCGCCCCTTCCCTCGCGCGATCCAGCGCCGCGAACCCTGTCCGAGAGAATCCCATGCGCACCCTCCCCATGCTGCTCGCGCTGACCTTCGCCGCTTGCCAGCCCGCCGCCCCCGAGCGTATCCCCGGCGACATGCCCCGCGATGGCGCCCCCTTGGAGACCGTCAACGGCAAGCCCGTGACCCAGGGCATGCTCGACGCCCTGCTCGGCACCATCCCCGAGGCCACCCGCAAGCAGCTCGAAGAGGCCGGGCAGATCGATCGCGTCAAGGAGGAGCTGATCACCACCGACGCGCTCTACCAGGAGGCCCTCGCCAAGAACCTCCACAAGGACGCCAAGGTCCAGACCCAGCTCCTCATGGCCGAGCGCACCGTGCTCGTGAACCACCTCGTCCGCACCGAGGTCGAGGCCCGCACGACGGACGAGGCCATGAAGAAGTGGTACGACGAGCACCTCGTCCAGTTCCGCAACGAGCAGGTCCAGGCCGCCCACATCCTCCTCAAGACCGAGGAGGAGGCCAAGGCCGTGAAGGCCGAGCTCGACGGCGGGGCTGACTTCGGCGCCGTCGCCGCCGCGAAGTCCCAGGACACCAAGACCGCCCCCACCGGCGGCGTCATCGGCTGGCTCGGCAAGCGTGAGCTGCCCCCCACCCTCTCTCAGCCGCTCTACGCCGCCGAGAAGGGCGCCGTGCTCGACCCCATCCAGTCGCCCTCGGGCTGGCACGTCTTCAAGGTGATGGACAAGCGTGAGGTCGTCCCCTTCGAGGAGACCAAGGACCAGATCAAGGGCAAGATGCAGTCCGAGATCGCCGAGGCTTACGTCAAAGAGATTGTCGAGAAGTCCAAGGCCCCGGCTGGCGCGACGGTGACCCCGGCGGCGGACGGCGCGGCGGCCCCGGCGGCTCCCGCGGCTCCCGCGGCCCCGACGACCCCGGCCCACTGAGATGAGCCGCAGGTGGGCGCTCATCCTCGGCGCCTCCTCGGGCTTCGGCGCGGCGGCCTGCCGCGCCTTGGCCCAGGCGGGCTACGACGTGGTCGGCGTCCACCTCGACCGCCGCGCGACCCTCCCCCTCGCTGAAGCGGTCGCCCGCGACGTCGAGGCCGCTGGTCGGCGCTGTGTGCTCGTGAACCGCAACGCCGCCGACGAGGAGGCCCTCAACGCCACCCTCGACGAGCTGGCCGCGCTCCTCCAGGCCGAAGGTGGCCAGGTGGAGCTGCTCTTACACTCCTTGGCCTTCGGCACCCTGCAGCCCTTGGCCTGGCCCCCCGAGCGCCAGCTCCGCCAGAACCAGCTCCAGATGACGATGGAGGTGATGGCGCACAGCCTCGTGTGGTGGTCCCGCGGCCTCGTGCAGCGGGGCCTCATGGGGCGCGGCGGGCGCATCTTCGCGATGACCTCGGCGGGCAGCCGCTCGGTCTTGCCGTCTTACGGCGCGGTGAGCGCGGCGAAGGCGGCCTTAGAGAGCCACGTCCGGCAGCTCGCCGTCGAGCTCGCCCCTGTCGGCGTCACCGCCAACGCGATCCTCGCCGGGGTCACCGACACCCCGGCCCTGCGGCGCATCCCCGGCCACGAGCGCCTCATCGAGCGCGCCCTGGCGGGCAACCCCCACGGGCGGCTCACCACCCCTGAAGACGTCGCCGCGGCCTTGGTCGAGCTGGCGCGGCCGGGGCTCTACTGGCTCACGGGCAACGTCCTGCAGATCGACGGCGGCGAGTCCATCGTCGGCTGATCCGCTGGGCGTTTTTTTTGAGCCGCCACGCCGCGCAGGTGGCACACTGGCGCCATGCGCACGCCCTCTCTGGCCCTGATCGCCGTCATCGCCCTCGCCTCCTGCACTGACTACGAGCTCGTCGAGAAGGACGACAACGGCGCCGTCGAGGACTCCGACCCTGTCGTCGATCCGCCGATCCAGACGCCCGAGCTCCAGGTGAGCCCCACCGCCGTCGCCTTGGGCCCGGTCTGCGGCGAAGAGTCCGTCGAGGTCACCCTGACCAACGCCGGGGAGGGCGCCTTGACGATCACCGCGCTCACGCCCAGCGGCGCCTGGACCTTCACCCCGCCGAGCCTGCCCCTGGTGCTCAACCAAGGCGAGCAGCACACCCTCACCGTGACCGGCGGCCCGGGCTCGGGCGCCCTGACCATCGAGAGCGACGACCCCAGCGCCCCGACCCTCACCGTGCCCCTGGCGTCGGACGCGAACGCCCCGCCGGTGCTCACCTTCTTGGCGCCGGGCGACGGCGACGTGCTCCCGGTGAGCGTGGTGACCGAGCTCGTGGCCACCTTAGAGGACGACCGCGACGCCCCGGAGTCCATCGGCATCACCTGGACGAGCGACGTGGAGGGGGTGCTCTCCACCGACCCGGCGAGCAGCTCCGGCCTCGTCCGCTACGAGTGGGACGCCGCGGCGCGGCTGAGCGGCACCCACCTCGTCACCTTGACCGGCACCGACTCCTGCGGCGCCTCAAGCGAGGTGCAGGTCAGCTTCTGCCAAGACGCGGGCTACACCGCCGACTCCTTGGACCTCGCGACCTGGTACTTCGCGGGCAACGCCAGCTACGACAGCACCAACAGCTGGGTTGAGCTCACCAAGCCCCTCACCAGCCAGTCCGGCACGGCCTTCCAGACGGCGAGCACCGCGAGCGGCGACAACGTCGTCATCCAGTTCAGCTTCTTCGCCAGCGGCGGCAGCGGCGCCGACGGCCTCTCCTTGACCGCGCTCGACTCCTCCCGCATGACCGGCTTCGTCGGCGAGCTCGGCGGCGGCCTCGGCTACAAGGGCCTCCCCGGCTGGAGCGTCGAGATCGACACCTACTACAACGGCGAGTACAACGACCCCACGCCCGTGGACCACGTCTCCTTCCACCTCGACGGTGACGTCTACAACCCCATCCTCTGGGCGACCTTGCCCGAGATGGAGGACGGCAAGTGGCACGAGATGTCGGTGAGCGTCTCGGGCACCACCGTCGTCGTAGACGTGGACGGCGTCAACTACATCAACGGCACCGTGTCGGGCATCACGGCCTTCCCGGCTTATGTGGGCTTCTCGGCGAGCACCGGGGCGCTGACGAACTCCCACCTCATCGACGCCCTGGAGGTGACGCGCTCGGTGTGTGAGGGGGGTTGAGCCGGGCGGACGAGCCTGAGCCCCCTCAGATCTCCACCGCCAAAGGCGCCTCGGCGCCGAGCTGGGCGGCGAGGCCCATGATGTCGGCGTAGTTCCAGATGGTGTGGATCTTGCCGTCCGCGATGTGCAGGAGCTCGACGCCCTCCAAGTGCACCATGCGGTGGCTCGCGGGGATGCCCAAGAAGGGGCCGCGCTGCACGGCGTCGAAGTGGTAACGAACCACGGCGCGGTCGGGGGTCGCGATGAGCTCGTCGATCACCCATACCACGCCGGGGAAGGCCTCATAGGCCATCTGCATCACGCCTCGGAAGGCCTCGACGCCGACGATGTCGCCCACGCGCAGGTGGCTCACGAGGGTCGGGGCGAGCACGGCGCCGAGCTCCGGCAGGCGGCGCTCGTTGAGCAGCTCCACATAGGTCTGGGCGAGGCGGCGGGCCTCGGCGACGGGATCGCTCATGGGCTTCCTCGGGACGCGGTTGGCGCGGGGAACGCGGCGGCCGCGATAGCGGCCAAGGAGACGAAGACGGCCTCGTGGCGCGGGCCGTGGTGGCCCGGCGTGGGGTCCTCGCTGTCGATGACCCCGACCACCCGCCCGAACGCGCAGATGGGCACGGCGAGCTCGGAGCGGGCGGGGGTGAGGTCTGGAAGGTAACGGGGGTCTTCTTGAACGTCGGCCACCCGCACCGGGCGGCCCGTGGCCGCGGCGACGCCGACGAGGCCCTCGCCCATCCGCTGGCGCAGCGGCGCGCGCACGGCGCCGTCGGGGCCGAGCTTGGGGCCAAACGCCGCCACCTGCATGAGGGAGTCGCCGTCGCGCAGGTACACCACACAGTCGCTCACGCCCCCGGCGAGGCCGAGGTGACGCGCCACAGAGCCCAAGGCCTCGACGTGGGCGCCGGGCGGGCTCGGCGGCGGCCGGGCGGTGAGGCGATAGCCCAGCGCGCGCTTGGACTCCAAGAGCTGGGGGCGCGCGGGGTCGGGCTCAAGCTTCAGGCGCAGCCGGTAGATGAGGTTGTGCAGCGCGCCCGGGCGCTGGCGGAGGCCCACGGCCACGCCGAGGCGCTCGGCGCTCACCCAGCCCCCCTCGGCCCGCAAGAGCCGCTCCAACACCAGACGCTCCTTCGCCGTGAGCTGGGCGCCGTCGTCGAGCGCGCCCGTGGCGAGGTCCACCGTGCGTGATCCAAGGGTCAGCCGGGGCCGGGCGGGGGCCGCGGCCTCGGCGAGGGCGGCCTCGTCCACCTGGGCGTCCGGCACGAGGCGATACCCCGCGCCGTGAACCGTGAGCAGGATGCGCGGCGCGGCGGGGTCGAGCTCGATCTTGCGCCGCAGCCGCCGCACCGTGGCGTCGACGGCCCGAGAGAGGCTGGCGCGGTGGTGCCCCCAGACCTCGACGAGCAGGCGGTCGCGGTCGATGTCTTCGCCGGGCCGCGCGCCGAGGTACGCCAGGAGCCGCGCCTCTTGGGTGGTGAGGTGAACCGTCCCGCCCTCGGCGCGCACGAAGCTGTGGCGCACGAGGTTCGCGGTGCCTGTCGCCAGGCGCAGCAGCGGGGCGGAGGTCATCGGGGGGAGTTTACCTCAGCGCGGAGGGTCAGCGGCTCACTGGAGCTGCGCGAAGAAGCCGAAGGCGTCGGAGTAGTTCCAGGTGCGGGTGATGCGGCACTCGCTGAGGTCGAGCTCGTGCAGCTCCATGCCCCGGCCCACGATGGCCTGCCCCTTCGCGACGTAGCCCATGAAGTCCTGCTGAAAGGTGCCGGTGAAGCTGTACTCCAGCGCGATCTTATCGCCATCGACGACCACCCGCTCCGACGCCCACTGAACGTCGGGCATCGCCGTCCAGGCCCCGGCGGTGAGCGCCTGCCAGCCCGCGAGGTCATAGGCGCCATAGGGGCTCTCGACGGCGTAGTCGGGGTGCAGGACGTGGGTCCAGTCAGCCTGGCGATCGTTGAACAGGTCGAGGTAGTCGTCCAAGAGCGCGTCGGTGTCGCAGCCCTTGGCGCCGCCTTTGTGGCCGCCCTTGCCCCCCGCCGAGGCGACGGGGGTGAGGGCGAGGGACGCGGCGATGAGGAGCGTGAGCATTGGAGCCTCCAGGGAGGGTCAGGCATCGACCCTGCCGACCCCTTAGGGCCCCGGCGGCCCCGGCTCACGCGGCTGTGACGAGCTGTCACACGGGGGAGCGAGCGAGGAGCGCCCGCGCCAGCTTCGTCGTCTCCAAGACCGTCACGGGGATCAGCCCCAACAAGAAGCACAGCCCGATCTCGGCGAACGTCAGCGGGTGCAGCCCAAACACGCCCCGGAGGCCGGGCACAAAGTGCATCCCCACCTGGGCCGCGCCGGTGAGCACGACCACGGCCAAGAGCCGCAGGTTCGACGCCGCGCCGAGCTGGGGCAAGGTGCGGGTGTCGCTGCGCGCGGCGAAGGAGCGCAGCAGCTCGGAGAAGACCAAGGTGGTGAACGCGAGATCCCGGGCGGCCTCCACGGAGCCCTGGTCCAGCGCCCAGAGGTACACGCCCAAGGTGATGGTGGCCTCCAGGGCCCCGACCAGGGCCACCCGGAGCCACTGGGCCCGGCCCAGCATGGGCTCGGCGGCGTCCCGGGGCGGGCGCTTGAGCACGTCGTCTTGGGTGGGGTCCAAGGAGAGCGCCAAGGCGGGCAGGCCGTCGGTGACGAGGTTGATCCAGAGGAGGTGAATGGGCAAGAGCGGCACCGGCAGGGCCGCCAGGGCCGCGGTGAGCATCAGGAGCAGCTCGGCGGCGTTCCCGGTGAGCAGGTACACCAGCGTCTTGCGGATGTTGTCGAAGATGGCGCGGCCCTCACGCACCCCGGCGACGATGGACGCGAAGTTGTCGTCGGCGAGCACGATGTCCGCGGCCTCCCGGGTGACCTCGGTGCCCGCCACGCCCATCGCCACGCCGACGTGGGCCTCCTTCAAGGCCGGGGCGTCGTTCACGCCGTCGCCGGTCATCGCCACGATGGCGCCCTTGGCCTTCCACGCCCGCACGATGCTCAGCTTCTCTTCAGGGCTCACCCGGGCGTGCACACGCTCCTCGGCGGGCTCCCCCTCAACGACGATGCCCATCTCCCGGGCGATGGCCAAGGCCGTGACCTTCTGATCGCCGGTGATCATCACGGTGACGATGCCCGCGCCACGGGCCTCCGCCACGGCGGCGACGGCCTCGGGGCGCGGCGGGTCGGCGAGGCCGATGAGCCCGACCAAGCGGAGGTTCGCCTCGTCGGGGCCCTCTCCTTGGGCCACGGCGAGCACCCGCAGGCCCCGCGCCGCCAAGGCGTCGTTCTCGGCCTGGGCGCGCTCGGCGCCGCTGGAGCACAGCGGCAGCACGCTCTCGATGCCGCCCTTGACGTACAGTCGGCCGCCCTCACGGAAGATCGACATGCGGCGGAGGTTCGTGTCGAATGGGCGCTCAAACACCCGGGGCTCGGCGGCCTCGATGGCCTCCCGGGTGACGCCGCGCTCGGCGGCGAGCTGCAGGATCGCCAGCTCCGTGGTGTCGCCGCTGCGGGAGTTGAGCTCCGCGTCACAGCAGGCCGCCGCCGCCCACAGAAGCGCCCGCTCGTCTGGGGCGACCAAGGCCCGGGCGGTCATCTGACCCGTGGTCAGCGTGCCGGTCTTGTCGGTGCAGATGACCGAGGTGGCGCCTAAGGTCTCGACCGCCATGAGCTTCCGCACGAGCACCTGCCGGGCGGCGAGGCGCTGCACGCCCACGGCCAAGGCGAGGCTCACGACGACAGGCAGGCCCTCGGGCACCGCGGCCACGGCCAAAGACACCGAGCTCAGGAGCACGTCCAGCCAGGGCTGGGCCCGGACGACCCCCAAGGCCGCCACCAGGGCGACCACGGCGAGGCAGGCCTTGATGAGCGTGTCGGTGACGTGGTTGAGCTGGAGCTGGAGCGGGGTGAGGCCCTCCTCGGCGTCGCCCAAGAGCTTGGCGATGCGGCCGATCTCGGTGTCCATGCCCGTCTTGAGCACCTCGGCCACGCCGACCCCAGCGGTGATCGACGTGCCCGCGAAGACCTGGTCCGTTCGATCGGCGATGGGGGCGTCGGCGGCGACGGGGTCGGTGCTCTTCTCGACGGCCTCGCTCTCGCCGGTGAGCGCGGCCTCGTCCGTGGTCAGCGCGTGGGCCTCGATGAGCCGGGCGTCGGCGGCGACCTTGTCTCCGGCCTCCAGCACCAAAAGATCCCCGACGACGATCTCCGCGGCGGGGAGCTTCACGAGCTGGCCGTCGCGCCGGGCCGTGGCCCGGGGGGCGGTCATGGCGCGTAAGGCCCGCACGGCGTCTTCAGCCCGGGCCTCCTGGGAGTAGCCGATCACCGCGTTCAGCAGCACGATGCTGAGGATCGCGATCGCGTCCACCCACTCCTCGAGCACCCCGGCGGCGACGGCCGCGGCGATGAGCAGGCCGATCACCGGGCTCCAGAGCTGGCCCAAGAACAGGCGCCAGCGGGGCGTCGGCGCGACGCGGCGGAGCTCGTTGGGGCCCTGCTCGGCCAGCCGACGGGCGGCCTCCGCGGCGCTGAGGCCAGGGCGGGCGGTGGCGGCGGGCGCGGTGGGCATGGCTCATACCAAGGGGTGACGGCTCACGGGCTGCACGCGGGGGTGGTCCCGCAGGTCGAGCACGTAGCGCACCATCTTCTTGCCATAAAACGTGAACTCACCCTGCGGCTCAAAGCCCCAGGAGCGGAGCTGGCGGTTGGCGCCCTCGTTGTCGACCTCGGTGGTGATCTTCACGCGGTCGTGGCCCCGGGCGAGGAGGTCGTCAAAGAGCACCTTGTTGATGTGGCCCGACACCCGCTTGCCGCGCAGCTCCGGCGCGAAGGAGCAGAACAACGACTCCGCCGGGACCGGGTCTTGGCCGGCGTCGCTCACCTTAAAGTAGCGGAGCGTCTGGGAGAGCCGCCCGAGCACCTGGGGGCGCTTGACCACGCCCGCCGCCGCCGCCGCGCCCATGACGAGGGCCCGGGAGCGCAGGAGCGTGCTCATCATGGCCTCGGCGTCGATGGACCCGGCGATGAAGCCCTTGACCACGCCGTCCTCCTCGTACACGAAGCCCAAGAAGTAGGGGCTGTCCACGAGGCCGCGGTAGAGCTCGACCAAGAAGCGCCGGCCGAGCTGCGCCCAGAGCGAGCTGCCCATGGCGGCCTCGTGGAGCGCGGCGACGGGCTCGGCGTCGCGGTTCTGCATCGGGCGGATCGCGGCGAGGACCGCGGGATCGACGGGAAAGGGCGAGAGGTCCGTGCGCATGGCCTCTTCTACCTTGTGCGCCCGCGCGGCGCTCGCAGGTTACGTCTCTGACCTCTCGCTGAACCCCATCCTCGCCTGGACGAACGCCTCATGCGCACCCCCTCCGAGACGCGCCTCTCCGAGCTCTTCATCGGCATCGCCGGGCTCATCGGCGCCGGCAAGTCCACCCTCGCCACGGCGCTCGGTGAGCACCTCGGCCTGCCGGTCTACTACGAGCCCGTCGCCGACAACGAGTACCTCGCCGACTTCTACCGCGACACCGCCCGTTACTCCTTCGCGACGCAGATCTACCTGCTCAACCGGCGCTTCGCCCAGCACCAAGAGATCATCTGGCGCGGCGGCGGCGGCGTGCAGGACCGCACCATCTACGAGGACGCGGTCTTCGCGAAGATGCTCAGCGAGTCCGGGCTCATGGACGCCCGGGACTACCGCACCTACCTCCAGCTCTTCCGGCACATGTCGAACTTCATGTGCCGCCCCAACGTGATCATCTACCTCGACGTGAAGCCCGAGCGCTCCATGGAGCGGGTGCGCATGCGGAACCGTGAGGTCGAGAGCGGCCTCACCTTGGAGTACCTCACCGCCCTGCACGCCGAGTACGAGCGCTTCATCGGCGAGATCAGCCGCACCATCCCCGTGATCCGCGTGGACTGGGACTCCTTCCGCGACGTTCAAGAGATGGCCCAGGTCATCGAGCGTGAGTACCTCACCGGCAACTTCTTGCGTGAGGTCCAGTGGAGCCCGGCGCGGGGGTGAGCCCCGAGGGGGCGTCTCCGGCGCCCACCCCCTTCCCCGCGCCCCCTGAGGTGTGAACCTTGGCGCGATGAGCCTCTTTCGCCCTGGCATAAACGTCGAGCGGGTCGCCGAGGGCGTGCGGGCGCGGGTGATCATCGACGGGGAGGCCTACTTTCAGACCTTGGCCCGGGCCGCCGCCGCCGCCGAGGAGCAGCTCCTCGTCACGGCTTGGGCCCTCGACCCCGACGCGCCGATCACCTTTGACGCCGCCGGGCCGGTGCGGGTCGTGGACCTCTTCGCCCGGGTGCTGGAGCTGCAGCCGCGCCTGCGCATCTGCGTCTTGGCCTGGGACAAGGCCCGCACGATGGCCTGGGGCCAAGGCGGCGCGCTGGCCTTGGACGATCCCCGCCTCGCCGGGCGCCTGCGGGTGGTCTACGACGGCCACACCCCCCTCGGCGGCAGCCACCACCAGAAGCTCGTCATCATCGACGACACCTTGGCCTTCTGCGGCGGCATCGACCTCGCCGCCGGGCGCTTCGACACCCCCGCGCACCGCGTCGTCGACAGCCGCCGGGTCAACGCCCGGGGCGGGCCGATGCCTCCCTTTCACGACGTCATGATGATGGTGGACGGCGAGGCCGCCGCCGCCTTGGGCCAGCTCGCCCGGGAGCGCTGGTGGCGCGCGACGGGGGAGGCCGTGACCCCGCCCAGCCCACGGGCGCCGCTCTGGCCGGACGGCGACGGCGTGGAGTGGGCCGACGTGCGCGTCGGCGTCACCTTGACCGACCCCAGGTCCGACCCGCCCCGGCGCCAGGCCCAGGCGCTCTTTGTGGACCTCATCCACGCCGCCGAGCGCCGTCTGTACATCGAGAACCAGTACCTCACCGCCCGGGGGCTCGCGAAGGAGCTAGAGCGCCGCCTCAAGGAGGGCACCGGGCCGGAGCTGCTCATCGTCGGCCCGGAGCACCCCCGGGGCCCTCTCGCCGGGGTCACCGTCGGCCTCGCCCGCTGGCGCCTGTTTGACGGCCTCCGCCGCGCCGACCGCCACGGCCGCCTGCGCCTGATGTGGCCTGTCGTCTCCCGCGCCCGGGGCGTCGCGCTCTACGTACACAGCAAGGTGATGATCGTCGATGACCGCTTTGTCCGTGTGGGATCGGCGAACCTCGCCGCCCGCAGCCTGAGCGCCGACACCGAGGCCGATCTCTGCCTGGAGCTCACCCGGCCTGAGGACCGCACCTTGGCCACGGCCCTGCGGCGGCGGCTCATCGCCGAGCACCTCAACGTGCCTGAGGCCCAGCTTGAGGAGGCCGAGGGCCGCCTGGGCTCGATGCTGCGCGCCGTCGACGCCCTCGTCGGCGGGGACCGCACCCTCGTCCCCTTCGGCGTCGCCCCCGACGTGCTGCGGGGCAGCTTCGCTGAAGAGGCCGAGCTGCTCTACGACCCGCCGGAGCCCTTCCAGCTCCCCGCCTTGATCGAGGCCGTCCTGGGGCGTGGCGCCCGGGAGCGCCTCACCGCCCGGCTCCCCCAAGGCCTGTGGTCGGTGCTCGCCCTGAGCGTCGCCTTCGGGCTGTGGCGCGCCGGGGTCGTGCGCCCCGACGACACCCTCCGCCTCGCCGGGGCCACCGTCGAGGCCGTCGCCGTCACCTGGGACGGCTGGCTCACCCTCGCCTTGGCCGCGGGCCTCGCCCTGAGCGTCGGTGTGCCCGTGGCCCTCGTGGTCACCCTCTGCGCCGTCGAGCTCGGCGCGCGCGGCGGCGGCGCCTTGGCCGCGGTGAGCCTCACCCTGGCGATGATCTGGACCTGGGCGGCGGGTTACGCCTTGGGCCGCCGCCGGGTGCAGCGCCTCGTCGGCAGCGCCGTGAACCCCATCGTGCACGCCATCCTGCGCCGCGGGCGGGTCGCGTTCTTCTCCTTACGCATCTTGCCCGTGGCCCCCTTCGCCCTAGTCGGCGTCGTCGGCGGCGCGGCCGGGGCGCCGCTCTCGGGGATGCTCTTGGGCTCCTGGCTCGGCCTCTTGCCCTACGTCGCCTTGTTCTTGGCCCTCGGCGGGGCCCTGCGGCGCTTCACCATCTCCCCGGACCCCCTGGCCTTCGCCCTCGTGATCGGCGCCGTCGCGCTCATCCGAGGGGCCCAGGCCGCGCTCTCGGACACCCTCGACCGCGCGGCGGCGCGTTATGCGACGCCACCGGAGGCCCGATGATCCTCACCCTCACGCTCCTGTCCTGCGCTGGAGGCGACAAAGCCCCCGGCGAAGACACCCCCGCGGAGAGCCGCGCCGAGGACAGCGCCCCCAGAGAGTCCCGCCCCGACGACAGCGCCGACAGCGGCGTGCCCGACCTGCCCTGGACGGATGACCCCTGCGCGCTCGTGGACGTCGGCGACGACCCCTTCGCCGCCCAGATCGCCGTGTGGACCGCCCAGGACGACGCCGCGCCGCCGCCCAAGGGTGGGCTGGTGCTCGTGGGCTCCTCGACGATCCGCCGCTGGCGCACGGCCCAGCGGACCTTGGGGGGCTACGCGCCCTTACAGCGCGGCGTGGGCGGGGCGCGCTCGGCGGACATCGCCAAACACCTCCCCGCCTTGGCCTTGCGCCACGCGCCTTCAGCGGTGCTCATGTTCGCCGGGACGAACGACATCGCCGACGGCCGCAGCGTGCAGTCCGTGGTGGACAACGTGCGCTGCGTCGCCCAGCAGCTCCACGACGCCCAGCCCGGCACCAAGCTCTTCTTCGCGGGCATCACGCCGACGCCGTCGCGCTGGTCGATCTGGGCCGATCAAGACGCCGTGAACCAGGCCGTCCAGAGCCTCGCCGCCCAGCACCCCTCCATCGTCTACATCGACACGGTGAGCGCGCTCTTGGCCACGGGCAGCCCGCCCGACGAGGCCTACTTCGTGGACGGCCTGCACCTCAACGCCGCGGGCTACGCGCTCTGGGACGCCGCGGTGATCGCGACCGTTCGCGCCAACATGCCCGACTTCACCCTCGCCGCCCCCGTAGGCCCGCCTTCAGGCAGCTACCTGCGGGTGGACCTCGGCCCCTCCAACCCCGAGGACGGCGCCCAGGCCCCCGCCCTAGACGGCTTCGGCATCCGCTGGAACACCTGGCACAGCCTGCAAGGCGGCGCGCAGGCCCTCGCCGGGGAGGCCCTGCGCGGCCTCGTCACCACCACCGGGGCGGCCACGGAGGTGGACCTCGTGCTCTCCGGCGGCTTCCGCGCCAACGGCCTGCGCAACGGCGGCCTCACGAGCCCCTCCGGCGACAAGCTCGGCACCTTGGCCGTCTGGGAGGCCACCGCCGACTTCTTCTACACCGGCGACCCCGACGACCCCGGCGGGATCATGCTCAGCGGCCTCTCCCCCGACGCCCGCCACACCCTGCGCCTCTTCGCCAGCCGCGCCACCGACGAGCAGACCCGCATCACCCGCTTCACCGTCGAGGGCGGCGAGGCCCCCGTGTCCGCCGAGGTCACCACCACCGGCCCCGACATCGGCGCCGACGGCTATGACGGCAACGACGGCACGCTCGTGGTGTTCACCGGGCTTCTGCCCGACGCCTATGGCCGCCTGCACCTCGACGTAGACCGCGCCCAGGGCGACTTCGCTTACCTCAACCTCCTGGAGCTGGAGGTCGAGTAAGCGGCCCTCCTTCAACCCTTCCTGGCCCTGGCCAGGGGGCGCCCGTAGGGATAGCCACCCGCGAAGGTCCGTCGCCGGAGGCCCCCATGGACGTGCTCGCCGTCACCCACACCCAAGAGCCCAGCGCGGCCTGGGTCGCCGAGGCCGTGAAGCGCCGGGGCCACCGGCTGATCCGCCTCGACACCGACCTCTTCCCCAACGCGCCGATGGTGCGCCGCGCCCAGCGGGGGGCCGAGCTCAGCGCCGCGATCCAGGTGGACGGCGTGTGGGTGCCCCTCGACGCCAGCGCGTCCATCTGGTGGCGCCGGGTGAACCTCTCCTCCAAGATCGATCCTTCGATGGGCCAAGACGCCCACGCCGCGGCGGTGGAGGAGTCCCGGGTGACCCTGCGCGGCCTCGCCAGCGCCCACGCCGGCCTCGTCGTGGACCGGCCCCACCACATCCGCCTCGTCGGCGACAAGGCCCTGCAGCTCGGCATCGCCGCCCAGGTGGGCCTCGACGTGCTGCCGACGCTCGTGACGAACGACCCCGAGTCCGCCCGGGCCTTCTTCCACGAGCACAAGGGCGAGGTCATCACCAAGATGGAGCACGCCTTCTCCCTCCAGATGGAGGCCGGCACCGGCGCCGTGCACACCTCCGTGGTGAAGGAGGAGGACCTCGACGCCTTAGACGGCCTCACCGCCTGCCCGATGATCTTCCAGCCCCGGGTGCGCACCCGCCGGGAGTACCGGATCACCATCGTCGGCGAGCGGGTGATGGTCGGCGCCTTGGACTACAGCGCCGGGGACTACGGCACCGACTGGCGCCTCGCGAGCCTGCGCGACAAGGGCGTGGTCCACGCCTGGAAGCAGGCGAGCCTGCCCGAGCCCGTCTGCCAGGCGATGCTGCGGCTCATGGACCGCCTCGGGCTCAACTACGGCGCCGCCGACATCCTGGAGGACGAGGAGGGCCGCCTGTGGTTCTTGGAGGTCAACCCCGCCGGGGAGTGGGCCTGGATGAACCACGCCGGGCTGCCCATCGTCGAGTCCTTGGCCGACCTGCTCACCGGGGCGGCCCCGGCCCGGCCTTGCCAGGTCCCGCACATCTGACCGTCGGTCAGTAAAGCTCCTCGTCGTCGCCCTCGGTGACGGTGACGATGAGGATCGCGTCGCCGCGGAGGCTGTCGTCGAGGCCAAGCCAGCTCTCCTCGATGAGCGCGGCGTGCTCCGGGGTGTAGGCGAGGATCGAGAGGAGCTGCTTCACCCAGGCGTCTTCAGGGGCGACGTTCGCCGTAGAGAGCGGCAGGTCGCCGAGCTTCTTCGTGAGCAGCTCCGTGGCCAGCTCAAGGGTGTAGGGGTCATCCGGCGGGTAGTGGTAGGCCCGGGTGACGCTCACGCCGAGCTTGAGGCCGTCGATCTCCACGAGCAGGTCGGTCTTTTTGCCGCCGCTGTCGGTGTAGACGATCTCGGCCTCGGTCTTGAGCAGGGCCGCGAGCTCGCAGCGGTAGAGCACCTCATAGGCGAAGACCTCGGAGAGCAGGCTTGAGCCGCCGAGGTTCCCCGCCTCGTAGATCACCTGGCCGCCCTCGCTGAGCAGGCTCGGATCGAAGGTCTCCGCGCCGAAGTCTAAGGTGTTGACGTAGAGCCCCGGCGCCGGGTCGGTGAGCAGGGCCTCGGTGAGCACGCCGCAGTCGCCGCTGAGCGCGCCGAGGCCGTCGAGGGGCTCAAAGCTGGGCTCCCCGGTGTCGCCCGAGTCGCCCGAATCACCGCTGTCGTCGCCGCCGCTGTCACCGCCGCCGCTGTCCTCAGCGCTGTCGTCGGCGTTGGTGTCGCCGGTGTCGTCGTCCTGGGTGTCGTCGGCGATCGTCGCGGTGTCGTCGCCGTCGTCCTTCCCGCCCGAGCAGGCGGCGACGGGGGTGAGGAGGGCGAGCAGGGCGAGCAGGGAGAGGGCGGAGGGGCGCATGGCGGCAGTCTAACGAAAAAACCGCCGCGCGGGCCGCGCAACATTCAGCCCCGATGAAACCAAAGCTCAGAGGCGCGCTTGCGCTCACACCCCCCTCTCATGTAGACTTCAAGCCCCTCCACCACCAAGGAAGATGCATGGCCTACGACAGCATCCCGTCCAAGATCATCTCGAACGGTCAGAAGTTCGCCGACAAGCCCGCCTACTTCGTCCGTGGCGCGACCACCTGGGAGCCGACAAGCTGGAAGACCTACGCCGCCGAGTGTGTGCAGGCGGCCCGGGCGCTGATCTCCTTGGGCTTTCAGCCCGGCGGCACGGTGTCGATCCTCGGCTTCAACCGGCCGGAGTGGGTGATCCTCGACGTGGCGGCGATGTGCGCGGGCGGCGCCCCGGCGGGCATCTACACGACCTGCTCCCCGACCGAGGTGCAGTACATCGTGAACCACGCCGAGTCCTCGGTGGTGCTCGTCGAGAACAAGGCGCAGTGGGAGAAGATCCTCGCCAAGCTCTCGGAGCTGCCCCTGCTCAAGCACGTCATCTTGATGAAGGGCGCGGAGAAGGTCGAGCACCCCCTCGTGCTCACCTGGGAGCAGTTCATGGCGAAGGCCGAGGGCACCCCCGAGAAGGAGGTCCACGACCGCATCGCCAAGCTGGAGCCCAAGGGCCTGGCCACCTTCATCTACACCTCGGGCACCACGGGGCCGCCCAAGGGCGTGATGTTGTCCCATGAGAACCTCGCCTGGACGGCGAGCCTCGCGATCAACGACATCGTCGGCGGCGCGGGCCCTGAGGACTGCTCGGTGAGCTACCTGCCGCTCTCGCACATCGCCGAGCAGATGTTCACCATCCACGCCCCGGCCTGCTCGGGCTACGCGGTCTACTTCGCCCAAGGCATCGAGAAGCTCGGCGACAACCTCAAGGAGGTCCAGCCGACGATCTTCTTCGGCGTGCCGCGCATCTGGGAGAAGTTCCACGCGGGCATCTCGGGCAAGCTCAAGGAGGCCACGGGCGTCAAGGCGAAGCTCGTGGAGTGGGCGCGGGGCGTGGCGGTCGAGGCCAACGCGCTCAACATGCGCGGCGAGAAGCCCTCGGGCTTCTTGGCCTTCCAGTACGCCCTGGCGAACAAGCTCATCTACTCGAAGCTCAAGCCCGCCGTGGGCCTGGGCCGCGCCCGGGTCTGTGTCTCCGGCGCCGCGCCCATCGGCAAAGAGGTGCTGGAGTTCTTCGCCTCCCTCGACCTCATCGTGCTGGAGGTCTACGGCCAGTCCGAGGGCTCCGGCCCGACGACCATCAACCGCCCCGGCCGCACCAAGCTCGGCACCGTAGGCCCGGCCCTGCCCGGCGTGACGGTGAAGATCGCTGAGGACGGCGAGATCCTCGTGAAGGGCCCGAACATCTTCTTGGGCTACTACAAGGAGCCCCAGGCCACCGCCGAGACCCTGGTGGACGGCTGGCTGTGCTCCGGCGACCTGGGCGCGTTTGACAGCGACCAGTTCTTGAGCATCACCGGCCGCAAGAAGGAGATCATCATCACCGCGGGCGGCAAAAACATCGCGCCGAAGAACCTCGAGGCCGCCATCAAGCAGCACGAGCTGGTGAACGAGGCCGTCGTCATCGGCGACCGCCGCAAGTTCCTCATCGCCTTGGTCACCATCGACCCCGAGAAGGGCCCGGCCTGGGCCGCGGCCAACGGCGTGAAGCCCGAGGAGCTCACCACGAGCCCGGCGCTCCAGAAGGAGATCCAGCGCCACATCGACGAGATGAACCGCGAGTTCGCCCAGGTGGAGCAGATCAAGAAGTTTAAGGTCCTGCCCCGCAACTTCACCATCGCCGACAACGAGCTGACCCCGACGCTCAAGGTCAAGCGCAAGAAGGTGAACGAGAACTGGTCGAAGGAGATCGAGGCGCTCTACGCGGAGTGAGCCTCGTGGTGTGAGACGGCCGCCGTCACCGTCACCCGGGCTGGGTGGGGGTGGCGGTGGTTGTCGCTCTGTTAGGACGAGTGGGCGTGGAAGAAGAGCTTGAGGGCGCGCTCGTCGTCGGGCAGGTTGGCGAGGGCGGCGAGCTGATCGGCGGTGAGCGGCGCGGGGAGCGGGTTAGGGCCGAGGGCCTCGGCGATGAGGTTGGGGTCGATGAACTCGGCGAGGTCTCTGTAGCGGCCATGTTTCCCCATAGGCTTACAAGGTACGTCGGCGAAGAAAATGTAGAGGATGCGACGGTAGCCAGCGCGAGAATCGTTGGGATCGAACTGCTCGATGGTGCTTCGCACGTCGATTTTCCGGGCGTCATCCATCGCGGGCGTGTGCCAGCCCATGAGGCGCAGCGCGGTGCGTAGCTCGTCGCATGGAGGCTCTTTGAGCCAGTTCTTGAGAAACATTGAGTGCCGAACGGCATGGCGAACCGTGTCACAGTACACACCTAAAATAGACTCAAATGGAGACTTCCCCTTCGGCCCTTGCTCGCCTCCTGCGCTCTGCGGCAGACTACGTTGAGACAGATCCTCCAGAAAGCTAAAGACCATCCAGCTCACGGTAAGATTGCTTGATTTCATCAGAAACCCACGCAACACAGCGACAAAATCTTGTTCTTGGGGGTTTGAGCCAAATGATGCTTGGCCCATCAAGAGCGCACAGGTCTCCGCAAGACGCAGTTCAGCCCTGCAAGGCTGTGAACCGAGCTCTTGAACGATCTCTGACGCCTTCTCGAGGCAGATTCTGAGCAGCGCGCTGGCCACCTCACGATTCAATCCCGTAGCTTCATGCCTTACGCGGTTAAGCGTGCCATTCCATCCACCACAATCCTTGTTGTAGGCCATCAGAATGTCGTACGTATCGCCCGAGTGTTCCTGGATACGTTTACTCAGCGCTTCCTTACGCCAATCCCGTACCCGTGCTGGGTTCACACCATGGTTGAGCGCCTTACTTACATCGTCCATATTCATGATTCTTCCGGCACGACGATGAGATGGAAGAGAGGATTTAGCAGTCATAGTCAGCAGTAAGTCTTTCAGCACAGCACCAGCGCTCGAGTTGGACCTCAAAAAATCAGTCAAAGGGCCCGGCGAACTCGTCGTCCCAACCCCCTCTCGAATAATGGAAGGATATTCACCTTCAAATAGATAGTCCGGGCGATCAAAGAGTAAGCTGTGAGCCTCTGGTGAATACACGCGGAGAGTCTCAAAGATCACTCCATCGACCGGATCAAACTTACCCTTAGTGAGCGGGAAAGCGACCCGAATAGCGTTCACGATACGTTTGGCTTGCCGAAGGTCTTGTAGGCGATACCCAAAAATCTTCGACCAATCATTATGTAGGCGAAGCGCGAAGTGTTCCGACTCTTCAGATGGATAATAGTCACGCAACAAAGCCGCGAGTTCCCCCACCGCGTACCTGCAGAGTTGGTCAGCCCGAGGCGTCGGAACCTGAACACTAAGTTGTACGATCTTCGCGAGGTACTCCTTGCCCAACTCGCGGCCGTTCGTCTGCGGTCCAGCCTTCGACAAGCACCCAGAGACGACCTCCTGATCAAAACCCAAGAGGTAAGAGACATAGGGCAGGTCACCAACGAGGCGGACGAGCTTCATCATCGTCAACACATCGTCGGGATAAAGACGGTCAATGTCGTCGATGAACACGACGATCCGCACCTTGAACTCACGCAGAGCGGCCATCAGAAAACTGCGTTTTTCTCCTAGCGAAGACTCACTCTTGGCCATCGCCTCGCTTGTCGCAGTGGCTAACACCCCCCCAACAGATGCAGGATCGAGGACGCCGGCCATCACCGCCGCCGGCACGAAGGCCAGTAGTGTTCTCACATACCCGCCAAAGGCCTGTACAAGCTCTCGCGCTCTCGACGTGGGCGATCTCTTCACGGCAAGCATCATCTCCTGAAAGAACGCCAGGATCAGCGCCTCTTCCCCCTTGAAGTACCAAGGGTTAAACCGAACGATGATGCAGCCTGGCTCGGCTGCAGGCGTGCGGGGTATCGGGGCGTTCATCTTGCTGTCGAGAACCTTTTGGAACTCCGGGTCGATGCCTTGGCGCACCGTTACCCCAGGGGTAGGGCGCCACTTGGGCTGTTTTGCCTCCAAGCTCTCCTCCACCATGTTCATCAAGCTGCTCTTGCCTGAGCCCCAGGCGCCATAGAGCCCGATGACGATAGGGTCCTCTGAGGTCAAGGTCAGCGCGTCACCCAACCGCTTCGCGAGATCACCCCAGCCGAAGAGATCGTCCTTCGCGCTGCGGATCGGCTGGTCATGGAAGAGATCAGAGGAGGACCTATTCGGCGGACTCACGGGCGACATACTCAACCCTCAGCGCATTCGCGGTGGAAGCCCTCCTCTATGGCCGCCCTGCCCCTTCGTCCACCAACCCACCAGCGCTAGGAGGGTGCAACCCCAGCCCTTCAGCCGCCCTCTCCGCGCGCGGAGTCGTCGGTCTGAGCCCTTCGATCGCCCGCTCCGCGCGCGGAATCACGACTCTCAGCCCTTCAACCACCCTCCCCGCGCGCGGAATCGTCGGTCCAAGCCTTTAGAGCGCCCTCTCCGCGCGCGGAATCGTCAGTCCAAGCCTTTCGAGCGCCCTCTCCGCGCGCGGAATCACGACTCTCAGCCTTCAGACCCCCTTCTACGCGCGCGGAGTCGCCGCCCGCTCAAGCGCCGCGCTCAAAGGTGCGCAGGGTGGCGCGCAGCTCGCCCTCGTCCCAGTTGACGAGGAGGTCGCGGATCAACAGGCGGTAAGCCTCCAAGAACTCGCGTTCGGTCTCCTCCAGCTCGGCCACCAGGGCGGTGTGGGCGCCGCGAAGCTGCTCCAGGGTGAGGTGGCAGGCCTTCATCGTCTGGTGCTCGGCGCGCATCTCCTCCAGTCGATCCTCGGGCAGCTTGAGCGTCGTCCGGGCGTCGAGGCGCTCTAAGAAGCTGTCCATGAGGTAGAGCTGCGTGCTGTAAGGGCTCTGGATGAGCTTGGTCACCGTCAGGCCGCCCCACATTGAGCGAACCTCGGCGACGAGCGCGGCGCCACCCTTGAGCTTGCAGGCCGTAACGAAAGACGAGATCGCGGCGTCGGCGCGCTCGTTGGCGGCGCTGAGCGCGTCAACGGCCTCGGCGACCTTGCTCGTGCTCGCCCGGGCGCGGCTGAGGAGGTCGAGGTAACGGTCGCGTTTGTCGCCGATAATCGCCGCGTCCCGAGCCAAGAGCACCGCGTTCGCGCCAGGGGCCGCGATGGCGAGCTGAAGGCCCTCGGCAGCGGAGCTGATCTGTACGCGGCCAACGGGGAGGAGAGTGCGAGTCATAAGAAACTCCAGGAGAGGAGGGTTGAACGAACAGCACGATGATCCCGCGCAGCAGGCTATCCAAGGCGGCGCGGGGTGGTCAAGTGGGCTCCTCGGATTTTTACCGGCTTGTCCCTCTGTCGGTCTCGTCGTAGACTGCCCTCGTCCCCTGGGCCTTGAGGTGCCCCCACGATGGTCTGCTCCTGGCCCACCCGCTTCTCCACACCCCGCTCCCCCGAGACGGCGCGCTGAGGCCCCTCGACGCCGCGCGGGTCGTCTGGTTGGGCGCCCAGGCCTCGCTCTTACGCTCAAACGGCGCCGTGGAGCCCTTGCCTTGGGGTGCGCTCAGCGAGGACGCGGGCCTCACCGTCGTGGACGGCCTCGTGGTGTTGTGGGACGGCGCCACGCTGCGGGTGTTTGACCACGGCACCCTGACGCCCCTTCGGCGCCTCACCCAGCGTGATGGCCTGATCTTTCGGGCGGACACCCTCCCGGGGCGACGGCTGGTCACCTGGAGCACAAACGACCGCGTGACCGTGTGGGATCTGGAGGCGGGGGAGGTCTTGGCCCAGCACCGGCACGCCGAGGTGCGCGCGCTCTGTGGCCTGGGCGGCGCGCAGGATCCGCTGATCGTCGCCCGTGGCGCCCTCGTGGGGCGGCGGGTGCGGCTCACGATGGTGGACGCCCTCACGGGTGAGACGCTGCGGACACACCAGGTCGGACTCACCCACCGCGAGACCCTGCTCGACGTTGTGGTCATCCCCTGCCCCGGCGGGCTGATCTCAGCGATCTCGACGATCTGGGGCGGGCGGCAAACCACCACGGTGCGGGAGCACATCGCTGACGCCGTGCGCGCGGTCGCGACGTTTGAGCCGCCCACCCCCATCGGGCTGCCGCGAATCTGGGCCTTGGACCTCGTCGCGCCGGAGCTGCTCACCTGCATGGGGCGCGGCGGGGAGCTTACGCTGAGCCTACGCACAGGACAGCGTACACACGCGCCGCCCTCGGGGGTGACGACACGGAGCGGCCAGCGCCTCACCTGGGACGGCGCGCTCTTGGACCTGCACCACGGCGGCGCCCAACGACCGTTCGGGGAGGAGGCCCAAGGGGAGGCCCTCTGGGAGGCCGACGACGCCGTGTGGGCCCTCACGCGCTCGGGCGAGGCCGTGACCTGGTGGAGACTCAGCCCAGAGGAGCCGCCGCTGCCCGTCCGTTGAGGGTGACACCACCACCCGCTGAGACGCCCCTGGAGCCCGAATCACCAACACCAGCGCCGGGGTCGGCCCCGCGTGGGGGCTCGGGTCGTCTCTCGCGGGAGCTCTGGAGGCGCGCGAGAGGCCAGGATGGCAGGAGCGAGCCGCAAGCGCAGCGAGCTCCAGCCCCGGACGGGCTGGAGTGAGCGGTCCCGCGAGAGACGGCCCGAGTCACCACGAAGCAGGGGCCGACCTCGGCGCGTGTTCTCTGCACGACGCTCAACGCCCCGAAGCACCACCGGGAGCCTAAACTCCCGGCGCCACAGACGCCCCGTGAAGCCACCCGCCGCTCGTGGAGCCCGCATCGCCGCGACGCTCAACGCCAATCACAAACGCCGCCCTGTGCGGATCGATACGCAGGGCGCCACCCCGCCGAGTCACCCCGGCGGAGCGGGCCCGGCCTCGTCATCCGCGCGAGGGGAAGATGCCTTGGGTCGCGATGATGTAGTTCAGCGCGATGGTCGGCTGGGTGATGTTGATCGGCTGGCTCTGGCCGGACGCGCCGAGGGCCGTCGTGGCGAGGGTGGTGGTCGGGTTCCCGTTGTGGTAGGGGCCCTCCGGGGGGAGCGAGGTGCCGTAGCTCGCCAACACCGCGCCCGACGGCGAGGCCTGGTCGCCGGGGTTGGTCGAGGCGTTGATGGAGTGGCTGTGGTACGGCAGGTTGACGCTCAGCAGCGTCGTGGTCGGCGTGCCCGACATCTCGCCGAGCTGCACGCTCTGCAGGCCCGGAGCGCTGCCTTGGTGCACCGGGGCCCGACCGCGCAGGTCAGGGAGCGCGAAGGTGGTGATGCCGTTGCCACCATACGTCGTGCCGAGGATCGCGAAGAGCGCCTGGTTCTGGGCGATGGAGAGGAGCTGACCGTTGCAGAACGCCCAGTTCCGCGGGGCCGTGGTGCCCGCGAACAAGAAGATGCTGCCCATGATGGGATCCATGATTGACTCCGAGACAAGCTGGGGTGAACGGTGTCAGGACCGAGGGGGGAACACGCCGTAGAGCGCGATGATGTAGTTGAGGCCGGTGTAGGGCTGCATGATGCCGACCGGCATGTTCTGGCCCGCGCTCCCGACGCTGGCGGCGCTCAGGGTGGTGTTCGGCGCGCCCTGGGTGTAGGGGCCCGCGGGCGGCAGGCTCGTCCCGTAGTCCGCCAGCACAGCCTGATCTGGGGAGGCGCTGCCCCCGGGCGCGCTGTTGGCGTTAAGGCTGTGGTTGTGGGAGGCCATGTTCTGCGTGGTCAAGGTGACCGAGTTGGTGCCTTGGGCCTCACCGAGCTGCCAGTTCTGGCCGCCGGGGAGGGTCCCGGTGCCGACCGCGACGCGGCCGCGCAGGTCGGGCAGGGCGAAGGTGGTCGTGCCGTTGCCGCCATAGGTCGTGCCCAGGATCGAGAACAGCGCGGTGTTCTGGGCGATGGAGAGAAGACGACCGTCACAGAAGGCGAAGTTCTTGGGCTCGAAGTTGCCCGCGAACAAGAAGATTGAGCCGATGTAGATGGGATCCATACTCGACGCTCCGAAGACGAATGAGGTGAAGGGGCGCGAAGATCAGGCCGGGGAGGGATAGATCCCCTCGACGGCGATGATGAAGTTGAGCGCGAGGCTGGGCTGGATGATGGAGAAGGGCTGGCTCCCGCCGGCGGCGCCGACGGCCTGGGCGCTCAGCGAGACGTCGGGCGCCGAGCTGCTGTAGGGGCCCGCCGGGGGCAAGGAGGTGCCGAAACCGGCGAGCACGGCGCCTTGGGGATTGGTCGTCTCACCGGGCTGGTTCGCGGCGAGCACCGGGTGGATGTGCGCGGGCATGTTCTGGGTGGTCATGGTCGCGCTCTCGGCCCCGCCGGTCTGGCCAAGCGCCCAGCCCGGCAGCCCCGGGCCGTTGCCCGCGCTCACCGCCAGGCGACCGGAGAGGTTCGGCAGGGCGAAGGTGGTCTGGCCGTCACCGCCGTAGGTGGTGCCGAGGATCGAGAAGAGCGCCGAGTACTCCGCGATCGAGAGGAGCTGGCCGTTGCAGAACATCCAGCCCACCGGGGCAAAATTCCCCGCGAAGAGCATGACCTGACCCATCAGTGGTTCCATTCGATTGACTCCGTTGTGACGTGGTGACGTGGGGGGGCAGCAGCGAGAGGGCTCAACGAACGACGAGGTAGTAGTTGGCGCTCCTCACCGAGAGCGCCGTCGTCGCCGGGGCCGTCGTGGGGAACGCCGAGCTGTAGGTGTAGGAGACGTAGCGCCAGGTCGTCGTGCTCGACGAGTGGCTGGTCGGGTAGCTGGTGGCGCTGTAGATCGCGGCGATCCAGTAGGTCCCCGCGGACAAAGAGACCGACCCCGCGGTGATCGGGAGCTCCTGCGTCCCGGCGGTGATCGTGGTGGAGGCGGTCTGGGCGACCAAGGTGCCCGGCGCGCTCCCGGAGTTTGTGTACACCGCGAGCTTGAAGTCGCCGGACGGGTAGCTGTGGATCGCGCCGACGCTGTACAGGGTCGCCGCCGACGACACGGTCACGGGGAAGGCCACGAAGGTGTTGGCGCCGAAGGTCTGGTAGCTCGTGTAGGCCGTGGCGTTGCCGATGGTGTAGCTGGCCCCCAAGACCGTCACTGAGTCCGTCGCCGCCGCGCCCGTGGCGCTGCCGTCCGTCGCCGTCACCCGGCAGGCGAACACGTCGCTCGCCGAGGTCGCCGTGTAAGGCACGGTGTCGTTCGTGTAGACCGTCGTGGTCGTACCGGTGAAGCTGGAGCCGTTCTTGGTCCACGTGATCGTGTAGCTCAGGGTGTCGCCGTCATCATCACTCGCCGGGGTCGTGACCGCGCACCAAACATCGTCCACGCCCGCTTCAGGGACCTCTGGATCCAGCTCGACCCCTGGCGCGCCGGGCGTCGAGTTCGCCACCGTCGCCGTCGAGGAGCTCACGGCGCTGCCCGAGGTCGTGCCGTCCGTCGGCGTCACCCGGACGTAAACCGACTGGCCCTTGGAGAAGGCCGTGGCGCCGTTGAGGGTCGAGCCCGTGCCGGCCGCGCTGCCGTTCACGAACCAGGCGTAGGTGTAGCTGACCGTGTCGCCGTCGGTGTCGCTGGAGGTGATCGCCGCGGAGAGCGTGTCGTTGGTCTTGGGGCTCGACGAGCTCAAGGTCACGCTGGAGATGCTCGGCGCGCTGTTGCCGATGGTCACCGAGGACGAGGCCACGGAGCTCGACGAGGCGCTGCCGTCGCTGGCGATGACGCTGCACCGCACCACGTCGCCCTTGCTGTGGCTGCTGGGCCCCAGCGTGCTGGTCGTGGCGGAGATCGCCGAGCCGCCGATGGTCCAGGCGTAGGTGTAGGTGAAGGACGTCGTTCCGTCCGCGTCGGTGGTGGTCCCCGGCGTGCAGGTCAAGGTGTCCGCCGAGGTCGGGCTCGTGGGCGTGAGGCTCACCGAGGACACCACGGGGGCGCTGTTGCTGATGGTCACCGTGGCCGTCTTCGCCGTGCCCGAGGCGCTTCCGTCCGTCGGCGTCACCGAGCAGACCACGGTGTTGCCGCCCACAAACACGCCGGAGAGCGTGCTGGAGCTGCCCTTCGACACGCCGTTCACGGTCCAGGCATACGTGTAGGAGACCGTGTCACCGTCCACATCGGCGCCGCCCGAGGGTGTGCAGGTCAAGGTGCTCGACGCCGTGGGGCTGGACGGGCTGACCGAGACGCTCGTGAGCGTCGGCGCCGTGTTGAGCACGGTGACCGTGTTGGAGGTGACCGCCGAGCCCGAGGACGTGCCGTCCGTCGGCGTCGCCAGGCACACCACCGTCTGTCCTTTGGAGAAGTAGGTGCCGGAGAGCGTGGCCGTCGTCGGGGAGACCGTCGAGCCGTTCACGCGCCAGGCGTAGGTCGCGCTCACTGTGTCGCCGTCGGTGTCCGAGGCCCCGGACGGCGTGCAGGTGAGGGTGTCAGACTCCGTGGGGGAGGTCGGGCTCAGGCTCACGCTCGTGTAGGACGGCGCGCTGTTGGCGATGGTCACAGACGACGACGAGACGGCGCTGCCGCTGGTGCTGCCGTCGCTGGGCGTCACGGAGCAGCGGATCACGTCGCCTTTGCTGTGCAGGCTCGGCCCCAAGGTGCTGCTCGTCGCGGAGATGGTCGAGCCGTTCACCGTCCAGGCATAGCTGTAGGTGAAAGACGTCGTGCCGTCGGCGTCGGTGGTGCTGCCCGGCGTGCAGGTCAAGGTGTCCGCCGAGGTGGGGCTCGTGGGCGTGAGGCTCACCGAGGCCAAGACCGGGGCGCTGTTGCTGATGGTCACCGTGGCCGTCTTGGCCGTGCCCGAGGTGCTGCCATCGCTCGGCGTCACCGAGCAGACCACGGCGTCGCCGCCCACAAACAGGCCGCTGAGCGTGCTCGTGCTGCCCCGAGAGGTGCCGTTCACCGTCCAGGCGTAGGTATAGGAGATCGTGTCACCGTCAGCGTCGGCGCCGCCCGAGGGCGTGCAGGTCAAGGTGCTCGACGCCGTGGGGCTCGACGGGCTGATGCTCACGCTGGAGAGCGTCGGCGCGCTGTTGAGCACGGTGACCGTGTTGGAGGTGACCGCCGTTCCTGAGGAGGTTCCGTCCGTCGGTGTCGCGTCACAGACGACGCTCTGGCCCTTGGAGAAGCTTGTGCCCGAGAGCGTGGCGCTCGTCGCCGAGATCGTCGAGCCGTTCACGCGCCAGGCGTAGGTGGCGCTCACGGAGTCACCGTCAGGGTCCGAGGCTCCGGACGGCGTGCAGGTGAGCGTGTCGGACTCCGTGGGGGACGTGGGGCTCAGGCTCACGCTCGTGTAGGACGGCGCGCTGTTGCCGATGGTCACCGAGGAGGACGACACGGCGCTGCCGCTCGACGTGCCGTCGTTGGGCGTCACCGAGCAGCGGATGACGTCGGACTTGCTGTGCAGAGTGGGCGCCAGGGTGCTGCCCGTGGCCGAGATCGTCGAGCCGTTCACCGTCCAGGCGTAGCTGTAGGTGAAGCTGGTCGTGCCGTCGGCGTCGGTGGTGGTCCCGGGGGTGCAGGTCAAGGTGTCGGCGGAGCTGGGGCTCGTGGGCGTGAGGCTCACGGAGCTGAGCACTGGGGCGGTGTTGCTGATGGTGATGGAGGTGGACTTTGTGGCGCCCGTGGCGCTGCCGTCGCTGGGCGTGGCCGTGCAGGCCACCACGTCGCCGCCGACGAAGGCCCCGGAGAGCGTGGCGCCGCTGCCCGCGCTCACGCCGTCTACCGTCCAGGCGAAGGTGCTGGCGTCGGCGTCGCCGTCAGGGTCGGAGAAGCCCGTCACCGCGCAGGTCAAGGTGCTGCTCACCGTGGCCGTCGTCGGGGAGATGGTCACGCCCGTGATGCTCGGGGCGCCGTTGCCCACCGTCACCGTCGAGGAGGACACCGCCGCGCCGTCATCAACGCCGTCGGTTGGGGTCACGGCGCAGGAGACCGTGTCGCCCTTCTCCCAGAAGCTTGAGCCTAAGGTGCTCGTCGTCGTCGAGATCAAGACGCCGTTCACCGTCCAGGCGTACTCATAGGAGACGCTGTCGCCGTCCGCGTCCGAGGCCCCGGAAGGGGTGCAGGTCAAGGTGTCGGACTCGCTGGGCGCGGTCGGGGTGAGGCTCACGCTGGTCAGCGTAGGCGCGGTGTTCTGGATGGTGACGCTCGTTGTCCCGGCGTCCCCTTCGCCCCAGCCGTCATCGGGGGTGACCGTCACCGCCCAGAGTTCCCCCTTCGCCGTCGCCGTCGCGGGCACCGTCGTCGAGGTGTAGGCCGTCGCCGCGCCGTTCTTCGTCCAGGCGTAGGTGTAGCTGATGGGGTCACCCTCGGCGTCGGCGCTGGCGCCAGTCACAGACGCCGTGAGGGTGTCGTTCGTGCCGGGGCTCGCCGGGCTCACGCTCACCGTGGGCGCGCCGGGCAGGTCGTTCACCGAGACCAGCACCTCGGCGACGCTGTACAGGCCGTCCTCGTCGGTGACGGTGACGGTGATGGTGTGCTCGCCGGGGCTCAGTGACGTCGTCTCAAACAGGATCGAGCCGTCGGCGGCGGCGTTCGCCTCGTCGAGCAGGCCGTCGAGGTCCGAGGCCCAGGCGACGAGGAGGTCGCCGGGGGAGGTAGTGTCGTCGCTCGCCGCGGCGACGAAGCTCACGAGCTCACCCTCGTTGAACAGGTCGCCGTCAAGCGGCGCGAGGAGCTCAAGCTCCGGCGGCACACCGACGCTGTAGAGCGCCTGGGCCTCGCAGGACGCGCCCACGGCGTCGAGCACGGTGAGGGTCAGGCTGTGGGTGCCCGCCGGGAGCTCCTCGACGGTGAGGCTCACCTCGCCAGCGCTGTCCGGGGTGCTCTCGCCCAAGAGGCCCGCGAGGTCGCTCGACCAGCTCACGGTGAGGGTCTCCGGGGCCTGGTCGAGGTCGGAGACGAGGCCCGCGAGGAGCACGGGCTCGCCGCCGGGGCCGCTCGCGCCGCTCAGAGGCGCGGTGATCTCGCAGCTCGGGAGGTTGTTCGGCGCCTCCACCACGAAGGTGGTCGAGGCCACGCCGCTCAGGCCGTCGCTGTCCGTCGCGGTGAGGGTGACGGTGTAGGTCCCGGCGTCGAGGAGCACGCTGTCGGAGACGACGCCCTCATCGTCGGGGGTGGTGCTGAGGTCCAAGGCCGCGCCGCTGGCGTCGGTCCAGGCCAAGGTGAGGGCTGAAGGCTCGTCGGCGTCGTCGTTGACCCGCACGGCGAGCTCTACGGGCGCGTCGGCGGTGAGGGTGTCGCCGTCCTCGGGGGAGAGCCAGGTGAGGCTCGGCGCGCTCGGGGTGGTGATCACGACGGTCACGGAGTCCAGGCCGACGGCGTTCGCCGGGTCCTGGGCCAAGAGCGTGAGCTCCTCTTCGCCCTCGACGAGGGTCACCTCACAGGAGCTCTCGCCGCCCTCGCCCACCGGCAGGCGCTCGCAGACGGTGCGCTCTCCCGCCGTCCAGGTCGCCACGAGGCTCGACGCCGCGTCGTCGGGGTCCGAGACGATGCCCCGCAGGGTGATGACCTGCCCCGCGCCGACGGTGTCGCCGTCGCCGGGCGAGGTGATGGTCGCGACGGGCTCCGCGTTGAACTTCGTGACGCCCACGTCGCCGGTGCAGGCCAAGAGCCCGAACAGGGTGAGCAGCGGCAGGTTGGTCTTCATAAGCACCTCGGAGCTGTCTTCGCTCGGCGAAGAGAGACTAGGGTGCCCGGAGACCGCTCCTCTTGGCTATTTCGGCGCGTTTCAGCGCGCTTCAACGCCCCTCACGGCGCGGCGAGTAAGGTCGGAATCTCGCCGTTTAACGCGGGCAACACGAAGGCCCGCACGCTCTCAAAGCCCTCGACGCTGTCGTGCAGGTGGGAGTGCTCCGCCGGGGTCGGCTCGGCCCCCTCGGCGCGGTGAACGAGGCCGTACTGCACGAGGCCCCCGGTGAGCCCGCCCGGCAGGTTCGCCTGGGCGTCCCCCGGCGTGAAGGTGATCCCCTCCACGGGCCAGCGCTCGGTCCCGACGCCGGGCAGGCCGTAGGCCAAGGCGAGGAGGTCGTTCGTCGTGTTGGGGACCACCTCGTCGTCCTCGGCGACGAGCAAGGCGAGGTGCGGCGGCGGCCCGTCGTCCAGCAGGCGATCCTCCAACACATGGGGCCCCCAGGACGCGGGGTCGCCGGGGTCCACCATCGTCTGCAGGAGCGGGAACGCCCGGTCGATATCGCCGTCATCGAGGTCCGCGGGCCGCATCACGTCCACGAGGATCGAGAACGAGGGAGAGTCCTGGATGATCTGGGTGAGCCGCGCGCCGCCCACCGCCGTCCAGGCCGCGACGGGCGCGTCGGTGAGCGCGAGGAGCTCCGGGGCCATGATCGCCCCCAGGCTCACCCCGGCGTAGACGAGGCGCTCAGCGTCTAAGTCTACGGCCCCGTCGCCGTCTACGTCGAGGCCCAGCTCAATCGCCCGCACCACCTGGAGCTTGTCCCAGGCCGACTGCCGGAAGTTGTCGCGCAGCACGAGGCCGTGGATGCCCGGCGGCGTGACCCGCAGGGCGAAGATCATGAAGTCCTCGATGAGCTCAAGCTCGGCCTCGCTCCGGGCGGGGTGGTCCCCGTGCTCTACGGCGTCGACGGCGACCACGGCGAGGCCCTCGGCCATGGCCTCCGGCACGAGCACCTCACAGTCGTTCACCCCGCCGCCGAGGCCGTGGCCGCAGAGCACGACGGGGTGCGGGCCCGCCGTGAGGGGCATCCACACCCGCACGGGCAAGGCGTAGCTCGCCTGGGGCGCGCCGGACTCGTCGGGCACGATGCGGTCCGGGCCGCGGTAGTCGTTCACCGTGAGCGGCACGTCACAGCGCCGCCCGCCGAGCGCCTCCACACAGACCCGCTCGCCGTCTACGGTGGGGGTCGTCGTGGCGACGTGCTCGGCGACGGCCAAGGAGGCCCGGGTGATGGTCTGTGTGGTGAACACGGTCATGGCGCCGACCCGCTCCGGGGGCAGGCCCACCGCCGCGAGCGCCTCCACGAACGCCGCCGAGCGCGCCGGGGCCTCCTCCCCGCGCTCCAGCTCCGTCTCGGGGCTCAACAGCGCCCGGAGCGTCTTCGACGGCGCCACGCAGGCCGGGTCCGCCGGGTCCGTCTCTAACACCACGGCGATTGTCGTCTCTTCAGGCAGCGCCCGCCAGGGGCGCAAGAGCAAGGTCTCCTCCCGATCCGTGGTGAGGATCTCGACGGCGTGGCGTGTGGGCCCGTCCGGCCCCAGGCTCACGACATAAACCCGCGCCGGTGTGATGTCCTCGGGCCGCAGATCCCCGGTGAAGCGCAAGAAGATGCCGCTGTTCACCCCGAAGCCGCTCAGCGTCGAGAGGTGCGTGTACCAGTCGGCGTAGTTCTCGGGGTAGTCGGCGAAGACGGGGTTGTCCTCGACGGCCATGGACACCCGCAGGCCCGTGGGGCTTGAGGCGTCGGGCTCGGTCCAGAAGTCGTCGGGGAAGGTGGTGAAGGACGAGGCGCGGTCTGGCGCGTAGTCATAACGAACCCCACCCTCACAGAAGTTGACCGGCGTCGGGGCGCAGGCCAAGAGCAGAGCGGCGAGCAGCGCGGTGAGCGGCATCAGGGCACCTCAGGCGAAGGAGCATCGTACACCGACCTCGACGCTGCGCCACAACGCATTAGAGCCTTGGGCCATGCTGATCCTGCTCAACAAGCCGTTCAACGTGATGTGCACGTTCACCGACCGCGAGGGCCGCCCCACCCTCAAGGACCACGTCCCCGTCCCGAACGTCTACCCCTGCGGGCGCCTGGACATGGACTCCGAGGGCCTGCTCGCGCTCACCGACGACGGCGCGCTCCAGGCCACCTTGTCCGATCCGCGCTTCGGCAAAGAGAAGGTCTACTGGGCCCAGGTTGAGCGTGTCCCCGACGAGGCCGCGCTGGACGCCCTGCGGCGCGGCGTGATGCTCTCCGACGGCCTGACCCGCCCCGCCCGCGCCCAGCTCATCGACGAGCCCCCCGGCCTCTGGCCCCGCGACCCGCCCATCCGCCACCGCCTCAACGTGCCCACGGCCTGGATCGAGCTCGGCCTGCGTGAGGGCCGCAACCGCCAGGTCCGCCGCATGACCGCCGCCGTGGGGCACCCGACGCTGCGGCTCATCCGGGCGGCGATCGGGCCGTACACCCTCGACGGGCTCCAGCCGGGGGAGTGGCGGGAGGTGGCGCCGCCGACGGGGCCGAAGGGGCGGGGGCGGTGAGCGGCCCTGCGGGGCGGCGCTCGCCAGACGCGCGGAGGGGTGTTGGGCGGAGACCTCGGAGAGAGTAGGATGTGGGGCTAGGCGATGTCGGCCTGTCAATCACCAAGGTTCTTCGGGAGCGCGCTGATGCCCTCGATTACGGCTACTCAGTATCGCTCGTCGGTCGCGGCGCTGCTGCGGCACATGATGCTACGCCCTCGTATGTATTTTTTAGTTGTCAGGGATGTTGCACATATAATGGGTGGTCATGCTGCTGCGTTCTATGAATTCGGCCTGCTGCGGGAGGTGAAGGATGTCAACCAGGACTTCACGGATTGGATCAATGAGAGATACAAGCTCCCGCGGGGAGGAGAGGGGTGGCCGCCTCGGTTACGGGTGGTCGCTCAGCGCCAGGGGAGAGACCCGCAAGCGCTGCTCTTCGAGTGTCTGGTCGAGTTCTTAGCGGAATGGGCGCCGCTCCCTGAACCAACCCTCGCGGCGCGCCCCACGGACTCACCAAAGGTCCACGAGCTCGCGCTGATGCCCTCGATTACGGCTTCTAAATATCGGTCTTCGGTGGCGGCGTTGCTGCGGAGCATGATGCCACGCCCTCGTATGTATTTTTTTGTTGTCGAGGATGTTCAGTTTATTCTCATTGGTCACGCTATTGCGTTCCATGAGCTCGGTCTGCCGTGGGAGGTGAAGGATGTCAACCAGGACTTCACTGATTGGATCAATGAGAGATACAAGCTCCCGCGGGGAGGAGAGGGGTGGCCGCCTCGGTTACTGGAGGTCGCCCAGCGCCAGGGGAGAGACCCACAAGCGCTGCTCTTCGAGTGTCTGGTCGAGTTCTTGGCGGAGTGGGCGCCGCGCCCCGAACCAACCGCCGCAGCGCCCCCCACGGAGTCTTCAGAACCCTGAGCCCGGAGGCTGAACCGTGAACCTCCTCTCCGACTTGTACCGGACGATGACCACCACCCCGCTCATCGCCTGGCGCTCCGGCGGCCACTGCCTCCGTCCGCTCCACGACGCCGCGCTCCCCACCCGCGCCGGGGCTCCGCGTCCCCGACCGCAGAACCCCGCAGGTGCCGCGATGATCCGCCGCTTGGCCGTCTTTACGATGTTGTGGTGCTGCGCCTGCGGTGATGATGTGGTGCAGCTCTACAAGTCGCGCCGCTATGAGCCGATCTCTTGCAGCCCCAACGGCTTCACCCTCTACAATGTAGACGGGTACATGTGGGAGTACGAGCTCGACCCCGGAGAGCCGACCGCGCACGCGAGAGGGATGGGCTTCAGCCCCGAGTGGCCGCAGGAGTCAAGCGCAGAGAAGCCCTCCTACATGCAGCGCTACCCCAACGGGGTCCACATGGTCTACGACTCACGGATGGTCGTGCTCAGGGGCGACGTAAAGACCGAATACCCCATCGAGAACGCATCCCATGTGCGAAAGTTCTTCGCCCTGCAGAACGGCGTATCGAGCGTCCACCTCGCGCCGATCCTGAGCGGTGACAATGTTTATGTGCTCTGTGATTCTGAGGGGACCCGCTGTGAGATAAGCCATTGGCCCGACGTGGCCGACGTGGTGGGCGATGAGGCCGCCCCTGTCCTGTACGCACCCTACTTTAACGTAGATTCCTTGAAGAAAGCCCTCGCGACCGGGGCGCCCGAGCGGAGCCGATATCGTGTGAAGGCCGCGCATGAGCAGCTCTGGAGGGACACCTACGTAGAGACAGCGCACACGCTGCCCGACAAGGTCGTGTTCGGGGTGCAACGAGACGACACCGAGGCGGGCCTCTTGATCGCCACGCTCCCTCTGGAGGAGAGCCGCTGGCGGTATGTGAAGCTCCTTGAGGTCAACTACGATCCGTTCGGAGTATGCCGGGAGGCCAACCGCTTCCCCTGGGGATTTGGGAATGAGCAGTGTATGTATGTGACCCTGCCCCAGGTTAGCCGCGTATGCCCCCTCGACGATGGCCGAATCATCGCCCAGGTGGTCGGAGAGGGGCGAAACTGGATCCTGCTCGTTCAGTAGCCCAGCCACTTCACCCCCGGCGCCGCGGCGCCATCGCGTTACAACCCACGACGGTCAAGGAGGCATCAATGATGTCCGTTCTTCGAGTGAACAGCACCACGTCCGACTTGGACTCCCTCAAGGTGATTCGGGAGATGCTGAATGATATTCGTCCTGACGCTTGTGTTTCCGGGCGCCCCCTCCATAGAGGGCTCACCTGCTGTATCAGCGATGAAAGGCTATGGCATCACCAGCAAACCGAGATTCTACGTTTTCTGGAAGAGTTTTCACCCGTGATAGAGACATTTGCTGCGAAGGGTATGGAGGCGAGGATTGACGTGGGCGTGACGAATGACGATTGGAGGGAGAACGCCGTGGTGATGTGTTTGATTACGGATCCCAAGTTTATGGGTGTTCTATCGAAGATGAACATCGAGTTCGAGATCTCGTTTTACGGCCCAACAAAGGTGAGCTTCAGCCGACAGAAGCCCAAGTCGGCTCGGAGGTCGCCATAAACGCGGAGCCCCATGCTCCGGGGAGGCCTGGACGGCGCCGCAGCGCCATCGCGCTACAACCCACGACAGCCAAGGGGCCTTCATGTTCTCGGTACTACGTGTGCTGCCCCGCACGTCTGAGCTAGACTCAACCAAAGATCTTGAGGCGAGGATGAGTCACATCCGTCCTGGCGTGTGCTCGCCCACGCGCGGCGCCGGGATCGTCGGTGAGGGGAAGTCCTGCGCCCTCCGATCGCTCTTGGCCTTGGCGGTCGCCGCGCCGCTTCTCGGCGGCCCGGTCGCGGCCTCGGACGAGTTTAACCCGAGGGTCTTGGTGAGCTGCTCTGCGGAGGCTGAAGACAACTCCTCTTCGAGCGCGCCCTCGGCAGGCGCCGCGACCGCCAGGTCCGCCGCATGACCGCGGCCGTGGGGCACCCCACCCTGCGCCTCATCCGGGCGGCGATTGGGCCGTACACCCTCGACGAGCTCCCGCCGGGGGAGTGGCGGGAGGTGGCGCCGCCGACGGGGGTTGGGGGCGTGACTCCGAGGGGAGTTACGGCGGCGCCGCGGGGCCGAGGGCCGAAGGGGAGGCGGTGAGATGTCAGCGGCGCGAGGACACGCTCGTCATGCTACGATCCCGCGTCTGACTGACCTTGCGGAGCGTCCGCGGAGGCTGACCTCGCCGAGCTGACCGTGAGCTTGGCCTACAAGGCTGAGCACCATCCCGACGAAGGCGCCGAGATGAATCAAGGAAGCTTCACCTATCGTCTCCGCCGTACCTCCTGGGGCCTAATCATGAGGGTCCACTATCGATGGACGCCTGGCCCAGCCTTTGAGCTTTGCTGGACAGCGCGAAGCTTTGACGACGGCCCAGCGCGCCTGGAGAGAGGGTTTCTCCGCGCTGGCCCCATGTTGGGCCGCTTGGAGATCTCACAAGTAGAGCCCGTCTTCACGGACTACCAGCCTGAGGTGTTCTTCCTCGTGGGCATCGGCGTGGCCGCCGAGATCACGAGGACTGAGCCAAACTACCCGGAGATCACCTATGATGCCAAGACCAACACCTACAGAGTCGGGCCATAAACCAACGATCTGATACAGACGCCCACGGTGTGGCGCGCTCAACAAGCTATGCCAATCCCCCCTCATCTACTTCAGCCACGTTGTGCCCCCGTCGAGAACGCCGCGAGGCTCGGCATGAGCGCGCTCTATCGGTATACCCAGGAGCACCTGGTGTTGTTTGAGCGTCTCCACGGGGTGACGCTCCCCAAGGCGTACCGGGAGGCGCTGATCTCCAAAGGCGTCAGCGAGGGGGCCACGATGTGGGACGGCCTCTCCGTGCCGCCGCTCTCTTGGCTGGAGGGCTGGCAGCAACCCTGCGTCGCGGAGGAGTTTGTGACCCAAGACGGTCACCTCACGCTCGTGCAGGAGGACCTCGACCCGGATGAGCTACCCGAGGGTCCGGCCGTCCACGGGATGCGCATCGTGAACTTGGGGTGTGAGATGTACGTCTTGATGACGGTCGCGGGTGACCAAGCGGGCACGCTGTCATTGGACTGTAGTGATGATCGCTCGCCCGCACCCTTGACGGTGTTGGGGCGTCCCTTGACGATCGACGCCCTGCTCAGCCCCCTCGGCGGGCTGAGGCTTCGCGCCGCGCTGTTCAACGCGCGTTGGTCACACGAACCCTAAGGCGCCGCGATGCTCACCCAGAGCCCCCCCTCAACCTCCTCACAGAAGCCGGAGGTGTCGGGGTTCGCCGCCTCCAGGCAGGCGCAGGTCACCTCGCCGATGCAGGCCTCGGGCAATGGCTCGCAGGTGGGCGGGTCTTCGCCGTCGGTGTCGGGCTGGCCGCCGACGAAGGAGTAGCAGTACTCGGTGTTGCCGTCGCAGGTCAGCTCGCCGCAGGCCAGGGGGCTCGGCGTGGTGGTGTCGGCGGTGTCGTCGGGCTCCTTCTCGCCGCAGGCGGCGGTGAGCAGGGAGACGAGCACAACGATGGGGAGCGCGTGGCGCATAGAACCTCCACGCCGAGCATAGCCGCGGGTGGCGGGGGCCCGTGGGTGTGTGGCCTGTCTGGGATCACACGGCGGTGGGCTCGCGCCATTGAGCGATGTAAGGAGGTTGGAGATGAGCGTTGAGCTTGCTTGGCAGACCCTCGCCGGAGACCGCTGGATGACCCTGAATGATGAGCTAGACCGCGCCACGAACTACGAACAAGGCGCCCACGCCCTGCTCAAGACCCTCCTCCTCACCGTCGAGCTCTGCGTCAGCGAGGCGACCACCGGCCCCCTGAGCAGCGCCAAGGCCCTGCGCGCGCTGATCCAGTTCGGCGAGGGCATGGACGCCCGCGGGGTGCTCTTGCACGAGCCCAACCAGCGCCCCGACGGGGAGGCCCTGGCGAACCTCAGCACCTCGGGCACCACCCGGGCCCTCGTGCAGCGCGCCGGGCTCCCGGTGCTCGTCGACGTCGCCGCCGGGCACCTGGAGCTCGTCGGCGGCCCCGGCGAGCGGGTGAACCTCCGGGCCACCGGCGCGCTCCCGGCGATGTCCCGGCGGCTGCTCCAGGGGCGTGAGGCCTCCCACGTGCTCGCGTTCCCGCTCCGGGAGGCCGGGCGGCGGGTGCTCGGCGTGATCACCGTCGAGCTGCGCTGCCTCCAGGCCATCGACACCGCCGCCGAGCCCCTCGGCGCCTGGGCGCGGCGCCTGCAGCGCCTCATCGACGAGGCCGCGCCGGGGCTCCTCCGGCTGCGGGTGCTCGGCGACCCGAGCCTGAGCCACAGCGTCGAGCTGCCCGTGCTCGGCGACACCATGCGCGGCGTCGCCAACCGCCTCCTGAGCTTCGCCCGGTACAAGGAGCCGCTCCTGCTCACCGGGCCGTCCGGGGTCGGCAAGACCACCCTGGCGCGCTGGGCCCACGAGCGCTCCCCGCGCTCCTCCCAGCCCTTTGAGGCCCTGTCTTTGCTCGCGGTGCCCGACGAGCTCCTCGACTCCACCCTGCTCGGGCACGTCCGCGGCGCCTTCACCGGGGCTGACCGCGACCGCGACGGCGCCTTCGCCCGGGCCCAAGGCGGCACCCTGTTCATCGACGACATCGACGCGCTCTCACCCCGCGCCCAGACCGTGCTCCTGGGCGTCTTGGAGCGCCAGAGCTACCGCCGCCTCGGCGACGACGGCCGCAGCGAGCGCGCCCTCGACGTGCGGTTCATCTTCGGCTCCCACGTCGATCTCTGGGCCCTCGTTGAGCAGGGCAAGCTCCGCGGGGACCTCTTCCAGCGCCTCAGCGGCCTCACCGTCGCCGTGCCGGGCCTCGACCAGCGCGGCGATGAGCTCCCCCGCTGGGCCGAGTACATGGCGCGGCGCTTCGCCAGCCAGAACGGCCTGCCGCCGATCACCGTCCACCCCGACGCCGTCGCCGCGCTCGCGGGCCTCGACTGGCCGGGCAACCTGCGCCAGCTTGACCAGACCGTGCGCCGGGCGTGTATCCGCGCCGTGGCGCGCGCCCCGGGCGGGGTCGCGGACCTCGTCGTCGAGGCCGAGGACCTGCGCCTCGCCATCGCCGAAGACAGCCGCCGCCGCCTGCCCACCGCGCCGAGCCCCGCGGCCGAGGACTGGTGGAGCCTGCTCCAGCGCGCCGTCGTGGCCTTCGTGGATGAGGCCGAGGGCCGCTGGCGGCGCGGCGAGGAGCCGCGGCTCACCTTGGAGCACGCGAAGGTCTTCCGAGAGCTGGTCGTGCTGGAGGCCACGGCGCGGCTGGGGAAGGCCGAGGGTTTCCGGGCCCTGAAAGAGGACAAGGCGGTCCTGCAGGGCAACCACAGCAAACGCCTCGCGGCGGCCGCCACCTTCGTGGACGAGCTGACGAAGGAGCTCAAGCTCGTACTTACTTACGGTCGTCGTACTTAAGTACGACGGGCACGCTCCGGCGGGGGCCGCTTCACCCCCCTGGATGAGCTTCCCAGGAGGTTTAGGCGAGAGTTGGGAATGGCACGGGCCTTGCTCTTTGGGGTGGCGAACCTCACGGAGCGACCACCATGCCCCCGAGCCTCAACGCCGCCCTCAACCCTGTCCTCAACGCCTTCATCGTAGCCCAGCCCAAGCTGCTGCGCCACGTCCAGCGCAGCTTCCCCGGCCTCTGCTGCGGGCACGCCGAGGACGCGGTGAGCGCGGTGAGCCTCGCGATGGTGATGAACCCCACGACCTTCTTGTTGGTGTACGACCCCAAGAACCCGAAGAAGCTCTTCGGCCTCCTCAAGCGTGTGGCCTGGCGCGCCGCCCGCGGCACCGTGCGCCGCCGCTCGTTCAGCGCCGAGCGCGGCTTTGTGCACGAGGACGACGTGAGCCTCGGCCTGGAGGCCGCGCAGACCCTCTCCTTGGCCCTGCGCCGCGACCTCGAGCGCATCGTGCGGGAGGCGGCTCAGGAGACGAGCCCGCCCCAGTCCGACCGCATCAGCGCCGCCGTCCTGGATCAGCTCCACGGCGGCGGCACCGACGGTGAGGTCGCCGAGCGCCACAAGGTGCCCCGCGAGTACCTCAACCGCGCCAAGCAGCGGGTCATCCGGCACTTCGTCGGCGAGCCGAGCCAGCGTCGGACCGCACCTTCGCCCGCGCGTCGGGCTCAGAAGACGGTGTAGATGAAGGGCAGCACGGGGCTCGCCTCGGCCCAGAGGATGAAGGCCACCATGGCGACGAGCACGACGATGATCGGCGTCATCCACCACGCCTTCTCATGGACGATGAAGTCCATGAACTCCCGCATCAGCCCACGCTGCTGCGGGAGCTGGCTGAGGGAGGGCTCGGGCGGCTGGGCGGGGCGCTCTTCAGAGCTCATGGGTCCTTCCTGGATGGAGCGGGATGCGCCCCCAGGATAGCACAAGGCCCTCAACCCGGAGGCGCGTCCCGATGTCGATCACCCCCTACGAGGCCCTCGGCGGCGAAGAGGCCGTGCGGCAGCTCGTCGAGCGCTTCTACGAGCACATGGACGAGGACGCCGAGGCGGCGACGATCCGCCGGATGCACCCCGAGGACCTCGCCCGGGCCCAGCAGCGCCTCTTTGAGTTCTTGAGCGGCTGGCTCGGCGGCCCGAACCTCTACTGGGAGCGCCACGGCCACCCCCGGCTGCGTATGCGCCACCTGCCCTTCGCGATTGACGCCGCCGCCCGGGACGCCTGGATGGGCTGTATGCGCAAGGCCCTGGCCGAGGTCGCCCAGGACGACACGCTGCGCGCGCAGCTCGACCAGGCCCTCTACAACGTGGCGAACCACATGCGTAACCAGGGCGAGCCGGACGAGGGCTGAGCCCCTCAGGACGTGAGGAGATCCTCAATCATCGCGCCGCGCTGGCCGCCGTCTAAGGCCGTCGCCGCGGCGTAGACCGGGTGATCGACGACGAGGCGCGCCGGGCGGCTGAGGTCCATGAAGGCCGCGCGCTGCTCGGCGTTGAGGCTGAATCGCACGAACTGCACCGAGCTGAGCTTGCCGTCCTCACGCTCCCGGCCGTCCTCAAAACGCGCCGGACAAGGCGCCGCGCCGGAGATCTCCAGGTGGAGGTGCCGGTGCAGGCCGCTTAGACGCACGAGCATCTCTTTGCGCTCGTCGGCGTCGGGGTACTCGATGAGCAGGGTGGCGCTCAGCTCGTCGGGCCCAGGCAGGAGCGGGTTGTAGGCGTCGAGCTCGGACTGCACGGCGTCGGGCTTCACGATGTGCTCGACCCGGCACATCTCCTGGACCTGCCAGCGCACGGTCTCGCGGTTCTCGAACAGCAAGGTGAGGTGCTCACCGAGCACGACGCGGCGGTTCGCCTTCACCCGGATGAGCTGCTGCTGGAGCGCCGGGCGGGCGTCGATGAATCGTTCGCGGGGGAGGAGCTCGTCGAGGGTCACCGGGCGCATACAGGCTCCTTCGGGAGAGGCGGCGTGGGCGGGCCGATGGCCGACCCACGCCCTCGCGGTCAGCTCAGCGGATCACAGGGTGTCGAGGGCCTTCTGGAAGCGGCCCGCGTGGCTGCGCTCGGCGCGGGCCAGGGTCTCGAACCAGTCGGCGATCTCGGCGAAGCCCTCGTCGCGCGCGGTCTTGGCCATGCCCGGGTACATGTCGGTGTACTCGTGGGTCTCGCCGGCCACGGAGGCCTTGAGGTTGGCCGCGGTGTCGCCGATGGGCAGGCCCGTCGCCGGGTCGCCGACCTGCTTGAGGTAGTCGAGGTGGCCGTGCGCGTGGCCCGTCTCACCCTCAGCGGTGTCGCGGAAGAGGCCGGCGACGCTGGGCTCACCCTCCACGTCGGCGATCTTCGCGAAGTAGAGGTAACGACGGTTGGCCTGGGACTCGCCCGCGAAGGCGTCCTTGAGGTTCTGGTGGGTCTTGGTGCCAGCGAGGTTCGGCATGGGTGCGATCTCCACAGGGGATATACAGACTGTGAACGGTCTGTAAACACAGAGCGCCGTTCAGATCCGTTCTAAACCCCGGACCCCCTCGCCGCAAGGGAGGGAGTCTTCTTGAAAATCACTTTCAATGCCCCACCCTCGCGGGCCTGACCTCAGCCGCCGAAGCTGTCGTCGTCGTCTATGGCCTCACCCTTCGCCCGCTTGTGGGGCTTGCCGGGCTTGGCCGGGCGCACGCTGTTCGCCTGGGGCTTCTCTTCCCAGGTGGCGTGGACCTCCTTCCGGAAGGCCTCGAAGCGCCCCTCGACGATGGACTGCCGCATCTCGTCCATGAAGGTGGCGAAGAAGTGGATGTTGTGCAGGGTCGCCAAGGTGGCGCCGAGCACCTCACCCACGCGGAAGAGGTGGTGGATGTACGCCCGGGTGAAGTTGCGGCAGGTGTAGCAGCCGCAGGAGGTGTCGGGGGGGTACATGTCCTTGCGGAAGCGGGCGTCGGTGATGCGCATCCGGCCCTTACGCGTGTAGAACATGCCGCTGCGCGCGTGGCGGGTCTGGATGACGCAGTCGAACATGTCGATGCCCCGCGCCACGCCCTCGACGAGGTCGATGGGCTTCCCGACGCCCATGAGGTAGCGCGGGTGGTTCTGGGGCATGTGCGGCGTCGTCCAGTCGAGCACCTGGCACATCACGTCGTGGCCCTCGCCGACGCTGAGGCCGCCGATGGCGTAGCCGTCGAAGCCGATCTCCTGGATCTCCTCCGCCGAACGTTTACGCAGGTCCGCCCAGAAGCCGCCCTGCACGATGCCGAAGAGCGCCTGGTCGGGGCGGGTGTGGGCGTCCTTGCTCCGCTGCTCCCAGCGGGTCGTGCGGGCGACGCTCGCCTCGGCGTAGGCCCGGTCGGTGCCATACGCGAGGCACTCGTCGAAGACCATCGCGATGTCAGCGCCCAAGGCCATCTGGATCGCCATGGAGCGCTCGGGGGACAAGAAGGTGCGCTGGCCGTCCACCTCGTAGGTGAAGGTCACGCCCTGCTCATCGACCTTCTTCTTGTCGAGGGAGAAGACCTGAAACCCGCCGGAGTCCGTGAGGATCGGCAGGTTCACGCCCATCATCTTGTGCAGGCCGCCGTGCTTGGCGACGAGCTCTTCGCCGGGCCGCTGGTGCAGGTGGTAGGTGTTCGCCAGGAGGATCTGGGTGCCCGTGGCGGGGATGAGCGACGGCGCCAGGGTGCGGATCGCGCCTTGGGTGCCGACGGGCATGTAGACGGGCGTGCGGATGGAGCCGCGGGCGGTGGTGAGCACGCCTGCGCGCGCCGCGCCGCTGCGCGCCTCAACTTTGAACGGGAGAGACATGGTCATGCGCGCCCCCGTAACGCGCTCGGGCGCGAGGGGCGTGGGCCGTTCTTCTCGCGATTCTTACGAGCGCGCTGCCCGTCGCGCGCTTTGCGTTAGAATGGTCCGGTCGAGGTTTAGCCCACGGAGTACCGCTGTCCCATGGCAGACGCATCCACCCCCCGCCCACAGCCGTTCCCCACGGGCATGGAGCTCTCCAAGCACTACCGCGTAGAGGCGCTGGTGCGGCTCTCCGAAGGCCGGATGTACTACCTGGTGACGGACGACCGGCCTGATCAGCCGACGCGCCGCTGCTGGGAGTGCGGCAGCGAGCAGAGCCCCCGCAAAGCGACGGCCTGCGTGAGCTGCGGCGTCGAGCTTGAGGCCCGCACGCAGTTCTTGATGTCCGCGCGCTGGGATCCCGCGGGCTTCGAGCCCTACAAGAAGTTTTTTGAGCGCCGCCTGACCCACCCCGGCGTGCTCCAGCCCGACGACGTCTTCGTCCACAAGAACGTGCTCTGCTCCGTGGTGCGCTACCGGAACGAGTCGTTGATGCTCGACGAGGCCGCGCCCCTGCCGGCCTCCCAGGTCGTCAACATGGCCCAGCGCTTCGCGGGCCTCCTCGCCTGGCTGCACCACAACGGCGTGTCCTTGGCCCGGCTCACCCGGGCGAACGTGCTGCTGCGCCGGGACGAGGGCCGCCTGCTGCTCTACGATCCCGACATCGCCCACCTCTACGACGGCCCTGTGCCCGAGTCCGAGCGCGGCAACGAGCTCCGGGACCTCGGCGAGCTCCTCAAACGTTTCACCCCCGTCGAGTTCAACCCGCTCCGCGACTTCTTCGAGAAGGCCGAAGAGGGCCGGTTCAAGAACCCGCTGGAGTTCGGTCGGCAGGTCGAGGGCTGGTTTGACCGCTCGGACAGCCTCAAGGCGCGCATCTCTTGCGCCGCCATGACCGACGTCGGCCTCGCCCGCGTGCTCAACGAGGACAACTGGTCCTGGGTGAGCCTCAGCGACGAGGCCCAGCTCTTTGTGGTCGCCGACGGCATGGGCGGACACGAGAGCGGCGAGGTCGCCTCGATGGTGGCGTCTACCACCATCGGCAAGGTCGCCCGGGAGCGCTTCTCGAAGGGTGGCCAGCTCACCCCCGAGCAGATGGAGAACATCCTCGACGAGGCCTTCCAAGAGGCCAACAACACCGTCAAGGCCACCGCTGAAGAGCGCGGCAACGACATGGGCACCACCCTCGTCGCCCTGCTCATGCACGGCAACCTGGGCCTCCTGGCGAACGTCGGCGACTCCCGCGGGTACCTCCTCCGCGACGGCACGCTCCACCAGGTGAGCCGCGACCACTCCCTCGTCTCCAAGATGGTCGAGCAGGGCCGCATCACCGCTGAAGAGGCGCGCACGCACCCCCACTCGAACATCCTCCTGCGCACCGTTGGCACCGAGCGGAACGTCGAGATCGACATCTTCCGCCTGGAGCTTGAGTCGGGGGATCTCCTCCTGCTCAACTCCGACGGGCTCTGGGGTGAGGTTGAGGACGACGAGATCGAGACGATCCTCAACCAGTACGACGACCCCCGCATCTGCGCCCGGGAGCTCATCCGCGCCGCGCACCACGGCGGCGGCAAAGACAACGTCACCTTGATGATCGTGGCGGTCCCCTGATGCGCGTGCTGCTGGCGCTCCTCACCACGCTCACCGCCTGCGGTGGCGCCGAGCCCACCCCGCCAGCCGCCGCCCCCGCCGCCGCGCAGCCCGCGGCCTCCTTCCGCGCCGTAGACGTCGCCGGCCTCCAGGCCGACCTCGCCGCGGGCAAGGTGCCGCTGATCATCGACGTGCGCACCGACGAGGAGTACGCCGCGGGCCACGTCGCCCAGGCGCGGCATGTGCCCTTGGACGCCCTGGAGGCGCGCCTCGCCGAGCTGGAGCCCCACAAAGGCGGCGAGATCTACGTCATCTGCCAGTCCGGGCGCCGGTCGGAGCGGGCGAGCCAGCTCTTGGCCTCCAAAGGGTTCACCCCGGTCAACGTCTCGGGCGGCACAGGGGCCTGGGTGAGCGCGGGTTACCCCGTGGTCGAGGGCGCCGCCCAGCCCACGAACTGAAGGGAGGGCGCCGAGGATGGCGAGCTGCACGCTCAAGCTCCGGCTCCTTGGGGACGCGGAGTCCTTCGCGCCGGGTGAGACGATCCGCGGGGAGGTCGTGGTCACCACCAGCAGCGCCGTGCGCTGTGAGGGCCTGCGGGTGCGCCTGATCTGGCGCACCTCGGGCAAAGGCAACGTCGATGAGGGCGTCTGCGCCGAGGATCCCCTAGAGGCCAACGCCGCCTGGGAGGCGGGTGAGCGCGTCTACCCCTTCAGCCTCCATGTCCCGGAGGGCCCCCCGGCCTACGAGGGTGAGCTGCTGCAGGTGTCTCACCTCGTGGTGGCCAGCGCCGACATCCCCTGGGCCTTCGACCCCAAGGACGAGCGCGCGGTGAGCCTCCCGGGCGACGGGCGCTGGCGCTCCGCGGCGGGCAACCGGCCGATGGTGGCCGGGAGCCAGGGCAGCAGCGTCGAGATCGCCCGCAAGGTCTTGCTCGGCGTCTTGATCTGCGTCTTTGTGCCCTTCGGGCTGCTGTTTCTGCCGCTGGTGCTCGCGGTGATGTTCCCGCCCACGCGGAACTGGCTCGCGCGGCAGCGCCTCGGCGAGGTGTCGGCGGGCATGGACCTCCAGCGGGGGAGCCCCGGGCAGCCGCTCTCGGTGTGGGTGCGCGCGCCTCGGGCCGGGAGCCTCATCCGCGTCGTCGAGGCCACGCTGCGCTGCGACGAGGTCGCCATCGCCGGGACGGGCAAACACAAGACCACCCACAGCCGTATCCCCCATCAGGTGGTGACCACCCTCGCCCGGGAGACGGACGGGACGTACCACGGCGCGCTCGTGATCCCGCCCACGACGGCGTGGTCCTTCGAGTCCAACTTCAACCGCGTCGAGTGGTCCTTGGTCGTGCAAGGGCGGGTCGCGGGCTGGGTGGACTGGATCGTACGTTTCCCCATCAGCGTTGACCCGCCGAGCGCCCTCGCCGCCGCGCCGCCGCGCCTCGCCGCCGCGCCTGTCGTCGAGCCCATCGCGCCCGCGCCCATCGTCGAGCCCATCGCG
>JAKLKD010000323.1 GCA_023150845.1 Myxococcota bacterium | reverse complement strand
GATGCCGGGGCCCGTAGAATAGCACCACATCCCCAATGGAGATCAGCGATCTCGCTCTACGATCACGTCTTCGAGGATTAAAGCGTCCAGCTTGGCCGCCCTCCAGGCGCGGATGGCGTCGAAGGGGGAGCAGACGATGGGCTCCTCGTGCATGTTGAACGAGGTGTTGATGAGGGCGGGCACGCCGGTGAGCTCCTCAAAGCGCCGGAGCAGGCGGTGCAGCCGGGGGTGCTCGGCGGCGTCGACGAGCTGAGGCCGGGCCGTGCCGTCGACGTGCACCACCCCCGGGGCGAGGCGGCGGAGCTCGTCGGTGCAGTCGCAGCACACCGTCATGTGCCGGGCGGAGAGCGCCGTCTTCTCCAGGCCCACAAAGAGGCGCTTGGCGTTCTCGGCGACGCAGATCGGGGCGAAGGGCATGAACTCCGTACGTTTGAGCTGGCCGTTGAGCCGGTCGTTGACCTCGGGCAGGTCCGGGCGCACGAGGATCGAGCGGTTGCCCAGGGCCCGGGGGCCAAACTCCATGCCCCCGGCGAAGCGGGCGACGGTGAGCCCTCGGGCGAGCAAGGTGGCGGCGTGCTCGACGGCGTCCACACCGCTCACCGGGGTGAGCCGGGCGATGTAGAGCTCCCGGGAGATCTGGCTCTTGGTGTAGCGGGGGCCCCAGTCTAGGCGGACCCGCGCCTCGGGGGGCGTGCCCGCCGCGCCCAAGGCCGCGCCCAGCGCCAGGCCGCCGTCGCCCATGTGCGGCGCGACGAAGAGGCTCTTCACCTGGGGCAAGGCCGCGACGCGCTGGTTGAGCTTCACGTTGGCGAAGGCGCCGCCCGCGACGGCGACGTCCGCCACGCCGGTTCGCTCGACCCAGTAGGCCACGAAGGCGGTGACGGCGTCCTCCAGGGTGCGCTGGGCGGCGGCGGCGATCTCCTCCCGGGTGAAGTCGCGGAGCGCGGCGTAGAAGGGGCTGTCTTTGGTCTCCAGCGCGAAGGGGCTCAGGCGGTTGAAGCCGGGGCTCACGAAGCGCAGGCGCTCGGCCATGTGCTCCAGGAGCTCCGGCGGCGGCTTGGCGTAGGCGGCGAGGCCGGTGACCTTGCCCTCGTGGCGGAGCGCGGTGAAGCCCAAGAGCTCGGTGATGCGGGAGTAGAAGGTGTTCACCGCGGCGAGGCCCGACTGCGCCCAGTGGCGGTTGAGCTGGCCGACCTGCCCCACCCAGGCCGTCGCGCTCAGGCCGTCGCCCATGGCGTCGACGGTCAAGATGAGCGCCGTGGGGTGGGGCTGGGCGCGGTAGGCCGCGTGGGCGTGGGCCTCGTGGTGGTCCATCATCACCACCTGGGCCTTGGGGAAGCCGCGCTCCCGCAGGCGGTGGGTGAGGAGCCGCTGGCTGGCCTCGACCTCCACGGCGTGCAGCCCCGTGCGCCGCAGGGCCACCTGGTAGGCGATGTAGGCGCTCAGGAGCGGGTCAAACTGCCCGCCCTCGGCCTTGCGCTGGTGGTGGAGCGCTGGAAAACGCCGCAGGAGCGTCGAGGGCGTGAACGCCGTGCCGAAGACCACCCGGTCTACGTCCCGGGCCTTCACCCCGGCGGTGTCCAGGGCCGCGTCGATGGCCGCCCACGGGAAGGCGCCGGAGCCCTTCTTGCGGTCAAAACGCTCCTGAGAGCAGGCCGCGAGGAGCTGTCCGTCTTGGACGAGGGCGGCGCCAGCGTCGTGGTTGTCCGCCACACCGAGGATGATCATGGGGGGTAGTGTAGCCTAGACGCTTTGTGGGGTGGGTGGGCCGCGCGCTTTAGAACCACCCCAAGGCCTGGTTCCGCCGCCGAACGTCCGTGAGCGACGCCGAGCCCGGCGTGGTGTAGGTCTCCTCGCCGTAGCTGTGGCCGGGGTAGAGCACGAGGTCCCCCGGCAAGGTGGCGAGGCGCTGGGTCAGCGTGCGGCGCATCTCCTCAGCGTTGCCGCCGGGGAGGTCGACGCGGCCGCAGCCCTGCAAGAAGAGGGTGTCCCCGGCGATGAGCGCGCCTTTGCAGCGGAAGCACTGGCTGCCGGGGGTGTGGCCGGGGGTGTGCAGGCACTCGATCTCGACCTCGCCCACCTTCACCTTGTCGCCGGAGCTGTGGGAGGTGAGGTCCGTCGCCGAGAGCTTGGTCACGGTGCGCACGCCGTGGGCCTCGGCCTCGTGGACGTGCACGGGGCAGGGGTTGAGCGCGAGGAGCTCGGGGAGGCCCTGCACGGTGAAGCCGAACATGCTCCCGCCGCAGTGGTCGGGGTGGTAGTGGGTCACCATCGCGCCGACCACCTTCATGTCGTCTTCAGCGGCCCGGTCGAGCACGCCGCGCACGTCCCAGGCCGGGTCGATGATCACACACTCCCGGGTGACCCGGTCGCCGACGAGGTAGATGAAGTTCGCCATCTGGGCGGCGACGGGGTTCTGGCGGCCAAAGTCGCGCCCGGCGCGGAGCTGGCGGAGGTAGAGGCGGTCGTCCATCGAGGGGCCCGGGGTCAGAGGGTGGCGCGGCTCAAATACCACGCCGCGAAGCGACGCACCCCCTTTGGCGCGCGCTGCCGAAGCCCGTGACTACCTCATGCCGCTGGAGGGCGCACGCCTTTGGAGAGGTGGCTACGTGGCTTGGGCGCCCGGCGGCGTGGGTTTAGTCGAGGGGGTCGTAGTCTTCAGAGGTGCGCCACTTGCCGGGGCGACGGGAGAGGTCGTCCCAGGGGTCGTCGTCTTCAAGCGCCTTGAGGACAATATCCGGCAACAAGATCGCGTCGGCGAGGCTCTGATCGCGCACGGTGAGCTTCACCTGCCACGTCCCGTCTACATCGGCGGTGAACGAGGCAAAGGCGGCGGTGTTGTCCTGAATGTCGGCGTCGGTGAGGGCTGAGTCGGCGGGGCGGCTCACGAAGCGCCAGCGGTAACGTAGGGTGTCGCCGTTGGGATCGCTGCTTGCTGATCCGTCGAGCTTGATGGTGGCGGCGCTGCCCAGGCTGCGCCGTGCGGAGGCGTCGGCCTGGGGGGCGTCGTTGTCTCCGAGCGGCTTTGAGCCTCCAAAGAGCTTGCCGCCGCCAAAGCTGGGCGTTTGCATCAGGCGTTGGCGCGAGGCGGCAGAGGCGCCGACCTGGGCGAAGGTCTCGGCCTCATCACACAGGCCACGCCGGTCGCAGACGGTGAGGAGGAGCGTGTAGACGCCCTCCACCTCGGGGAGCAGCGTGGGCCAGGGGGTGTCGGCGTCGTGAAGCGTCGCGGCCTCGGGGCCATCCACCAGCGCCCAAGAGAACGTGAGCGCGTCGCCGGAGGAGCTTGATCCGTCGAAGAGGAAGGCTTGCCCAGAGGCGCCGTTCACCATGAAGCCCGCGTCGGCGGCGGGGGGAGGGGGGCTACAGGCCACCATGATGGGCATCAGCAGGCTCAGAGTACGCAGCGTCATTGGCCTTTCGGAGTCTTGCCCCTCATTGGGGCCGTGGAGAAGAAGTGTGGAGTGCCCATGTCTTTGTAGACATAGTCTCGGATGTCGGGATCTTCGTGGGCCTTCTCGTAGCGCGCGTAGTCGGCTTGGGAGAGCAGGCCCATGTGCTTGATGGCTTCGCGACGGTCGTTCAGAAACCCGTAGCCCAGGGCGAGGTAGTAGTGAGCGTAGCCAGGATTGGACTGCACCATCGAGTTCGCTAAGGCAATGAGCTGGTCAATTGCGCGCTGCTCGCCGCCGCCCACAACGAAGAACCACACCACGTCAAGCGAGGCGCGCTTCGCATGGTCTTCTTCAGCGCCGAGTTGGAGAGCCCGTAGCACCCAGTACACCGCAAGATCAATGTGTCTGCCCTGCTTTGCTGCCCGTGCGTGTCGGCCCAAAACCAGTGACAAGCGCACCGCCTCAGCCTGAGAGTTCACCCCCCGACTCGCCTCCAACAGCAGCGCCTCCGCCTCGTCCAAGAGCGCGTTGACAGCCTGACCGACGGTCTGACGGTAGACCGCCGTGCTCACCTGGGCGTCGGCCACGTCGATGAGCACACGCGATGCGCGCGCCTGGAGCGCCCCCGCGCGGAGTGCGTTCAGCAGTGACCGCCCGATCTCGCTGACGTACTCTGCGAGCTGATCAGGCTCCGCGATACGAAACTTCTGCACAACATACTTAAACGCCTCGGCGATCCCCTCCTGGTTCACGGCGCCGCTGTCCACCATGGCGCGCATGGCCTCCACCGCGCTGCGCCGCGTAGCACCGCGCCCAGCGAGGCTCTTCTTAAAGAACCGTTGCGCTTCGGCGGCGTCGGCCTCGATCAGCCGCATGAACCCAGCGTAAGCGGCGGGGCCGTCGTCGCGCGCGTCGGCCTCCCATACCTGCTCCTCGGCGTCAGGGTGAGGCAGTCGTACGGCCTCACGCACCGCGTCGGCGAGCGTAGTGAAGTCTTCAGCCACGCTCCCCGGCAGGCCGATGCGCCCGTCATCGGCGTTCTCGATGATGAACGCCGGGCGCACCCGGGCGATGGGCATGAGCTGGGTGAGACCCAACCAAGCCTCTTCAGCGTCCTCGGGTGACCAGACTTCAGCGGGATTGACCTCGACGGGCAACACGCGCATCACCGCGCCGCGTAGGCTCATCACCTGGCTGAGCGCCAGGGCCACGCCTCGCAGCGCGTCTTGGGGCACCAACGGCACGAGCACGTCTACAAGCTGCGCTGCCAATGAGAGGCCCAAAGCGGTGGAGAGCGGGGGCAGGCGTACGATCACGACCTGCGCGCGCTCATGGGCCACCAACGAGCGGCGCAGCGCGTCTCGGGCGGCGAGCACCGCTCGCGGCGTCGGTGCGCCAGGCCGATCGTTCAGTGGCGTATCCGCCGCGCGCACAAAGCCTACATCTCCAGGGATCTCAGCGTCTTGTAGGATCTCCAAGACCTCGTCAGTGGCGGGCGCAGTCACGAAGCCCAACATCCAGGAGCGCATGAGGCCCAGCAGCGATGGGCCTTCTTGCGGCAAGGTCGCTCCCCATTGGCCCAGAACCGCGGAGCAGGGATCCCCGTCCATCAAGACGACCCGGTACCCGTAGGCGCCGAAGGTGTGTGCCATGACGATCGCGCCAACATCGACCCAAGGCTGTTGCTCTAGCTCCGTGAGTCCAACAATGAGGGGCGCGGACATACGATGGCTCCTAAGGTATGCGGAGCCTATCATGAGGGATGCACAGAAAACCCCAAAATGTTGCGTCCGGTCTCGGGCTCTGCGCAGAGCGCTCGAACAGGAGGCGATTGCCCTTGCGGCACATCGCTCTCGGGAGAGGGCGCGCGGGGGCTGGAAGATAGTTCTGCTCCTTAGCTCCCTTTCGCCTGTTTAACGCGCTTGGAGCGGACCTCTCCGCCGCGAATCTTGTCCCTCATCCGCTCGGGGTTGACCCCCCTGCCGCGCATCTTCGCCTTCGCCCCCTCGGGGTTGACCTCCGTGCCGCGCATCTTCGCCTTCGCCCCCTCGGGGCAGAACCCTTTGCCGCGAGTCTTCACCCTCACCCGCTCGGGGCAGAACCCCTTGCCGCGAATCTTCGCCCTCACCCGCTCTGGGTGGACCCCCCTGCCGCGAATCTTGGCCC
>JAKLKD010000322.1 GCA_023150845.1 Myxococcota bacterium | reverse complement strand
CGACGCCGCCCTCGCCGCGCTGCGGCCCGGCTGGGGCGGGGCGGACCTCCTGGGCGGGGCGCGCCTCGCCGAGTCCTTCGGCTACACCCCCATCGTGCTCAGCGACGGCCCGGCCCCGGAGGGGGTCGCCGGGCAGATCGTCGGTGAGGGCGGCCCAGACGCCGCCGTGATCAGCGTGAGCGCCAGCGCCGGGGTGGGGCTGCCCCCGGAGCACAACGTCGCCGTCGTCGTGCGGAGCCAAGGCCCGGCGCGGCCCGCGCGGCTGCGGGTCGAGACTGAAGAGGGGCTCCTCGGCGAAGAGGCCGTCACCTTGCCCGCGGACGGGGAGCTGCGCCGGGTCTACCGGGTCCCGCCCTCGTCGAGCCCCTGGGTGCGGGCGGTCATCGCCGCCGAGGGCGACACCTTGCCCGAGGACGACGCCGGGGTGGCCGCGCTCCCGGCGCTGCGCCCCGCCGTCGTCTGGCTCGTCACCCCAGGCAACCGCTACCTCCTGGGCGCGCTCAAGCTCCTGCCCGGCCTCACCCTCAAGGTCTTCTCCCCGGCGGGCGCGCCGAGCCCCGGCGACGACGTGGACCTCGTGATCTACGACCGAGCCGCGCCCAAGGCCCGCCTCGGGGCCGAGGTGGCGGCGGTGTTCATCGACCCGCCCCCGGGCCGCGGGCCGATGCCCCTCGGCGAGCGCGTCGAGGACCCGACCTTCACCACCTGGGACCTCACCCACCCCATCCTCGCTGGGGTGTCCTTACGCCGCCTGGAGGTGCAGGCCGTCTCGACGGTGCGGGCGCCGAGCGGGGCGCGGGTGCTGAGCGCCACGGCGGCGGGGCCGGCCTGGGTGGTCCAGGACGAGGCGCCCCGGGCGCAGGTGCTCGGCTTTGACCTCACCCGCTCTGACCTCCCGCTCACCGTGGCGTTCCCGCAGCTCGTCTACAACTGGGTGATCTGGGCCCGCCAAGGCCGGGCGGGGGCGCCGCCGCCGCCGCCGGTGAGCGCCGCCGAGGGCCTCACCGTCGCCCCGGGCCTCGGCGCCGAGCTGACCCGCCTCGACGTCGATCCGCCGAGCGCCCTCGCCGTGCCGCCCGGGCAGCGCCGGGTGGACGGCCTGGCGCCGGGGATCTACGCGGTCTTGGACGAGGCCGGGGAGCGGCTCCAGGCCGTGCGTTGGCCTGAAGAGGAGCTCGGGCGCGCGGACTCGGGCCCGCCCCTCGCGGCCGCCGCCGAGACCGGGTCGGGTGAGGCCGAGGCCCCGACGCCGCGCTGGCTCTGGTTCGCCGCCGCGGCGGTCCTCCTGCTCCTCCTGGAGCAGCAGGTGGCGCCCCGATGAGCCCCGAGACCTTCCTCACCTGGGCCGAGCTCCGCGCCGCCTTGGCCGACCCCGAGTCCCTCTGGCTCCTCCAGGACGCCCGGCCGCTCTGGCTCATCCCGGCGCTAGCGCTCTTGGCCTTGGGCCTGCCCGCGGACCGGGCCCTCGCCGCCCGGGGGCGAAACCTCCTGGCCTTGCTCTTGCGGGTGCTGACCCTGAGCCTCCTGCTCCTCGCTGTGGCCCGGCCCGCCCTGGAGCGCCGGGCGCCCGACCTCGCCGTGGTGATCGCCGAGGACCACAGCGCCTCGATGAGCCCTGCGCGTTTAGAGGACGCCCGCGCCTTGGCCGCCCGGGTCCGCGCCGCCTTGCCCGAGGGGGTGCCCGTGGTGGAGGTCGCCGACGCCCCCGCCGACGCCACGGACCTCACCGCGCTCATCCTGCGCGCCGTCGCCGCCACGCCCAGCGCCCGCACCCGCCGGGTGCTGCTCTTGACCGACGGCGCCGACCGCCATGGCGGCCCCGAGGGGGACGCCGCCGCCCGCGCCGCCGCCTTGGCCGGGGCGTCGGGGGTGCAGCTCTTCCCCATCCCGCCGGGCCTGCCCGCGCCGAACGGGGCGGTCACCGGGCTCCGGGTGCAGGACGGCCTGCGCGGCGGCACCCCCGCCGAGGCGACGGTGAACCTGCGCCTCACCGAGCCCGCTCAAGGCGCGGTGACCCTCACCGTGGCCGGGGTCGAGCGCGCCCGCCGCGCCGTGGACCTCCCCGAGGGGGACCACACCCTCACCTTGGCCTACACCGCCCCGGCGCCGGGCCTGCACCCCGTCGAGGCCCGGCTGCGCCTCGTCGGCGACGAGTGGCCCCAAGACGACGCCCAGGGCGGCTGGCAGCGTGTCGTCGGCGAGGCCGAGGTCGTGCTCTGGGGCGACGGCGCCGAGGCCCTGGCCCCGAAGCTCGCCAGCGGCGGCCTCAAGGCCCGGGTGAGCGCGGAGCTGCCCACGGCCTTGCCCGAGGGCTCGACCCTCTTCATCTTGTCTCCGGCCCTGGACCGCTGGCCCGCCGAGCGCCACGCCCAGGTGGCCGACCTCGCCCGGGTGGGCGGCGTGGACCTCGTGATCAGCGGCGGCCGCCGGGGCCTGGCCTTGGACGAGCCCCACATGGAGCCCTTGGCCCGGGCCCTGCCGGTGATCTTGCCCGAGCGCCGCCGCCGGGAGCCGCCGCCCCTGGCGGTGGTCTACCTCATCGACCGCAGCGACAGCATGGCCCGGGCGCAGAAGCTTGAGCTCGCGATCTCGGCGGTGCAGTCGAGCGTAGACATGCTGCCGCCTGAGGCCCGGGTCGGCGTGCTGAGCTTCTCCGACGCGCCGGTCTGGACCGTGCCGCTCACCCGGGCGAAGAACGCCGCGGCGGTGAAGGAGGCCGTCGGCGCCTTGACCGTCTCCGGCGGCACCCGCATCTACCCCGCCTTGGAGGAGGCGTTCACGGCGCTCTCGACGACGGACGCGACCCTCAAACACATCATCCTGCTCACCGACGGCGTGGGGCTGACCCGCTACGACCAGCACCTGAGCCTCATGTCGCGCATTCAGGGCTCGGCGGTGACCGTCTCGACGGTGGCGCTCTCCCCGGAGGCCGCCCGGAAGGAGCTGGAGATCGTCGCCACCTACGGCAAAGGCCGCGCCTGGTACGCCGAGCGCGCCCAAGACGTGCCCCAGATCTTCCTCGACGAGACCCTAAACGTCCTGCGCCGAAACCTCACCGAGTCCGACGACGCCGCCCGGGCCGTGCCGGGGAGCCCCCTGGCGGGCAGCGTCAACTGGGCCTCGGCGCCGCTCTTGGCGGGCTGGAACGAGAGCAAGGCCCGGACGACGGCGGAGCTCGGCCTGAGCCTCGGCGCGGTGACCCGGCCGCTCTTGACCTCGTGGCGGTACGGCCTCGGCAGCGCCACGGTGTTCTCTTCAGAGCTCGGCGGCGGCTGGGGCGCGGGCTGGCTCACCTGGCCGAGCCTCGATCGTTGGCTCGTCGAGCTCGTGCGCGCCGTGCGCCGCCGCCCGCCGGACCGGACCATCACCCTGCAGCTCCGGGCCGACGCCGACGCCGCCCAGCTCACCGTGCTCGCTACGGATCGCCTGGGCAGCCCCCGGGAGGGCGTAAAGGCCGAGGCCCTCGTCACCGGGGCGGGCGGCACGACCCGCCTCACGCTCAGCGAGGAGGCCCCGGGCCGCTATGTCGCCGCCGCGCCTTGGGACGGCCCCCTGTGGGTCGAGGCGCGCATCGACGGCCTGGAGGGCACCCCGGCGTCGGTGGCCCGGGGTCAGGTGGCGCCGCCGCCGCCCTTGGAGCTCGACGGCCCCCTCTCCAACCCGGCGCTCTTGGCGGAGATCGCCTCGGCGTCGGGCGGGGAGGTGCTGCCCGACGCCGTGGCCTTCGCGACGGCGGGGGTGCGGGAGCGGGTGGAGCGCCGGGCGACCTGGCCCTGGCTGGCGCTCGCGGCGCTCCTCACCCTCGTCGTTGAGCTCGGGCTGCGGCGGCTGCGGGTGGGCTGAGCGGCGCGCCCAGCCCCGAGGACGGCTCAGTGGCAGTAGTTCTGGCCGTCCGCCGTCGCTACGCTCCAGGGGTAGGTCCCGACGCCGCCGAAGCGCGCGAGCTCGGCGTGGGTGGCGGTGTCGATCACGATGACCTCCCCGCTCGACGAGATCGGCAGGAGCAGGCGCCCGCTCGGCGTCGTGGTGCCCGTCTCCGTCGTGCCGCCGACGTCGAGGGTCGTGATCAGCTCGCCGCGCTCCCGGTCGAGCACACGGACCTCGTGCTTGACGCGGTTGAGCACAAAAGCCTCGTCCGGGGCCTGGGCGCTGAAGTTCACGCCGTAGACCTCGCTGTCGCCTTGGGCCCAGATGGTCGCGGCGCCGCTGAGGTCCACCCGCGAGACCGTCGAGGAGGCCCAGCTCGGCACGAAGGCGTAGCTGCCCTCCTCGGCGAAGGGGTTCACGAAGGCCGACCAGGTCGCGCCGCCGACGGCGACGTCGGGGAGGCGCTCGCCGGTCACGGTGTCGTAGACGATGACCTTGCCCGTGCTGTAGTTCGCGGCGAAGAGCACGCCGTTGGGGTCGATCTGCGCGTCCGCGTAGCCGCAGGGGTCACCCTCGCAGGGGCCCTCGGTGAGCCCCTCGCCGACGAGGGTGTCCACGACGCGGTAGGTCTCCAGATCGATGATCGAGACGTTGTTGCCGCCGATGCTCGGCACATAGGCCCGGTCGCCGGAGAACCGGGCGAAGTGCGGGATGTGGATGCTCGGGTCGGTGATCGTGTGGGTGACGGTGTCGGTCTCGGTGTTGAGCACGATCACGGCGTTGTTGTCCTCGGCCATGAGCCAGAGCTCCGGGCGGTCCTCCCGCAGCGCCATGTGGGTCGTGTGGCCGCCGATGGGGAGGGTCTTCTTCACGGTCAAGGTCGCCGCGTCGAGGACGATGAGGCTGCCCGCCGAGGCCGCCGTGACGTAGACCTTGGCGCCGTCGGGGGTGACCATGGCCATGTGGTTGCCGTTGTTCGCGCCGGTCTGGACCGTCGTGTCAACGGAGCCCAGCTCGGCGAGGGTCTCGTGGTCAAACACGAAGAGCTCGTTGGACGCGGCGCTCACGACGTAGGCGCGCTGGGTAAGGGCGCCGGCGAGGGTGTCGGGGTCGGTGTCGTGCGGGGTGCAGGCGAGGAGCGTGAAGAGGATCATGGGGCTTCTCCTGGGGCTAAACGAGGCGGAACATCGGGGTGCCATCGACGGGGTCGTCGACGCGGGCGAGGGCCACGCCGAGGGCGTCGGCGAGGGACGGGGGTGTGAGGACCGCCCGAGGCGGCCCCGAGGCGACGACGGCCCCCGCGCGGAGCAAGACGACGTGATCGGCGCGGGCGGCGAGGTCGAGATCGTGGGTGGCGACGAGGGCCGCGCGGCCAGCGAGGAGCCGCGTGAGCCGCGCCCGGGACGCGAGGTCGAGGTGGTTGGTCGGCTCGTCGAGGAGCAGGAGCCGGGGCCGCGCCGCGAGGCAGCGGGCGATGTGGGCGCGCTGGCGCTCGCCGCCGGAGAGGGTGTGCATGGCGCGGGCCCCGTCGAGCTCCACGGCGGCGAGGGCCTCGGCGACGTAGGGGCCGCCCAAGGCCACGAGCTCCCGGGCGGCCAGGTCAAAGGGCAGGGGCGCCTCCTGGAACAGGCAGGCGATGGCCCGGGGCGCGGGCCGGGTGTAGGGCGCCCCGTCGAGGCAGAGCTCGCCCTCCG